>JADGDT010000004.1 GCA_016744755.1 Ichthyobacteriaceae bacterium | reverse complement strand
GGTAATAGAAAAAAGAGGAGCTAATTATGTTTCTATTCTTGACTCTGATGGTTCTTACTTATTCAACCTTATTCTTAAAGATTTCTTTTCTTACCAAGAACTTGAGTTATTTACAAAGCGTTTGGCAGAGGAAAGAGGCGTAGCAGTAATTCCTTATCAAACAGGGTTTGTACGTTTCTCTTTAGGAGATTATTTAGAGGGAGATGATGCTAGCTATAAAGTATTTTCTAAGGAGTTCGAAAACGGGCTTAATGTTTTTCTTAAATATTGGGAAGAGTATTATACTAAACGTACAGCTACCGAGAATAATGACAAAGAAGCTATTGATGTTCTAAACGATATATTCTCTAGTGAAGATGAGGAGTTTGTAGAAGATATATTAGCTGATTTTGATTTAGTGAAAAAGCTAAACAAGAAAGTAAATGTAAGTTTGAAAATATCAGATATTAAAACACTTTACGCTGCAACACCTCGTAAGAGTGGTTTAACAATCAACACCATTAGCGGAAGTAAAAATTCGGTATTAGAGTTTTACGAAACTATTGGAGAGTACACAAACTTGCTTGAATTCTTAAATTCGAAAGCATTCACTAAGCTTTACGAAAACTTATTACCGCAGTTCTATAAAAATATCCCAGCACTTCGCAAGTTGGATATTAATGCAGTTATAGCGCGTTTCGGAAAGCCAACAATATTAAAATATATCGACTCGAAAGTTAATTTTCAACCCAATCCTTACATCTTAGATGATAACGACGAAATGTTGATAATGAGTGAGATTCTTTTAGAATTGGAGCATATGATATTTTCAGATGCTAAGTTCAAGTTTCTTACTTTGGAAGCTAATGAAAAAGACAAAAATGGTGATATAGCTAGATTGGAAGGTTACAATATTGTACTTCGAAAATTCTTTAGAGAATTGTTGTTACACTTCAATCTGCCATTCGATCAGGAACCAAAAGAACCAGTTTTACAAGAGTTGTTTACAACTGCATTCGAGAAAAATATTTTCACTACAGGTAAACAGTTTTTCGATTTCAGGCTGGTAGATAGAGTTACTGAGTTTAAAGGAGAATTACAAAATAATTACGGTGATGTATGGGGTGCTTTTGGTAACAAAAACATTTCTCAAAAGTTTGATATTATCGATGATTACATATTTGGAATTGAGGATGAAAAAGAACAATTATTCAGATATTATTTAATTACAAAAGGAGAAGAGTTTACCTCTTTACTTTCGGAATCTGCAGCAAATTTCAATAAACAAATTGAGTCTTTAGATGATTTGGAAGTTAAAATGATTTCCGAAAACATTGCTAATACTTTATTTAGAGCGGAACTGGATAAAATTATTACAATTCTAGAGAAGAAAGCAACTCAGAAAGTTATAAACGATGATGTAGAGAAAGTGAGTCGCAAAATGGTGTTGTTCTTGAATGGTATGTTGAACAAGTCGTTTGGGACAACTTATTACAACCGTTACAACCACTTTATGATTAAGTTATTGACAGCAGAATTTGTTTCTCAAAACTCATTTAAAAATGAGATGGTTCAGCACGGAATAACTATTTTCAAAGATTATGAGATGGAGAACAAATCTCTTGAAACTCATAATGACGGTGCTTTAAGTTGGATAAATAAAGTAATGACTAGAACAGGTGTTATTGCTGCCGAAAAGGATGTTCAAATTATAACTAGATCTAATACAGATGCCAAGAAACGAGAGTTTCCATTCTTCAAAGTAGATAGAACAGAAGAACCTATTATTCTTAAAGAAGGAGATAAATATAGTGAATCAGAGTTTGTTAAAAATCTTTCTACACTTCCATCTTCAGAGTTCTTTAACGACCGTATGGCTAAGTTTGTAGATAACATGGACGACGATGATTATCGTTGTAAGATTGTTCAAAATGGACTAGTGAAAGAACTTTATGTTCTTCAGAAATCATACATGAAATACTTGGCAGACAACCTTCGTTTAATGGGAACTGATACTATTTCTCTTAAAGAAGCTAAGGATTTTGTTCCGGATATTATTCTGTTTGCTGGCGCTCCAGAGAAAGTTATGTCTTATCCATCGGTAGGGTATTTCGACTTGAAAGGACCAAATGGAAACATTAAAACTGTAGTAACTCCACTTCACTTAAAAGGAGATTACTTTGGTAATATTAAAAAACCTCGTTTAACAATGTTGAATGAGAAAGTAAAAGAAATGGGAGGTATTCCTGTTCACGGTTCGTTATTCTCGGTAGAGGAAGAAGACGGAACTGTATTTACTATAAAAATTGCAGGAGATAGTGGTGTTGGTAAATCAGAGATGCTTGCCGCAATGCAGCTGAAGTGGTTGAAACAAGATTTACCTGGTATACGTTCTATCAAACTTATTGCAGGAGATATGTTCCACATGTTCCCTGACAAAGAAGGTAATTTATACGGTATAGGAACAGAGGTAGGAGATTTTGCCCGTGTTACTGATTTTGATCCTGCTTATATTTATGCATACCGTACCTTATTCGAAAGTGCTGCAGAAAGTAATGTAGAAGATCTTAATTCGCGTGCAACAATTGCAGGATTCTGTGATTTGTCTATGCCTATGAAGATTGATGTAATGCTTACAGCAAGTAACTATGCCAAAGCAGATGCAGGTATTAAACGCTATGCAAATGCTGAGAATTTCTTGATGTACAGAGATTCTCATGGAGAGCGTAAAGAGAAAGCAACTTCAGGAGATAACCCTAACTTTGCTCGTACTCTTGCTCGTTACACTGGCGATAAAACTTTAGTAGATGTATTATCAGAACACGGAAACTATTTAGATCAAATACTCGATTGGGTAGAAGTTAAAGAAGAGAAGAGATTTTACCTTGCTTCAACTTACAAAATGATTGATAAAATTGATGTAGAAGAAGTTGTGAGTGAAATATTTACTAATCGTGAATTTAATTATTCAGATAAAACCTTTAAGGTTGATGAAATACGTTTCGATATAATTAAAAACCGTTTCCGCTTAACAGGAACTCAAGTAGACGGAGAAATAGTACATACTCAATTTTTGGATAGAGCATTCTTTAACGGAGTATTTAATGCTCTTGCAAGTACGCCATCAGGAAATCCATTTATTACAGAAGATGGTCAGTTAGATCAGCGTCAGCAATTGGTAGACTTGATGAAAGGAGGAAAAGATGGTACACTAAAAGCTAAGAATATTCAGTGTGGTATTTTATCTACTGAAATTGGGAAAACTGGAAAGGAAATTACTGGACCTCAAAGAGCTGCTAAAGATGTAAAAGAATTGTTGAGAGAAGTACGTATTGCTAATCCAGAAATTAATAAAAACAAAGAATGGGTTAAGAAACAGATTATCGAAAAATACGGTGATTTGTTCCGTCATCACAAGCACAGTTTAGAGGTTTGGCGTTACAACTTCTATTTGTATCAACTAGAAGATATGCGTAAAGCAGAATTTGTACGTATTGATGATATGACTAGAGATGTGAAATTCGATATGCTTAAAGGTTTCGATCCACTTTCAAAATCTCATGTATTCAGTCCGTTGTTGTTAACTCCTGCTATAAATATAGAGTTAAACGGATTTAGCGAAACTTACGAGCAACTTATGTGGTTGCCAAATAACAGAGATTTTGCCGAAGAACTTTATGCTCAATGTTCCGATATTTATATTGCAAAAGGATATCACAAGGATACCATTATTAACAACATGGTTTTACAGTTGATGTTGCTGAACGGATTTATTGCTATAGAAGATCTTACAAGAGGTAAGATTACAGAGAAAGCAAACCGCGAAACAATTGCAGCTGCTAAGTTTGCCGCCGTTAAGAAGTATGAAGAAATGTTGATTATTTCTAAAACTCCAAAAGCAACTCCTAAAAAGGGTAAAGGAGGTAAGAAGTAATATATATATGTACAGTCACCCTTTCGCTAATATTCACTACCGTGATAGCGAAGGGGGTGACTTTTTATATTCACCATAATCTTAGTTGATTATGGTGATTTGTTATTTTTAGAACATGACTAATGTCATAGCCTAACATGTTTAGTTACAGGTTTATTTAGATGCATTTTGAGTGGTTATTTATATATTTGCACCGTTATTAAAATAGAAAAAATAAAATAATGATTTACGATTTAATAGTAGTTGGAGGTGGTCCTGGAGGTATAGCTTCTGTTGTAGAAGCATCAATTTATGGATTAAAAAATATTTTATTTATAGAGAAGGGAGAGAATCATTCTCAAACAATTAGAAAATATTACAAAGACTCAAAAAGAGTAGATAAAATATATAATAAGCAAGACGTAGTTTTAAAAGGAAACGTTCAGTTTTTTGATGGTACAAAAGAAACTACACTCGATTATTTCGAAGAATTACTAGACAACGATTCTGTGACTTCTATTTATAATACAGAAGTAGATCGTGTTGTTAAAGAAGGAGATGTTTTTACGGTTGTAGTACCTAAAGAAAAGTATCAGGCAAAAAATGTGATTGTAACAATAGGTAGAATGGGGAAACCGAATAAACCTCCATATAAGGTTCCTATGTCTATCAGGAAAAATGTAAATCATAATCCTTTCGATTGTAGAGGACACGAAAAGATATTAGTTGTTGGAGGTGGTGATTCTGGTGTAGAATATGCATGTCAACTTACAATTGATAATGTTGTTACACTAGCTGTTAGAGGAGATAAGATTGATAGAGCTAACGAAATAAATCAAGAGATGGTTACCCGTTATAACAACGAGGAAAGACTAAGAATTAGATTTAATGCTGATACTACATCTATCGAGCCTCACGAAAATCGTATAAAAGTTAATTATGCTGATGGAACCCATACAATTTACGATAGAGTTATATACGCACTAGGAGGGACTACTCCTATAGGTTTTTTACAAAAATCAAATGTAGATATAGATGAAGATAAGCATCCTGTGTTTGACGATAATTACGAAACTAGCGTAAAAGGATTGTATATTGTTGGAGACATCGTTTATAAAAAAGGTGGTTCTATTGCAATGGCTATAAATCATGCTTATGATGTGATGAAACATATTACTACTAAATAATAAAACTAAATATATTTTTTATAGTCACCGTTCCACTCAAAGTGAGACGGTGACTTTTTTTATGATACTTTTAAAATTTAGGATAATATGCAATTAAAATTAAGATAATCTGCAATCAAAGTTAAGATAATCTGAAATAAGATTTCATATTTGACTAAAGTTAATTTTATTATGTATCTTTGTTTTAGAGTTTATAGATATATATTATGTGGATTAAAAGATTAAATATAGTTAAAGTTACAAAGGCCGTTGCTCAGCGTCCCTCAGTTTTACTAACTGGTATTAGACAAGTAGGTAAAAGTTCTTTGTTGAAAGAGTTATTTCCAGAGTATGAGTATGTAACTCTCGATAGAGTAGCTATGGCCGAGGAAGCAGAAAATAGTCCTATTAAGTTTTTAGATAGATTCGATAAAAATGTAATCATTGATGAAGTTCAGTACGCTCCATCATTATTCAGAGAATTAAAAGTAAGGATAGACGAAAACAGAGATGTAAAAGGGAAATGGTTGCTCACAGGAAGTCAACAATTTGCTTTGATGCAAAATATTAGTGAGTCCTTAGCCGGTAGAGTGAGAATTTTAACTTTAGGAACACTTAATTCTAAAGAACTCAATGATTCTGGATTATTAAAAAACAGGAGGGATATGTTGTGGAGAGGCGGTTTTCCTGAATTATGGGCGAGTAATCTAGATGCTGATGATTTTTATGAAGATTATTTTCAAACTTATATAGAAAGGGATTTAAGACAATTATTGAATGTTACAAATTTAGCTGATTTCAGAAGGTTTTTGTCGTTACTTGCTTTACGAGTTGGGCAATTGGTTAATTATACAGAAATATCTAAAGAAGTGGGAGTATCACTTAACACAATTAAATCGTGGGTTAATACTTTAGAAATTTCAGGAGTAATATCATTGCTTCCTCCTTACTATAATAATTTAGGAAAGAGATTAATAAAATCACCAAAATTATATTTTAGCGATACAGGACTAGTATCCTATTTGCTAAATATTACTTCTCTTAATTCTTTAGAAAGATCATCTTACTTAGGGAATATTTGGGAAAACTACGTTTTAGCAGAATACTTAAAAGATGGATTGCAGGTAGGTAAAGATCTGTTTTTCTATAGAGACCACAACGGTGTGGAAATTGATTTTATTGTAGAGGTAAAAGGTAACATTCTTCTAGTAGAAGCAAAGAGCAGTGAAAGAGTAAACGAGAAAAAGCTAAATTTCAAGAAGGTAGTACCATTGTTCAAAAAAGAAGTTATACCAGTCCTAGCATGTGGAGTTGTAGAAGATTCAGTAATTGCAATGAAAAATTATATGATGTATAATCCGCTGTATGGAATAACCATAAATGATGTTTTAGATAAGTAGTAGCTTGTTGTTGTAAACTATAAAGGTCTATTTAGTTTTATATAGGAAGTAAATTATTTATTTTGATTTTATGTTTTCTATTTATATAGCTGTTTGAGTTGTTTATTTTTATATTCGTGCTCAAAATTATTTTGATAATGACAACACAAACAAAAAATAATATTCTAGAATCTCTAGCAGGATTAATTTCAGCTCATAAACAAGAGATAATTTCAGAAAATAAGAAAGATATAGCCTCAGTTCCAAATTTGGATGATTCGCTTTTAGATAGGTTAAAAGTAGATGAGATAAAAGTGGAAGGGATGGTTGCAGCAATAAATCAAGTTTTGTTGTTACCGGATCCTCAAGGAAAAATATTATCTAGTTACACACATCCAAATAAAATGTTGGTAGAAAATAGAGTAGTGCCTTTTGGCAATATTCTAATTATCTATGAATCGCGTCCTGATGTAACTATTGAAGCTGCTATAACTGCTTTTAAAGCAGGTAACAAAATCATACTTAAGGGAGGAAAAGAAGCTAGGCTTTCTAATCTTTATTTAGTGAAACTTTGGCATGAAGCTTTAAAAAATAATGATGCTGATACATCGTACGTACAGTATTTAGATTTGCCTAGAGATGAAGTTCAAAAACTTATTCGCAACGAAAGAGGAGAGAAGGTAGATTTAATTATTCCTCGTGGAGGAGAAGGATTGATAAATTACATAAAACAAAACTCTACAGCACCAGTAATAATAAGCGGTAGAGGTAATAATTTTCTTTACGTTGCCGAAGATGCTGATTTTGATATGGCAACTGATATTATCCTAAACGGAAAAAGTAGATTAAGTGTTTGTAATGCTTTAGATAAAGTTCTTTTCAATGAGAATATTCCTAACCTTGACTCAAAAATTAAATCTGTTTACGATAAGTTAGAAGCAATGGGAATAGAAGTTCTTGGAGACAAGGCTACGTGCAATATAAACGAAAATATTAAGAAGATAACTGATGATTCTATTTTTGCAGAAGAGTTTTTGTCTGCAAAAATATTACAATCTATAGTTAAGGATTTAGATGAGGCAATTGCCGTAATAAATAGATATTCTGGAGGTCACTCAGCAAGCATTGTAACATCAGACTTAGATAAAGCAACAAAATTTCAGAACGAAGTAGATTGTGCAGCAGTTTATCATAATGCGTCAACACGATTTACCGATGGGGGTGAATTTGGATTTGGAGCCGAGATAGCAATATCAACACAAAAATTACATTTCCGTGGTCCATTAGGTCTAGGGGAACTAGTTACAAACAAGTGGTTTATTTCGGGAACAGGACAAATAAGGTAGAATTAGATTTTAGCCATTAGCTCTTGGCATTGTAAATTATTAAGCTAATGGCCAATTGCCAAAGGCTAACAGCCAAAAATTATGAAAAAGAAAAAATTAGTAATAAAAATAGGGAGTTCAACACTAACTGCCGAGACAGACAGAATCTCTAGGGGTAAGATAGAAGATATTGCCCGTCAAGTATTAGAGCTTCGCAAGGAGTATGATATAGTATTAGTTTCGTCTGGAGCTGTAGCAGCGGCTAATCAAATCATTAATATTCACCGTTGGGAAAAGGATGTTAAATCTAAGCAAGCAAAGGCAGCTATTGGTCAGCCAATATTACTTCAGATTTACAACGAAATTTTCCGTGATTTCGAAATAAGAACAGCTCAATGTTTGCTTACTTATAACGATTTCGAAAGATTGACCTCTCGTAAGAATACAAGAAACACAATCAACGAATTGTTGAATATGGGATATATACCTATAGTTAATGAGAACGATACTGTTTCTGTTAAAGAGATAGAAGTTGGTGATAACGATAAATTATCGGCATACGTGGCCTCGTTACTTGGAGCAGATTTACTTGTTCTTGTTTCCGATATAAATGGAATTTACACAAAAAACCCTCACCTTCATAAGGATGCTAAGTTGATTGTTGAGGTAAATGATTTGAAGAAGGTATCTCACTTTGTAGAAGAAAGAGAAAGCGATCTTGGAACAGGAGGAATGACAACAAAATTAGAGGCAGCTCAAATGTGTTTTGATAATGATGTAGAGATGTACATTGTTAACGGAAAAGGGAATAATTTTCTTATCGATGCTCTTTCGGGGAAAAGTCATTGTACAAAATTCAAGAAGTAGAAAATAATATGGTTTAAAAAATTGGTACTACCATGAATATTGTGGAATAATCGTCACCCTGAGCATGGTTGGTGAGCATGGTTGGTGAGCATGGTCGGTGAGCGGAGCCGAACCATAGCCGAACCATGCTCACCAACCACGCTCAATATGACGAGTATTCTAAATTAGAAGCTCCATACAAATAAGCGTAGAACCAAAAAGTTAAGGGAGTATAAGCATAAAAACCTTATGCTATCTTAATTTTTTTTACTTCAAAAAACAGTAACATTACACTTTTATAAATATTTCTTTTTTATACATGTACAATGCTACTAGAAAGTAAAAAGTTATAACGAACAACGAATATACCATAGAACTTAATTCGGGAATAGTTATTATTGATGCCAGTAAACTATATAAGTTGCCATGTATGGAAGCACCATTCCCTAGTTTAATCATACCGAATAAACGAGTGATAATTCCTGATAGAAAGAAAACTGTGATTGCATTAGAACCAAAAATAATAGCTGGCTTCCCCCAATTTGAGAGTCCTTTTACATCAGATAAATAATAAATTATTGCAAAAATTATAGTTGCCCATCCACCAGATATAAGTACATAACTACTAGTCCATAAAGTCTTGTTTGCAGGAAAAGTCATATTCCATGCGTATCCAATAATTAAGGCAATTACACCAATAGAAATAAAGTAGGTTATTTTTTGAAAGTGTGATTTTTCCTTAGCAACAACTACCAAACCTACAAGCATTCCAGATATAGTAGTGGCGATTGAAGGAATTGTACTGAAAATGCCCTCAGGGTCATAGTTAGTTTTCCACATGTGATCTACAGTTAATATTTTCAAATCTACTACAGAAGCAAGGTTAGAGCTTTTAGTTAGTAGAGGTGTTGCTCCATCAATTGGAATTTGAGTTAACAAAGCCCAATACGAAATCAAAATAGTAACAAAAACAGCCAATAAAGCTTTCCAATTTAGATGTAAGAACATTATTGCAGAAAAGAAAAATACAATACCTATTCTCTGTAAAACACCAGGCAATCTTAGAGTTGATAAATCTTTAAAGAAAGGAAATTGTAAAGTGAATCCTGCCAAAATTAATCCTAATCCAATTAGTTTAATTGATCTAGATATTATTTTGGAATATACCTCTGTAGTAATTGAATACTTTTTCTTACCCGAGTAGGCAAAACTGATAGACATACCAACAATAAACAAAAAGAAAGGAAATATTAAATCTGTAGGTGTTACACCATGCCAAGCCGAGTGTTCTAATGGAGAATACATTGCACCCCAAGTACCAGGATTATTAACCATAATCATAGCAGCAATGGTAATGCCCCTGAAAATATCTACGGAAAGGAACCTTTGTTTAGTGCTCATAATGCATTCAATAATTAGGAAATTAAGAATTCAAAGCTAAAACTTTTTTTACATTCTAAGATTATAAAAGACCACCACTTCCACCCTCATCTTCAAGCTCAATATCTTTTTCAGTTTTCTTTATTTTCCCTTTGCTAAAGCGGTAAGTAGCTTTAATCAGTAGCATATTTTTTAGAAGACTAATATCTGTATTGTTGATTTGTTCATATCCATTTGTTTTTGTGTATGAGTCTTGATTGAAGTTTGCCCCAAAATCAATAGGAAGAAAATACCCAACCATTACAGTTAGTTTTTTCTTAAGAAATGGTTGTTGATAAAGAAATAACCAATAATCATTTTCATTTCTATCGTATCCTAGCGATGATATTTCTTTACTCATAGATCTGTGATAGTTAAGAATAATAACTCCATCATTTTTTATTCCTGTAAATATTATGTTAGAATCTGCTTTCCAATCTTTAACACTATTTGTTTCTCCATTATTTTCTATGCTACTGTTGTAGAAAACAAAACTATTTTGCCATATCCATTTTTTGCTAAAAGGTATGGTGAAGTTAGTTTCAATTCCCTTTTCTTGATAAAAACCTACATTATTATAGGTAAATTCGAAAATGCCATCTTGTCGTAGATGTCCTGTTTGACCTATGTAGTTGTTAGAGATATGGTAGTATGGCTCAATGGAAACTAATCCTTGTAAAACACTTGCTCGCAACGATATTTTATGTGTTACCGATGGAGTTAGGTTAGGATTACCGATAGAAACTGTACGTGGATTAATAACTTTTTCGAAAGGGTTAGTTTCATTAACAGAAGGATAATCACTACTAGATCTATATTTTAGTTTTAAACTTAAATTTTTATTAAACTTGTATTTAAAATCTAGTAAGGGCTGAAATATAAAGTAGCTATTGTCTTGATTATCATCTACAAATTTACTTGTCTCTCCAGCAATTCCAATTTTTGCACTTAATTTCTTATTGAAGGTATAAGATGCGTATCCGTAGAATTTATGTCTTGTGTTTGTTTGAGAATAAGTTTCATTACTAGGGTTATCACTAGTTACCGTATAGTTGTTATCTAAATGTTTCCAGTAATTTCCATAACCAATTTGGGTACTAAATTTAGAACTAAAGTCCTTAGAGTATTCAATGTTTAATTTTGTTATTTTAGAGTTGTTACTCCCATTTTCTATCCTTGCTAAATCTGGATCTTGGGTAAAACTGTTAGTGTAATTATTATCGTAAGTAGAAAAAGTAAAGCTTGATTCCAATCTATCGGTATTACTTAGTTTTCCTATGTAAAAAAGAGAACTATTGGAACTGTTAGATTTTTCGTAGTTGTTTGAAGTGAAGCCATAAGAATCAATCTCAATTCCATCTTTTTCTACCGATGTTAAGTATGATTGTTGAATATCGTCAGTTGATTTAGGAAGGTTTTTAATGCTAGTTTCAAAGCTCACAGTATGTTTTGGATTAATGTAATAATCTGCTCCAACAGTGTAGTTTATACTTCTGCTTGTAATTAAAAGGTTAGGCTTAGATGATGGTGACTTTTCGTAAACAACAGAATCATTATCGTACATGGTTTTTGATTCAGTTATTAAACCAAGTGTGTTTTGACGTCCTCCAACAGAACCATAAATATTTATTTTGTTGTAGGTGTAGTTGTAACTTGCATTAAATCTATTTACCGGTAAATAGTATTTGTTTTCAAGAGGTGTTAGGTCTACCATTAATTGGTCGAAAATATAGAGCTCAGATCCAACATAGTTTTTGTTTAGAATTACGTTTATAATTGCAGAGTATCCTTCTAGTCCATATCTTCCACCTGGGTCTCTAATTACTTCTATTCTTTTAATTCGTTCAGGGTTTAAATTCTGAATATAATCTTGATTTTTTTCAACTCCATCAGCAAGAATAATTATGTTGCTACTATTGTCTACTTTTATTGAGCTATTATACCTGTCGTAACTTACGCCAGTTACTTTTGCTAGTAGATCTTTAGTATCTGTTGCTCCAATTCTCATTTCTTGAGTTACAATCTGCACTTCCTTATCTATAGTATTTTCTCTAGAATTAGATTTTACCACTACACCATCCATCATTTTAGAATCTGGAGATAGATCAAATGTTCCTAGGAATTTATCATAATTGATATATTCGGTATTTAAAGTGTCATTTCTGTAACCAATAAAACTAAATGTAAGTTTGTATTTATCTGGTTTCACGGGAATATTAAAATAACCTTTGTCATCAGTTACTGCACCAGAAATTATACTGTCTTTACTGTCTAGTATTAAAACTGAGCAATAGTTTAATCCTTCTTTAGAATATTTGTCTCTTACTTGCCCAGAAATTTGAACGTTGTTTTGCGAAAATGATAATGTAGCTATAAGTAACAGGATTATCGATAGTAAAAATTTTGTCATCTGTATCTTTAGTTTGGGTATATGACGCAATATATTTAATAAAGTTTCAAATATTATTAGACGTAGGTGCTAATATCATCAAATTAATTTAATTATAACATATATTTAGTCACTAGCGTCCACTTAAAACAAATTGAGTTTCAAATAAGTATTATTATTACAATACTTCGCGAGCGTTTTAACTACGTGACGATTTGAAATTGATTATAATATAAATTCATTTAAAATTATTTTTACTCAAGCATAAATAGTTGACAGTGAGTGACTTCAAAAAATTAAAGTATTCACTTTTTTGATCGTTAAATTTTTAGTGGACACTTCTGATATTTAGTCTTCAATAACAGTGTTTTATATAGTTTGTAGATGAAGTTAAAATTGTGTTAAACTGAATGGTTAAATAATTATCCTCTTAATAAAAGAAGCTAATTCTCAATTTTAATATGAGAACTAGCTTCATGTTTTTTTCTAAATTTTAAATTATGTTTACTCTGAAAATAGGCCGCCAATTAGTTCATCATCAACCAAATTAGCAATAGTAACTTTAAGATTTGGAGTTCTATCCATTTCTCTTTTTATGGCGAATAAAGCTTCGTCATTTCTAGCCCAACTTCTACGAGCAATTCCATTGTTTACATCAAAGAAAAGCATTTTCTTTAATCTTGCATCTGCTTCTCTTGATCCATCTAGTAGCATACCAAATCCCCCGTTCATAACTTCGCCCCAGCCAACACCTCCTCCGTTGTGTATTGATACCCATGTAGCACCACGGAAACTATCGCCAATAACATTGTGTATTGCCATATCGGCAGTAAATTTAGACCCGTCATAAATATTTGAAGTTTCACGATAAGGAGAATCTGTTCCACTTACATCGTGGTGATCTCTACCCAAAACTACAGATCCAATTTCCCCTTTATCTATAGCATTGTTGAAAGCTTCTGCTATTTTTGCACGACCTTCGGCATCTGCATAAAGAATTCGTGCTTGCGAGCCTACAACCATTTTATTCTTCTTAGCATCTCTTATCCAAGTAATATTGTCTTGCATTTGCAATTGGATTTCTTCAGGAGAATTTTCCATAATTTCCTGTAGTACTTCCATCGCAATTTGGTCTGTCTTATCTAAATCTGCGGGTTTGCCAGAGGCACATACCCAACGGAAAGGCCCGAAACCATAATCGAAACACATAGGTCCGAGTATGTCTTGTACATAAGATGGATATTTGAAATCAATATTATTTTCAGCCATTACATCACCTCCAGCTCTCGATGCTTCAAGTAAGAAAGCATTTCCGTAATCGAAAAAATAAGTGCCTTTTGCAGTGTGTTTATTTATAGCATCGGCATGACGGCGTAATGTCTCTTGCACCTTTTCTTTAAATAATTCTGGTTCTTCTCTTATTAGCCTGTTTGACTCTTCATAAGAAATATCAACAGGGTAGTATCCACCTGTCCAGGGAATGTGAAGCGAAGTTTGGTCGGAACCAAGGTGAATATAAATTTCTTCTTCATAGAATTTTTCCCAAACATTAACCACATTTCCAATGTACGCTATAGAAACTATTTCATTGTTTTCCTGAGCGGATTTAACTCTCGATATTAACTCATCCATATTGTCGATAAGTTCATCTACCCAACCTTGCTCGTAACGTTTTGTAGCAGCTTTAGGATTTACTTCGGCAGCAACAGTAATACAATTTGCAATATTTCCAGCTTTTGGTTGAGCACCACTCATCCCTCCTAAACCAGCAGTTAAAAATATCTTACCGTTTGGAGTTTCATCTTTCTGTAAAATTTTACGGAAAGCATTCATCAGCGTAATTGTAGTACCGTGAACAATTCCTTGTGGCCCAATGTACATAAAAGATCCCGCTGTCATTTGTCCGTATTGAGTAACTCCAAGTGCATTGAATTTTTCCCAATCATCAGGACTAGAATGGTTAGGAACCATCATTCCGTTTGTAACAATTACTCTAGGCGATTCTTTTGACGATGGGAATAATCCCATAGGATGACCAGAATACATGTGTAGAGTTTGCTCATCAGTCATTGTTGCTAAGTACTGTAGTGTTAATAAATACTGAGCCCAGTTTTGGAACACAGCACCATTGCCACCATAAGTAATTAACTCTTCGGGATGTTGTGCTACTGCAGGATCCAAATTGTTGTGAATCATCAACATTATAGCAGCTGCCTGTGTAGATAGCGATGGATATTCTGAAATTGCCCTTGCATATATTTTGTAAGTTGGCTTGAAACGGTACATGTAAATTCTACCTAAATCCTTCAATTCCTGAGCAAACTCAACAGATAATTCCTCGTGCCACTCTTTTGGAAAATATCGTAGAGCATTGCGAATGGCTAACTGTTTTTCTTCAACAGAAAGGATGTCTTTTCTCTTTGGAGCTCTATTTATTCCTTCTGGATATATGTGTGGCACAGGAAGTTCTGAAGGTATCCCTTGTAGTATTTCTTCTTTAAAATTCATTTTGTTTTTATTTGATTATTGAGCCGTTTAACTATTGAGTTGATATGGTACTGATGTGTTAATAATTTAACCACTAAGTAGACAAAGGGCTACACTAAGAATCACAAATATTTTTATATTCACAAACAAGCTAACTTGTAACATGCAACCCGAAACTAGTATTATTTCACTCTAAACACTTGATTTTTCACCATCTCAACCATGTTGTTGATATCATATCTTAGAACTCTATCATCTTCTAGTTTGTCAACTTTTTTACGGATAACTGCAAAAGTATCTTCTACAATAGGTGAAAATTTACTTGGTCTACGGAACTCTAAAGCTTGTGCTGCATACATTAATTCTATAGCTAGTATTTTCTCAATATTTCCTAATATTTGATTGAACTTACGTCCAGAAATACTCCCCATAGAAACGTGGTCTTCCTGACCTAGTGATGTAGGAACACTATCGGCAGAAGGAGGGAAACACAACGATTTGTTTTCTGTAACTAAAGCAGCAGTTGTGTACTGAGGAATCATGAATCCAGAGTTTAAACCGCCACTAGCAGTAAGTAAACGTGGTAATCCATATTTTCCTTCAAGAAGTAAATAACACCTTCTATCAGAAATATTTCCTAATTCCGAAGATGCTAATGCTCCGTAATCAATTGCCATAGCAAGTGGCTGACCGTGAAAATTCCCGCCAGAAATAGCTTCGGTTTCACTAAGAATAATTGGATTGTCGGTAACAGAATTCATCTCTACAGTTGCTAATTCTTCAAGGTGATAATAAGCATTTCGTGATGCACCATGGACTTGAGGGATACAACGGAGAGAGTATGGATCTTGAACTCTTTCGCAAGTTAAGTGAGATGCAATATTTTCTGATCCAGCTACTAACATTCTCATACGCTCTGCAACGTGTTGTGTTCCTTTAAAAGGTCGAATACTGTGAAGTTCGGCTTTAAATGGCGATTCACTTCCTTTATATCCTTCTAAACTCATAGCACCAGCAAGATCTGCTAAATCTAACAAGTAATCCATCTTTTTAAGTCCAACTATAGTATGAGCCAAAATAAATTGAGTACCATTAATTAAACCTAAGCCTTCTTTTGCTTCAAGTTTTAGAGGAGTTAAATTATGATCTGCTAAAACACTTTTTGCATCTACAATTTTATCTCCATTCCAAAATTCCCCTTCACCAAGTATTGGTAAGAATAAGTGTGAAAGGGGAGCTAAATCTCCTGATGCACCTACCGATCCTTGTTCTGGTACAACTGGTAAAAGATTGTTTTCAATAAAATATATTATACGTTCAATTAGTTCGAGACGTACGCCAGAAAAACCTTGACACAAAGCATGAACTTTTGTAATCATCATTATTTTAGACAGTTCTTTGTCAATAGGATTTCCAACACCAACAGCATGGGTTATCAGCAAGTTTTCTTGAAGCTTGCTAGTTTCATCGGGTGTAATCTGCACATCGCACAAAGGTCCAAAACCTGTATTGACACCATAAATTGCATCAAAGCCGTTTGCCATTACTTCAACTTTGCGTCTACACTCTTTAACTTTTGATATTGTTTTTTCTGTTAAAGAAGCTTTTAATTCTCCTTTAGCTATTGCCATAACTTTATCTACCGATAATTGATCTATTCCGTATTTAAACATGTCTTTTATTTTTGTTTCACACAAAATTATAATTACTTTTGATAACTAACAAGACTATGTTTTATAGTAATTGATAACTATGAGTAATAGAATAGAGTTTAGACATCTCAGGTATTTTTTGGCAGTAGCAGAGGATTTACATTTCCGTAAAGCAGCCGATAAATTATATATTTCTCAGCCAGGATTGAGTAAGCAGATAAAGCAGTTGGAAGATGATTTGGGGATAAAGTTATTTGAGAGGCACAACAGGAAAGTTGAACTTACGAAGACAGGTCAGTACTTGAAGGAAGCTGTTTCTAAAAATTTAAAAAGTTTAGATTCCATTTTTGCCCATGCCAAGTTATTGGAAGATGGAGTAGAGGGTAGTCTGAAATTAGGATATGTAGGTTCGGCAATGCAGGAAGTTATACCTAAGCTTTTATTGGAATTTAGCGAAGTTAAGCCAAATGTTATTTTTAGCTTAAATGAGATGGATAACAATAGGCAAATACAATCTCTTATGGAACAAGACATAGATCTAGGATTTGTAAGAACTAATAGAGTTCCAAAAGTATTAGAGATATCGCCAGTTTTTGAAGATACTTTTTCTTTGGTTTTACCTAAATCGCACAAGTTAGATGAAACTAATTTTAAAGATTTATCTCAGCTAGAAGATGAGCCTTTTATACTTTTCGATACTTCGTACAGCGAATCTTATCACGAAGTAATAATGCAAATATTTGACGATTTTGGCTTTGTTCCTCAAATATCTCACTACACGGTTAATGCAGGTTCTATTTTCAGGCTAGTAGAAAATAATATGGGAATTTCAATTGTGCCAACCACTCTTAAACTTGGTTACGATATGGGTATTAAATTTATAGAATTAAAGAAAATACCTCAACGAACTATACTCAGAGCAGTGTGGAATAAAGAGAATACAAATCCTAGTTTGTGGTCAATTCTTGAGATTATGAAGTTAAGGTAGGTACTCTAACCTATTTCATTGTGTAAAGTTTAACAACTTTGTAATTGCCGTAATTTCGACTGGAGCTTGCGGATCTACCTATCATCGGTCGTGATAACATAATTGCTAAATTATTTATATTTCCACAACATTTGTGGCCGTACCTTTGATTCAAACCAAAACTTTCTCTTCAAAAGGAATTTTTTCACTGAAAATTTCTACAAATAAACTAGCCATAGATTCTTTGTAGTCATCGAGTTCTTTTTTCGTGATGTTTAGAGTTTTTCCTTTGGTATCGCTCAACATCAATAGATTGTCTTTCATGTTTTTCAATGCTATTATTCCTGCATTTATCTCTTGATTTGACAATGACTTTTCTTCCATCTCTTGCTGAATCATTAGTGCATAAGCCATTACTTGTAAGGCTTTTGGCATTCCATCATCTTGAGTTATACTTGAAAATGACAATATTTTTAAATCTTTCTTTTCAGCCTTTCCTGTTTTGTAATCTAAAACTCTAATCACTCCATCAAGTTGATCTACTCTATCAATAAATCCAAAAATATTAACAGTTTTATCTAGCTCTTTTACATAAACTTTGGCGGTCATCTTTTTTTCTAAACCTATAATCTTTAGCTGATGTCCTTTTGCCAAAAGTTGAATTTCGGAATTGAGAAAATTATTTACAAATTCTTCGGCAACCTTACTTATCAATAAGTTTTTACCGTGATTAATATCTCCATTGAGGTATAGCTTTTCAAATTTTTGTTTGGTTAAATCAATAACCTTAGGAATCATATTTTTTACATCTTCTTCCTCAATAAATTTACCGATAAAAGGTTTGTACAATTCTTCCAAAACTTCGTGAACAACATTTCCTAAAGTGTTGTAACCTGCAATTTCTTCTACATCGTCTTGTTCTTTCAACCTCAAAACTTTCTGGTAATAAAAGTCTAAAGGATTACGCATGTACATTGCTAATGCCGATGGCGAAAATCCTTTTTCACCCAGTTCATTTAATCTGTCTAAAACCTTATCATTCTTTTTTATGCTTATACTTCTATTTTCAGGTTTAGAAGGTTTCCCTGAGAGGATGTATTCTTCAATCTCAATATTTTTACCAGCTTCGTTGATTAACTGAGTGATGAATCTACTCTTTTCACCAGAGCCAAAATCATCAGCTTCGGTATTATAAAGCAAGTAAACATTCTTTGCACGCTGAATTAATCTGTAGAAGTGATAGGCGTAAATAGCATCTTTTTCTTGATAGGTTGGTAATCCGGAATCTATTTTTATATCGTAGGGGATAAATGAATTTTGAGAGCTCCCTGCTGGTAATATTCCTTCGTTTACAGATGTTAGAATCACGGTTTCAAAATCGAGAACTCTTGTTTCTAACATTCCCATTAATTGCAATCCTAACAAAGGCTCGCCCCTAAATGAAAGTGTTTCACTATTGAGTATTTGATTAAAAAAAGAACTTAATACTTTCAGTTCCGAGATGTAAGTATATTTAACTTCTAATCCCGATAGCTGGTTGAAAATTTGTGAGAATCTAAATAAATACTCTAAATCTATTTGATGTGAATTGTAATCTTTGGAGTAGAAATCTTTAAGTACAGAAACTATACTAGTGCAAGATTTAATAGCAATTGAACTATTATTTTTCCAAGGAAGCAAAACAAATTTTAGCAGTTCGTTATCCTTTATTATTTCCATATTGTCATAACCAACAAATACTAAATTTTTACTATTTATCTCATTTATGATTTCGTCAGAGCTTTTACCAATTTCTATCAAGTACGATTTCACAATCGGATGTTTTAGTATGGCTACTAAATCTTGGTAGTAGAATGGTTTGGCATCTTCTATCCTCCCGAGTTTTACAACTTTTTCGTGAAGCTTAAAAATTAACTCAAATAAACCTGCCATGGGAGTATTCCTAATTGGGTAACCCATGGTTATGTTTATGTTGTCAACCACATCAGAAAGTGAATTTAGAGTTGGCAAAAGTAAATTCTCATCAGCTAAAACTAGTGCTGTCGATTTAAATTTATCATCAATATTTCCTTTTTTAGAAATATCATCTAAAATTTGCCCTGCTACCTTTGCTTGCCCAACCATTTTAGGAACACCAATAATTTTCACCCTCTTTGCTTTAGAGAAGTTATCCTGAATCCAATTAAAACTATTTGTTTCAAAGTGTTTCCAGTTCTTTCGGTGTTGTCTTAAAAACGAACCAGCTTCTTGTATTTTGTTTTCAACGTAGTACTTGTCTGCATCCCAATAAATATGAGCCTTACCGCTTTCTAGCAATTTGTTAATCAAACTTTCTTCTGCTTTGTTTATTGCATTGAATCCTACTAAATGGAATTTTTTATCTATTGGTAGATCATTTAAAAAGTTATTTATTTTTTCGCTAGCTACTCTAAAAGCCATTCCTTGGTAAGCCAAACCCTCGGCGGTTAATTTTGTCCTAAATTCGTTGTAGTAAATTTCTAACCTATCCCAAAACCTCAAAAATTGTTTCATCAATTTTGTAGGTTCTTCGGGTGTCCAACTCTCTATTTTCTTTGCATCTCTAAGATTAGAGAATAACTTTTTAGAATCGACTAAATACCTGTCAATTTCGTTAAAATCGTAAAGAGCCATTGTTGCCCACTTACTAAATTGGTCGAATGTATCGTGATTTTTATCAATACTATTTTTGAGGTAAACCTCGTAAAAATTAAATAGAAGTTGAATGTTATCGACAATTTTCAAAGAGCTTATTTCGGTAACCAAATCTTCTATTGTGTATATTTTTGGTCCCCAAGTAGAATGTGTAATCTGACGTAAAAGTTCATCTCTAAAAAACACTCCTGCTCTTTTAGATGGAAGTATAATTATCTGATTTTCTATTTCGGTTTCAGAATTGAGAAGACTCTTTACTACTTGAGAAATAAACGTTTGCATGTTATTGTATTAGTTATGTTTAAGATTTTAAATATAACACAATAAAAGTCAAATAATAACTTGAAAACGAACATTAAACCATCACAGTTTTGGCTCAAAAATAAAAAAAGCATATATTTGTATTTATAAGGTCGGAAAGATGCAATCCCTATTTTTAAGAGGGATTTTTTTCCGACTATTTTGTTATTTAAAATCAAGTGCATTATGTCACAAATATCATATTATTCAGAACAAGGATTAAAGGATTTAAAAGATGAATTACATCAATTAAAATCTATTGAAAGACCAAGAGTTACAGGTCAAATTGCAGAAGCTAGAGATAAAGGAGATTTATCGGAGAATGCAGAATACGATGCAGCAAAGGAAGCTCAGGGAATGTTGGAAATGCATATTTCTAAATTAGAAGATAGACTTTCTAATGCAAGAATTATTGATGAGTCTCAATTAGACACATCTAAAGTTCTTGTTTTATCTATCGTTAAAATTAAGAATATTGCAAATGGAGCCACAATGGTCTACACTCTTGTTGCAGAGAACGAAGCAGATTTAAAAGCTGGTAAAATTTCGGTAAATTCACCTATAGCTAAAGGTTTACTAGGGAAAAAAGTAGGAGATAAGGCAGAAATTGAAGTTCCTAATGGAACTATGGAATTTGAAATTGTAGATATTTCGAGATAAAATAGATTATATCAAAATTCTAAAACTCTCCATTATTGGGGAGTTTTTTTTATTTTTACTTAAACCTTAAAATTTAGAGTTATGGCATCAATATTCACAAAAATAATAAACGGCGAAATACCTTCTTACAAGATAGCAGAAGATGCGAATAACTATGCTTTCTTAGATATATTTCCTACGGCAAAAGGTCACGCCTTAGTTGTTCCAAAACACGAGGTTGATAACCTTTTTGATTTGCCAGAAGACAAGTATTTAGATTTGCAAAAGTTTGCACGAAAAGTAGCTAAGGGAATAGAGAAAACTATTCCATGTAATAGAGTAGGAGTAGCAGTTGTAGGATTAGATGTACCTCATGCTCATATACACTTGATTCCAATCAATAAACTATCAGATATTAGTTTCGAGAAAGAAAAACTAAAATTTACAGAAGAAGAATTTAAACAAATCGCAGGAGAAATATCTTCAAATATTTAAGCTTTACTTGGTTTATTAGTCATTTTTTTTCTAAGTCTAAGAGCAATAGTTGTACCCTTTCCTATTTCAGATTGAAGAACGAATATTTTACCGTAATGATATTGTTCTATTATCCTTTTGGCAAGAGAAAGTCCTAAGCCCCAACCGCGTTTTTTAGTAGTAAAACCTGGCTCGAAAACTGTGTTAAATTCAGATTTGGCAATACCTTTACCTGTATCTTCAACTTCTATTTGTACATGACTTTTTGTTTCAATAAGTCTCACAGATATGTTTCCTTTTCCCTGCATTGCATCAATAGAATTTTTTATAAGATTTTCTAAAACCCAACTTAAAAGCTGTTCATTAAAAGGAATTTCTAAATCCCTTTTAATATCAGATTCAAAAGTAAAATGTGTGTACTTCGATGAACGAGATTTTAAGTATAGGTATGATACTTTGGTTACGCCAACAATTTTACCAAATTCCAATTCTGGTACAGAACCAATTTTAGAAAAACGCTCAGCTATAGTCTTTAGTCTATCAATGTCACGTTCTATTTCGTTGATGGGAGTTTGATCAATATCCTCAAATTTCAATAATTCTGTCCACCCCATTAGCGATGATAATGGAGTGCCTATTTGGTGAGCTGTTTCTTTTGCCATGGCAGCCCACAATAAGCTTTGTTCCGAATTTTTTGTAGATTTAAATGCCCAAAGAGTTAGTCCTCCAAAAAAGCTAAGCATCAATAACATTCCAATAGGATAATACTCTAGTTGGTTTAGAATATCGGAGTTCCTGTAAAAAACATACTCCCTACGCATATCCGGATAATCAATAATAATAGGTTCATGTTCCTCTTTCATCTCCACAAGAATAGCGTACAAAGTCAACGAATCTCCTTTAAAATTATCTCCTATATTCCTGTATGTTTTAATGATTCCATCTTCATCGGTATTAATAATTGGAATTGTCACATTTTTAGTAATCACTTCTAAAGGAAAAGACATATCAACATCCAGATCACTAAGAATAGTTACCTGTTTCATTGCTGCAGCCCAGATTTCCATTTTACGCTGTTCCTCTTCTTTAAATTTACCAACAAATTTATTAGTAAAAAATAATATCAAAGCAACTATGGTAAATGCAAAAATCAACCCCACCCATTTACTTACACTTTTCGTCCTATAAATATTCATGCTCAGTTCAATTGCAACAAATTTAAAAGTTATTTGTAAAGAATCAAGTAATGCTAGTGTTTTTAATACTGCCTACCCATGAAAAATGGGTATCGAGCTATACGCTAAAGTTATTTATACCAAAATATGTTCAGCTAAACATTATTTGTAGGAGCTCCTATTGTCGCTATACAAATAACAGCTTCACAATTTTTGGTACAAACAAGCTATCGCTTCTATCTCTGGCACAAAATTATATCTATAAAAAAGCCTTCACAAATTATGCGAAGGCTCTTTTTATAAAAAAAATATTCTATATTCTTATTTTGCAGGAGGAGGTAAAAGTACTCCATCTATAACGTGTACATACCCATTAGTAGCTTTTACTGATGCTAAAACCTTTGCACCATTTACGTAAGTAACGCCATCTTTAACTTCTACAACAACTTTTTCTCCTGTTGCCTGTCCAATCCCCATAACACCTTTAATGTGATCGGCATCGTAATTACCTGGTGCTGCATGATATTTAATTATTGCAGCTAATTTATCTTTGTTTTTAGGTTTAAGAAGATCAGCTAGTACTCCCTCTGGAAGTTTATCGAAAGCTGCATTTGTAGGTGCAAAAACTGTAAGAGGGCCAGCATTTGCCAAAACATCTTCTAGTTCAGCTGCCTGAATTCCCGCAACTAAAGTAGATAAATCTTTAGTAGCTATAGCAAGTTGAATAATGTTAGGATCCGAAACTTCATCTTGTACAGAAGATTGACCTTTTTCTTGTACGGATTCTGTTTTAGCTTTTACAGGTTCTTTTCCTGCATTTCCATCAGAGCAACTAGTCGCAAACATAAACGCCGATGAAATAAGCACGTAATTAATAAATTTCATTTGTATTGATTTTAAGTTGATAATTAAACTCAGTATCAAATGTAACTTTTAATCAAATGCATTCAAAATATAAGGATAGATATGTCTTTATATATAATGTATCTTAATTACTGCCAACTATACTTTTGTTTTACTCTCAGAAGACTTGTTTTCTATTTTTACAATAGATGATTTAAGGGCATCATCAAATAATTTCAATAACAATTTATTATTGAATTTACTACCATTAACAGTATTTGAAAGAATAATTATAGTCTTATCATCCTCAATGTTTCTTATGAAATATGTTTTGAATCCTCGCCACCAACCGTGGTGGTAAATTACCTTATTGCCTTTGTAGGTGTCAAGCCTCCAGCCTAGACCGTAGGGTTTTCTATAGTATTTAGATCTATTTGTATATGCATCTGTTTTGGTAGAATCGGATAGTAGAAACCCTTTACGCATTGCTCTATCAAACTTGTATAAATCTCCAACAGTAGAATACAGACCTTTATCTCCATGTACTCCATCCAAGAAAAAATATGAATACGGTCTCCATTTATTTTTATATCCTGTAGCTGATTCGTGTGTTTTTATGCTTGACCTAGAAAATAGAAATGAATCTTCCATTTTTAGAGGAGTGAAAATATTTTGTTTCAAATACTCTTCAAAACTTAAGCCCGATACTTTCTCAACTATAGTAGCTAAGAGCTCAAAATTTGTATTGTTGTAATTATATTTTCTATTAGGTCTGTAATAAACTGCAGGCTTATGTTCTGACATCATTTTCTGAACATCATCATTACTCATCAGTGAGTCTTGATTTAGCCAATACTTTTCTGTCCAATAAACATAGTTACCTAATCCACTTCTATGAGAAAGTAGTTGCTCTATTGTAATTCCTTTATATGGGAAATTTGGTAAAAATCTTTGAATAGAATCTGAAAGAGATATTTTGCCTTCATCCTTAAGTATTAGTATTGCTGTTCCTGTAACTGTTTTAGAAACCGAGGCTAGTTGAAAACTAGTGTTGATTGTGAGCGAATCTTTCTCTCTGAAATTTGAAAACCCATAAGCTTTTTGAAAAACGGTGTTTCCATCTGCAAAAAGTACTACTCCATTAAATCTTCCAATTCTTCTTCTGTAATCAAAATATTTATCAATTTTAGAAACAACCTCATCGTTAAATTCTAAAATAATTTCTTCTTCTTTAAATTTCTCTATTTCTTTAATTTTAACCTTTTTTACAGTTGGGGTGTCTGTATTACAGGAATAGTTTGTTCCTAATAAAAAGAGAATAAAGAATATATATTTTTTCAAATTGATTTTTTTATGTTTACAAAGCGCGAAATTACTATTTTCACAAAATAAAACTTAATAAAAATGAAAATATTACAATTACTCCGATTATCTCTATTTTTATCAATAAGTATAGGTGTCTCTGCTCAAGAACAAAACACAGGATTTAAGATAGAAGTACAAACCTGGCAGAAGGAACAAAATTCAGAGTTTGAAAAACCACTAGAATCTCCTCTAACTAAAGAAGGTCTTTCTGTTTTTAAAGGTTTAGATTTTTACACGATAGACTCTAAATTTAGAGTAGAAGCAAATTTAGAAAGAACACCTTACGAGCCAGTTTTTGGAATGCCAACAACAACAGATAGATTACCCGAGTATAAAAAATATGGAGTTGCTACTTTTGAGATTGATGGAAAAATATACCAACTAAATGTTTATCAGAATCAAAAAGCAATGAATATAGAAGGCTACGAAGATCACTTGTTTATTCCTTATACTGATCTAACATCTGGTAATAGTTCTTATTCTGGAGGTAAATATATCGACTTAAAAATACCTGAAGGCAAAGTGCTAGTAATTGATTTTAATAAATCATATAACCCATATTGTGCATATAATCACAAGTATTCGTGCCCTATTCCTCCTAGTGAAAACTCTCTTAATACTAGAATTGAAGCAGGTGTAATGGCGTATAAAAACTTAAAGAACAAAAGTCATAAATAAATATCAATGTATTTTCTAAAATTCATTACTTTTGCGCCCTTAATTACTTACTCCCTTTTATTTTATTTAGGGAAAGATTTAAACTTTAGGAACATATGTTATCAAAAATAATTAGAATTTTATTATCAGTAGCCGCATTTACTTACGGTATATTCCTTATCACAGATTCATATATTGGAAATGGTATAGCAGTAATATTGTTGGGCGGAGTTATACTTTTTACTTATTTCAAGAACGAAATGATACTTTTGACTTTTTGGTTCCTTAGAAAACAAAATTTCGAAAAAGCAGCAAAATTTTTAGGATATATAAAACATCCTGATACTAGTTTGGTGAAATCTCAACAAGCATATTATTATTACTTAAGTGGTTTGATTGATTCTCAAGAACAATCAGGGAAAGCAATGGGTAGTGCAGAAAAGAATTTTAAGAAAGCATTGGAAATTGGTTTGAATATGGATCATGACAAAGCAATGGCAAATCTACAATTATCGGCATTGGTAATGGCTAAAGCTAGAAAGCAGGAAGCTCAAAGATACTTAACAGCAGCAAAGAAACTTGATAAGTCTAAGATGTTGACAGATCAGATTAAACAACTACAGTCGCAAATTAAAATGCCTGTTCAAAAAAACATGGACCACTTCAGAATGGGTGGTGGAGGAAGAAGACGCTAATTTTAGCATCTATCTACTTTTAAAAGTTCCATTCTGTTTATTGCAAACATTGTGGAACTTTTTTATTTTAAAGATTTAATACAATACAAAGATGGATCAGACATTGGCTTTTTTTATAGCATCTTTTTCAGGACTATTCGCAATAATGAATCCTATTGCAATGACTCCTTTTTTTATAACCATAACCAAGGAAGCTGATAATGAGACTAAAAAAGAGGTGGCTTTTAAATCTACATTAGTTGCATTTATAGTAGTTGCAGTTTTTGTTGCTTTAGGATCTTACCTATTCACATTCTTCGGAATAACAATTCCAGGATTTAAAATATTTGGAGGTTTATTAATTTCTATGGTTGGACTAGAAATGGTGCAATCAAAAAAGCCGTCGACAAAAAACACTAAAGTTGCTCTAAAAGATTTTGATTTAGGACAAGCAATTTCTCCACTTGCAACACCTATTCTAGCAGGTCCAGGTACAATTGTAACTGCAATGAATTATGTGAATCCCAATGAACCTATTTCTGTAGTTACCACAATATCTTCATTTGCATTAGTGTCTATACTTACTTATTTAGCTTTCAGATCTAGCGATTTTATTGTTGAAAAAATAGGAGATAACGTAATTCAAGTTATTGCAAAAATTATGGGTTTAATAATTGGTGTGATTGGTATTGACATGTTTATATCGGGGCTGAAATTGGCTTTTAATCTGTGATAAAAATTTATTGGTTTTACTGTTATTTTAATGGATTTTCAAATTTAGAAAAACCGTCATATTGAACGAGATTCACTTAATGAAATTAAGGGAATGTATCTGAAATATATAGAAACAGTTAGAACATAATGTAATCTATTTTGGGATAGACTACATTTGACTACGTTCAGTACAGACTTTTCAACTCAACCTATCGTTAGGTAGGCTTTCTTTGGACTTGCCTACTGCAAGCAGGCTCGCTACCCATTACGACTTTGTGTTTATCTCACAAAGTGGCAGAGTCACAAAGCTAATTTCCTTAGTGTATTTGCGACTTTGCGAGGTTTAAATCGTCATTAACCCATTGGAGTTTTTTTGAAAAAAGCTTAAGTCTCAGGGTGATAATTGTTACACTGAATTAGTGGTAGAACCAGTTTTATTAGATTTTTTACTTCTTGTGCTTTTTGATAACTCCGTTCAAATTTGTAAACCATTTCATTTTATTAAGCTTTTTTGGAGGGTAATTTTTTAAATTAGATTTAACAGCGGTAAAAACTTCTATGTAGTCTTCGTCAACAACTCCTCCGTGGGCAAAAAGTATTTTGTCAATTTCTAGATTCATTACTTTTTCTAGAGATTTTTCCATTACATCGGGTAAAGCTACAGGAAAAGGTAGGTTAAATTTACCGCCAAGTTTTATTGCTAAATCGCCAATGTAAATAATTTTATCCTTTCTGTTGTAAATAGAAATATCGTGAGTTGTATGTCCGGGAGTACAAATTACTTCCCAATCGTAAAACTCAGGTAAATGTTGACCATCGCATAATTCAAAATCAGGTTTTAACGAGCGTTGATACCACATCCGTTTGTAGTTATTTCTAGATTTTGTAGCAACATACCACGCTAAAAGTGTATCTATAAAGTGCTGGATAATTCCCCAGAAACCATTGTACCAATAATCAAGTTCGGGATGCCCTGCAATTGGGATATTGTGTTTCTTGCGAAGATGAGGTGCTGCACCTGCATGGTCGGGGTGAAGGTGAGTAACTACTATTAATTTTAAGTCACTAATTTTTCTATTTAAAGTTTCGGTGATGAAATTTTCAATTCGTTTTACATCTCCTCTACTGCCACCGTCAAGCAAAAGTAACTTATCGGGATATTCTACTAAATACAAGCTTTGTATGTAACCTTTTAGGTGATGTATTTTGTAATTAGTATATTCCATGAAAGTGATTAGTTTGAATAATCTAAACTAAGCTTTTTCTATTTCTGCACAAAGCTTTTTAAGTGTTGAGTTCATTTTAGATTTTATTAGATCAAAAGGAAGTTCTTTACGTTGAGTATAAATTATCATCACTACAATTTGTTGATCTAGATTCTCAAGAAGAGTATACTTGTTCAAACGATACGCTTCACGCATCAATCTTTTTAATCTATTTCTATCTACAGCGTGTTTGAAATTTCTTTTCGAAACCGATACTCCTACTTGAGCTTTTACATTAGCATCAAATCCCATCTTTTTATAAAATACTCTGAAAGGATAACTTGAGAATGTATCTCCTGTTGTGAAGATTTCATCTATCAACTTTCGTCGTTTTAGCTTCTCTTCTTTCCCGTAAGTATATTTTTTTATTTCAGACATATCTTATTATTGATGATACAAAATTAACTCAAAAATTCGGAAATCTCCCATCATAATTTACAAACATAACTAAGTAAAAAATACTATGTGTTATTATTTGGATACATCTAATGGAGGTAGAAAGATTTTGTTAAATTTACATCACTTTACACATACACTTTAAATAAATGACTTTACAAACTATCAATAAAGAGATACTTTTAGAAGGATACAAAAAAATGTTTCGAGCTAAAAGTCATAACGATCTATATGCCGAAAACGAAAAGATTGCATACAAGTATGTACATTCTACTTCGCGAGGGCACGAAGCTGTGCAGGTTGCAATGGGAATGCAACTTCTCACTCAAGATTTTGTAGCTCCTTACTATCGAGATGATGCCATGCTTCTGGGAATGAATATTTCGTCGTATCAATTAATGTTGAATTTACTGGCTAAAAAAAATGATGCATTTTCGGGTGGTAGACATTACTATTGTCATCCATCGCTAAAACATCCTGATTTTCCTAAAATTCCATTTCAATCTTCCGCTACTGGTATGCAAGCAATCCCAATTACTGGTGCTGCAATGGGAATTAAACACAAAGAAACTATTGGTATTGCTGATGATTTGGAGAAGAAACCAATAGTAGTTTGTTCTATTGGCGATGCTGCCATGACTGAAGGTGAAGTTTCTGAAGCATTGCACATGGCAGTTCTTAAACAGTTACCAATTATTTATTTGGTACAGGATAATGGTTGGGATATTTCGGCAAAAGCAGAGGAGGTTAGATCTAATGATTCTATTAAATTTGCATCTGGATTTGAAGGTTTAGAAACTAGGAATATTGACGGTAGTGATTTCGTAGAATCCTTTGAAACAATACAAGAGGTCATAGAAATTGTAAGAAAAGAAAGAAGACCTTTTTTAATAAGAGCATCGGTTCCGTTGTTGGGTCATCACACATCTGGTGTACAAAAACAATGGTATAGAGACGACCTAGAAGAGCATGAAGCAAGGGATCCTCTACCAAAAATTCGTAGAGTTCTTCTCGATAATAATTTCAGTGAAGAGGAAATTGTAAAAGTAGAAACAGAGATAAAAGATGATTTACATTCACTTTGGCAGAAAGTAATTTTAGAGGATGAGCCAGATCCTGAAGATTTTCAAACTCATGTTTGGGAAGAAACAGTAATAAAAGAAGAAGTTGGTACTAGGGTTCCAGAGAATGGAGAAGTAGTGATGATGGTTGATGCTGCTTTGCATGCAGTTGAAGAAACTATGCGTAAATATCCTGAGTCGCTTTTATACGGGCAAGACGTTGGAAGAAGATTGGGAGGAGTTTTTAGAGAGGCTTTTACTCTTGCCGAAAAATTTGGTAAAGACAGGGTTTTTAATACTCCAATTCAAGAGGCATTTATTATTGGTAGTACAGTAGGTATGAGTGCTGTAGGTCTTAAGCCTATTGTAGAAGTTCAATTCGCCGATTATATTTGGCCAGGATTAAACCAATTATTTACTGAGCTTAGTAGGTCTAGTTATTTATCTAACGGACAATGGCCAGTACAATCGTTGATACGTGTGCCAATAGGAGCTTATGGCAACGGAGGGCCTTATCACTCATCTAGCATAGAGACTATCCTCACCAATATTATTGGGGTTAAGATTGTTTACCCATCAAATGCAGCGGATATGAAGGGGTTGATGAAAGCGGCAATTTTAGATCCTAATCCTGTAATTATGCTTGAGCACAAAGGTTTGTACTGGAGCAAAATGAAGGGTACAGAAAAAGCTAAAACTATTGAACCTGCGGATGATTATTTTATCCCAATAGGGAAGGCTAGGATAGAGCAAGAGGCAAAACAAGAAGAGATAGACAAAGGAAACTCTATGCTGATTGTTACTTACGGTATGGGAGTACACTGGTCTGTTAATGCTTCGAAAAAATATAAAGGTCAAGTAGAGATTATCGACCTAAGAACAATTGTACCACTAGAGGAAGATTTGATTTTGAGCAAAGCTAAACAACACGGTAGAATTTTGGTAGTAGTAGAAGAAGCCCAAAGAAATTCTTTTGGAATAGCCTTAGTTGGGTGGATACAAAAAGAGTGTTTCAAGTATCTTGATGCACCTGTTGATATTATTGGGTCGGTAAATATTCCTGCAATTCCGTTGAATGAAGTTTACGAGAAAATAATGCTTCCGAATGCTGATAAGGTAAGAGTGAAAATTGAAGAAATATTGAATTATTAACAATAATGGTATATGCTTAATAAAAATTAGTTATTATAAAAGACCTTTAAGATAATCTCTTAAAGGTCTTTTTAGTAATTTAAACCTCACTATTCTTTTAGCAGTATCCATTCTTGTTGAACATCCCAATTGGCTTTAAGGTCAATTACTTCAGGGAAATATTTAACCTCTTCGGGCATTTGTTTTTTTAAAAAATGTCCTGGATCCCAATATTCGTTACCGTTGTCGTCGTATATTAAACGCAATTTATATTTACCTGGGTTTAAGTTTGAAAAGGTAAATGCTTGATCCTCTTTTGCGTGTATTCTTTCAAAGATTTTATCTCCTTTCTCGTTTATTAAATCAAGAATAATAGGATATGTTGCTACGTTTTTTATTGTTAAAATAATTTCGCCAAATTCAGTTTTTGCTTTTACTGATGAACGGAAAATTATAGTATCATTTACTTCTCCAAAGAAATTTGTAATTGCTCCTGGCAACAACTCTACAGCATATTTATGTTTGTACTGCGGTTCGAAATCTAGTAGTAGTTTATTTCTATCTTTAATGGAAGCATTAAAATTAACAATTGTAGAATCTGCTAAATTCATTACCGAAATAGAATCACTAATAAATGATGTTATCGGAGAGTTAGAAGTTATTTTCAACCTTTTATTTGGAGTTAATCCACTTCTGTTAGTAGGCTCAAAGCTAGCATCAATCTTCTTTTGTTTTTTTAGAGTAACTGTTACAGTATCGTTAACTTTAAACTTTTCAGATTGTATTAGAAACTGAATTGAATCGGCCTCTCTAGCACTATACCAATAGCTAGCGGAGTCGTTATATTTCGAGAAATAAAGCATATCCATAACCGTATCGCTTTTAATAGGTAATAATCTAGAAATTTTTATGTCTTCGGGTTTGCCTTCGAAAGTAAACGAAACTTTACCTTTACCAGAATGTATAGGCCTTTTTATACTAAAATCTGAATTCTGTTTGTAAAGCTTTAATTCATATTTATTAGTATCAGGTAGAGTTATGTATTCAGGATAGAAAGCAATTTTATCTTGACTAGGATTGAATTTTAAGTTTCTAGTTTTTTCTTCAATAGCTACCATTAGGTATGTTCCTGCTTTAGCATTATCAATTTTAAAAGTATCACTTTCAATTGTGTTTGTAACGTAAGTAGGTATGCTATTGAAAATAGTAGAATCATTAAAAGCAGTATCAATTAGATAAAGCATTACCATTGTATTTTTCTCAAAAGAATCCATAAATGCATTCGATATCTTACCTTTTATAGAAAGAGAATCAATATAATCACCTGTAGAAAAAATATATCTGAAGTTGTTATAGATATTCCCCTCGTTATTGTCTTGCAGAGCATTTCCGAAATTAATAGTGTAGGTGGTGTTTTCGGCAAGAGTATCTAAGATTTGAACTTTCACCTTGTCCATTGCAGTACCAGAAGGTTTAATTATTGGTTCGTATTTCATTGGAGGAGAAATAACCAATTGTTTTTTCAGATCCTTAAATTTTATAAGTTCATCAAATTCCATTGTAATTTTATCGCTATTAAAATTTGTGCTCGAATTCTCGGGTGTAGAAGAAAGCATCACTGGAGGAAGCTCATCTTTAGGCCCACCAGAGGGACTACCTGGATTGGCACACTGAACAGCAATAATAATTGTAAAAATTGCAACAAGTAATCTTCTAAATATTTTGTACATAAATTGATGTTAAAGTATAATGTTGCAAAATAACGAATCTTTTGAAGATTTATTAATTAAAATGACATTGTATTTATTGTTAGATTTTTTCAAAAAAAAACAGCAATTAAATTAATTTAACTGCTGCTACAGACTAAGGGTTAGTCTAACCGTCTAAGCCATCTCTATTGTAAGATCTAGCAAAGGGGAATTCTTTTTCTACCTCTTCTCTTATTTTTTTCAGTAGCAACAGCTGGTTAGATATTTTTTCTGATGTTCCTGGGATGTGATCTGTTATGCTTCCCCATGACTCTATAGATCTGTCTAAAGCAATTAGTACAACTTTAGCAAAACCTTTGTGGAATCCATCTTTAAATTCGTGCTTGCTATTAAGAGCTTTTTTTAGTTTTTTAGAAATAAAATCTTGATACCATCTAATGTATTCAATTGCTTTAGTTAGGCGTTGCATACTCTCTGCAAGTTCTTTAGTAGATACTTTGTGCTTGATATCTCCTTTATCTATAGGAAGTGGTTCTTTTGCAAAGTTGTTGAACCATTCGTTTACTATTTTACTGTATTCTTCTGTTTTCTCAAATAGGAAATATCCTTCAGAAAAAGTTTCTTCGCTATTAGTTTTAGAGAATCTTTTAGAAAAACTATCTAAATTTACTCCCATAGACTTAGAAACAAGTCCTAGATCGTCTATTGTAAGATTGACAATATCCTCTATTTTATCCCAAAAACTAAACTCTTTATTTCCTGAAAGGAAGAACTTTTTATTTACATCATAGTAAAGACATTCATCTATGTGTTCACATTTTTCACACCACCTATCGCAATATTGAAAAATACCATGTTTGTATGTTTTTTTTGAATTTAATGAATTGTTCTCAGTCATTTTCAAATTTTTTTATAAAGTTTGTTGTTTGTTGGATATAAAATTGAGGATTTATTGTCAGAAAAAACATAATTAATGTCATGTGAAAATGTGATTGTAGAAAAAAATAAAGAAAAAACATAAATATATTTAATATTTTCCTGAATGTAATTAACGAGTAGTCAGCTAGTTGAGAAATAGGTGGGGATTTTGTATTTATAAGAGCTTTTTTGATGTTTTTTTTAAATTCAGCTACATAATTTATCTATATTGAGCCCCCAATCAAAAATCTAAAACTATGAACAAATTAATAGCTATTCTTTCCTTATTTATAAGTTTATCGATGGTATCATGTTCTTCTGCTGGAGGCAATTCAGAAGAAGAAGGCGTAACAAAGGAGATAACAAAACATGCAAATGGAAGTTTGTATAAAGTTGCAAGAAAGAAGGGGAATAAACTTTACGGAGTACAGGAAGAATATAAAAGTAATGGGAAACTTCAAAGTACAATTACCTACCTAAATGGGTTAAGAGATGGAGAAGCTATAATGTATCACGATAATGGTAAGCCATATAGAATAACAAATTACGTTAGAAATAAAATTAGTGGCGAAAGAAAGAAATATTATAAAGATGGAGCTTTATGGTCTAAACAGACTTATCACGAAGGATTGCCTTCTAATGACTTAAAGGAGTATGACGAGAACGGAAAATTAATGAATCCTTTTGAGTTTATAGTAGTGTCAAAAAAAGTAAAAGGGAATATGCTAGATGTCTCGTTTTCGGTAAAAGGACAGTGTAAAAAAGTAGAGTATTTTAGAGGAAGTTTAGTTGATGGTAAATTTTTCGATAAGGAAAAAGTTGAAAAGATATCATCAAGTAATAAGAAAAAAGCTGAGATTGTTTTAGATAGAGGTGCAACACCTTATTCTTTTGTTGCAAAAATATCTACGTATGCTAATAACAGCATGTTTGTTTATAAACAATTGAAATAATTTATTATCAAAAAAACACTATACTCCATTGATTATATCAGTGGAGTTTTTATGTGAATAATATTATGAGTAAAATAAAATTAAGAATGAGAAGTTTAATGTTGATTGTAGTAGCATCTTTAGGTTTATTGATGTTTTCGTGCGATAGTGTAGATTCTAATAATGTTGTAGCAAAGGGAAGCTCTGTTAACGAGAAAATTGAAAGGTACGACAATGGTGTGGTTCATAAAGTTGCTAGATATGAAAGAGATAAACTATCTGGAGTCCAAGAATTATACAATACAAAAGGAAAACTTCAGAATACAATGACATACTTAAATGGTATTCAGCATGGAGAGTCTATAATTTATTTTGATAATGGGAGTAAATATAGAATAACACCTTATGTTAATGGTGTAATTGATGGAGAAAGAAAAAAGTATAGAAAAGATGGTAAGGTTTGGTCTACTCAGAATTATCAAAGAGGTATGCCAGAGAATAACTTAAAGGAATATACCGAAAGTGGAAAGTTAAAATCTATTCCTGAGTTAGTAGTTAATAAAACTTATATGAAAGATGGTTCTGTTAAGGCTATTATTACTGTTAATGGAAATTATAAAAGAGTAAAATATTTTAACGGAAAACTTAAGGGAGATAAGTATTTCAATAAGTCTTTAGTTTCTATGATAGAAACTCAAGAAAGAAGTAAAGCAAATGTTGTTTTAAATTCTATAAACAGATCTTACGATATACTTGCACAGGTAACTACACAAGCTGATAATCATTTGTTTATTTACAAGAAGATATCGCTTTAAGCAATATTAATCGTTAAATTATTAGACCCTTAGATTTATTCCTAGGGGCTTTTTTTTTGATCAATGGTAAATAAAAATATCATTTGCTATTTGGGTATTCTTAAATTACATTTGCCATTGCATTTTATAGACATAAATTAATGGGTACACCAATAAAACCATATAAAGAATCAGACCTAGGTAAGAAAGAGCAAGTTGCCGAAATGTTTGATAATATTTCTCCAAAATACGATTTTCTAAACCATTTTTTATCAATGGGTATTGATATACAGTGGAGAAAAAGAGTAGTTAAACTGATTGCGAAATCAGGAGCAAAAAACATACTTGATATTGCTACAGGTACAGGAGATCTAGCTATTGCTATGAGCAAAATAAATCCTGAAAAGATTATAGGTTTAGATCTATCTGAAGGAATGCTTAAAGTTGGAAAAGAAAAGATTAAAGAGCGCAACCTAGACTCATTAATAGAGATGGTTCAAGGCGATTCAGAAAATTTACCTTTTCAAGACAATACTTTCGATGCTATTACCGTTTCATTTGGTGTAAGAAATTTTGAAAATCTAGGAAAAGGCTTGTCTGAAATTCACAGAGTTTTAAAACCTGGAGGAACATTTGTTATTTTAGAGTTTTCTCAGCCTCATAAGTTTCCAATGAAACAACTGTATGGCTTTTATTCGAAATATATTTTGCCAACTTTAGGAAAAATGATTTCTAGCGATAGTTCTGCTTATACCTATTTACCAGAATCTGTAGAGGTATTTCCTTACGGTCAAAAGCTTTTAGATATTTTGAAAAACACAGGTTTTATTAATGAAACTGCAAAAGAATTAACTTTTGGAATTTCTACTATCTATCATTCTCATAAGTAGAAGTTTGTAACGATAATTATTTGTTCAATATCAAATTATGAATAAAAGAATATTTTTAATATTAGTACTACCTCTAACTTTTATATCTTCGGCTTTTGCCCAAAAGGATGTAGAAAATATCCCAAATTTTGATTCTCAACGTTGGCATTGGGGGTATTATTTAGGAATCAATCATTATGATTTTAAACTTACTCCCAATAGTAAAGGAATGACTGATGATGGTAGACTAGGAGTAAATACAAATACATCTCTTGGTTTTACGGTAGGTCTAATTGGAGATATAAAGCTTAATGACTATTTCAATTTTAGGTTTGAGCCAGGTTTAGATATTTCTAAGAGAGAATTAGTTTATGATAAGGAAATACTTGAGAAATATCCACATATTCCGGATCCAAATTATTTATCAGATACTATTAGAAAAATAAACTCAACATATGTAAATCTTCCTTTTTTATTGAAATTCGGAGGAAAAAGAAGTCACAACATAAGACCATATTTAATTGGAGGAGTTAATTTAGGATTAGATTTAGCTTCAAACGAGAATAGTTCTACAGATAATACTTCAGGAGAAGAAGGGTTCAGGATGACAACCATGAATATATCATGGCAGGCAGGAGCAGGAATAGATTGGTATCTTCCTTATTTTAAATTCACAACAGAGGTAAGAGGTTCTTTTGGTGTAAATAATGAATTAGTAAAAGATGGTACTCCTCCTGGAGCTACAGTAACACCTTGGACAGATCCAATAGACAAACTTCAAACTAGAGCAGTCTTTTTTGTTTTAAAGTTTGAATAAAAAAACATAAAATGCAAAAAGAACTTCAACTAACTGTAAGTCCAAAAGTAGCTAGCGATGAGGCGTTAATAAAAAAAGAAGTAGCTTACAAATTAGGAGTTCCTTTCGAGAGAGTAAATCACGTTAGACAGGTTCGTAGGTCTATAGATGCAAGGAAAAAAAATATAAAGGTAAATATGCTTGTTGAGGTTTACCTCGACAACGAAGAGCCAGAGAGTAACATTCCAGAATTAAATTATCCTAACGTAGCCAACGGTAAACCTGTAGTAGTTGTTGGTAGTGGTCCTGCAGGAATGTTTGCCGCTTTACGATTGATAGAGTTGGGTTATAAACCAATAGTGCTAGAAAGAGGTAAAGACGTTCAGACTAGAAGAAAGGATCTCAAAAAAATTAATCAAGATCATATTGTAAATCCAGAATCCAACTACTGTTTTGGAGAAGGTGGAGCTGGTACATATTCTGATGGGAAACTCTACACTAGATCAAAAAAACGAGGAAATATAAATAGGATACTTGATATTCTTATTGCTCATGGAGCCATTGAGGATATTAAAGTAAATTCTCAACCTCACATAGGCACAAATAAGCTACCTCACATAGTTAAAGCTATTAGGGAAAGCATAATTAATGCTGGTGGAGAGTATTTATTCGATCAAAAGGTAAATGATTTTATTATTGATGGGGATAAAGTTAAAGGTGTTAAAACTACCAATGGAGATACTTTTTTAGGAGAAGGAGTTATTTTGGCTACAGGTCATTCTGCTAGAGATATTTACGAAACCCTTCATGCAAATAATATTTTACTAGAATCTAAATCTTTTGCAATGGGTGTGCGAATTGAGCATCCCCAGAAACTTATAGATTCTATTCAGTATCATTGCGATTTGAGAGGTCCGCATTTACCTGCTGCTGCATACAAACTAGTGTCGCAGTCTAACAACAGAGGGGTGTATTCTTTCTGTATGTGTCCAGGTGGTTTTATAGTTCCATCCGCTACTTCTCCCGACGAAGTTGTTGTAAACGGTATGTCGCCATCTACAAGAAGTAATGATTATGCTAATTCGGGAATGGTTGTTTCTATTGAACCTCAAGATTTAATAGAATATCAAAAGTTTGGTCCATTAGCAGGAATGTACTATCAGAAAACATTAGAGCAAATGGCATTTATTGCAGGAGGTAAGACACAAGCTGCACCAGCTCAGAAAATGATGGATTTCGTAAATGGTAAACTTTCAAATGGACTAAATGGAACATCTTATATTCCCGGTTTAAATTCTGCTCCATTACATGATTTATTGCCAGATATTATAGGTAAGCAGCTACAAAATGGATTTAGAGATTTTGGAAAGAAAATGAAAGGTTTTTTAACTAACGAAGCTCAAATTTTAGGTGTAGAATCCAGAACATCTTCACCCGTTAGAATTCCTCGTGAAAAAGAAACTCTAGAGCATCCACAGATAAAAGGATTGTTTCCTGCAGGAGAAGGAGCAGGGTATGCTGGAGGTATTATCTCTGCAGCAATTGATGGCGAAAGATGTGCCGAAGCTTTTGTAAAACTCTATAGTTAATGAAAAAATATTCTAACTTACTTTTAATTGGAGGTAGTAAACAGAATGTAGGTAAAACTACTTTGGTTATAGATTTGCTGAAAAAAATATCAGAATTAAATAGTATTATCGCAATAAAAACTTCGTGTCATTTTCATGGTATTAAGGATACTGACATAATTGTGGTCAATAACGAAAAATATACAATTGTAAAGGAAACAGTTACTAACACAGGGAAAGATAGTGCTAGGATGCTAGAAGCTGGAGCAAAAGATGTATATTTCATTCAGGCAAAAGATGAATTTATTGGTGAGGCATTTTCTTTTCTTTCAGATTTAATAGGAAATAGTTATTTAATAATTTGTGAAACTGCTTCGTTGAGAAAGTTTCTTATTCCTGAGATTTTTTTAGCTTTGGTAAAAAATGTTAATGAAGAGTTAGGTGAAAATAAATATATTTTAAATAAAGCAGATTTATTTATTGAAGATTATTTAAACGATAAAAAAGAAGTTGATTCAATGATTGAAATCAATAATAATAAATGGAAATTAAACACACAGTAAATATGAAAACAAAACTATTATTTGTAACAGTTATACTTTTAAGTATTTCTACATCAATGTTCTCTCAACACAGAAGAGGATCGCAAGTTAGATTTAAAGATTCTGGTAAGAGCGAAAAGGAAGTGATGAAAGACGCTTATGCTAGAAAAGATAACCCCGAACGATTAATTGAAATTGGAGCAACATATAATTACCAATTTGGGGGTAGATTTTATGCGTATGATTTTGGTAGCTATAAAGAAGTAAAAGTTAGCGATTCCGATTCTTATGGGATTACTGTAAGTTTTCCTTCTAAATATAATACTCGTGTAGAGCTAGGCTTTTTTAACCAAGAAACAACAATCTCTGGCGGAAGATATGGAAGGGAAGATGTTGCAATAAGGTACTACCAAATAGGTATAGTAAAGGAAATGCCAAAAGGTAATATGATTCCTTATGGAACTTTTTCTATGGGAGCGGTAGAACTTAATCCGAAGGAGAACAACTATAGTGATGCTTGGAAGTTTGCTATGACACTTGGGGGAGGTTTAAAGTATTATTTCACTAAAAATATTGGTTTAAAAATAGAAGGGAGAATGATGGTACCTATTGCTTACGGTGGTTTGTATATAGGCACAGGAGGATCTGGAGCAAGTGTTAGCTCTACCACACTTCAAGGCTATATAGGCGGAGGTGCTACTTTTGCATTAACAAGATAATCTATTCTTATTTTACTTACTTTTTTCTGTAAGAAATACTATTTTAGCATTCCATAAATAAACATAACAAAATGAGTAACATACTTGTAACAGGAGGAACTGGATATATTGGTTCTCACACTGCAATAGAGTTAATAAAATCAGGTCATGAAGTTTTAATAATAGACGATTTGTCTAACTCTACTATTGACTCCCTTGATAGAATAGAAAAGCTATCTGGTAAGCGTCCTATTTTTGAGCAGTTCAAACTTAGAGATAGTGCTAAGGTTGATGATTTTTTTGAAGAGTATGATATTGATGCTATTATTCATTTTGCAGCTTTTAAAGCTGTAGGCGAATCTGTTGCTCATCCAATGAAATATTACAAAAATAACTTAGTTTCTCTAGCAAATGTTGTAGATGCAATGACAAGTAATGATATTAGAAATATTGTATTTTCATCTTCGGCAACTGTTTACGGTCAACCAGAAGTATTGCCTGCTACAGAAGAAACACCAGTTGTGCCAGCAGAATCTCCTTATGGCAACACTAAGCAGATAGGAGAGCAAATGCTAATAGATCAAACAAAAGCAAGTAGCAAATTCAATTCAATTGCATTGAGGTATTTCAATCCTATAGGAGCTCACGAAAGTGGCGAAAATGGAGAATTGCCTTTAGGAACTCCTAATAATTTAATGCCATTTATAACTCAAACTGCCATAGGATTAAGAGATGAGTTGAAAGTTTTTGGGGATGATTACAATACTCCTGATGGAACAGCTGTTAGAGATTACATACATGTAGTAGATATTGCTAAAGCACACGTAAAAGCTATCGAAAGAATGATAGATGGTAAAAGCGAAAGCCAGTTCGAGATATTTAATCTTGGTACAGGTAAAGGTTTTTCAGTAAAACAAGTAATTGATTCTTTTGAGAAAACTACAGGTGTAAAACTTAACTATTCTATTGCTCCAAGAAGAAGAGGAGATGTTGAGCAAATTTATGCATCTACAGCTAAAGCAAATAAAGTACTAGATTGGAAAGCCGAAAAATCTCTTGATGAGATGACACTTTCTGCTTGGAAATGGGAAAAATACTTAGAGTCTAAGAAATAATTTCCTTTAAAATATTGGGGTAAAAGCCCATATAAAAATAGCCCCGTCATTTATAACGGGGCTATTTGTTTTTTTAATAATGATTCTTAATCTTTATATCGTCAACACTTATTCCAGACTCAATGAAAACTCTTTAGTCATATATTTTTTCCAGTTACCATCTTCATCAGTATAAATTAGATAAGCTTCTAATTCGGGATGTTTGTCTAAAAATATCTTAGTGTTTTCTAGTCCCATCGCCATAAAAGTAGTAGCATAACCATCGGCAAGAGCACAGTTTTCGGCCATTACCGATGCACTTAATATGTTACTCCTACTTGTGAAACCAGTTTTAGTATTTATTGTGTGTACGTATTTCTCGCCTGTTAGAGAATCTATTCTAAACCTACGGTAATTTCCAGAAGTAGCCATCGCTTTATCTGTAATATCTACAATTGCTGTTAGAGGTCTATCTTCACTCTGATTAGGGTCATCAATTCCTATACGCCATTTGCTACCATCTATCTTAATCCCTTTTGCAACTATTTCTCCTCCAATTTCTATCAAGTAATTGTTAATTCCATTCTGATTGAAAAATACGGCAACTCTATCTAAAGTATATCCTTTAGCTATTGCGTTAAAATCTATCTGTGTTCCTAGGTAGTCTTTCTGAAAAATACCACTTGGTAGAATCCTTGTTTTATCAAATCCAACGGTTTTCATCAACTCATTAACCTTCACTTTATCAAGATTGTTTAGCTGACCTGTAGGTCCAAATCCCCATGCATTAACCATTATCCCGATTGTAGGATCGAAAATACCATCTGTTTCCTTCCAAATTTTTTCTGATGTTTTGTAAACATCTATAAACATGTGGTCTACAATAATTGTAGTATCTCCCTTGTTAATTTTAGAAATATCGGAGCTAGGATCGTACGTTGACATAGACTTTACAATAACATCGTAAATACTATCTATTTGTTGCTGATAATTTTTTCCATCTTCCGAAAGGTATTTTATATGGTAGGTAGTTCCTATTACATATCCTGCTAATGAATTTTCAACAAGCCTAGGCTCATTATAGCACGAAGAGAATAATACACTTAAAAATAATATGGGAGCTAATGTTTTTTTCAACATATTAAACTTTTTTTAAACCGTTATATTTCACAATAAATCCACTTTCTCTACTCAATGGTTTAACCATATCGTCGCTGTTAGCCAATCCTACACCTGCATAAAACAACTTTGCCTCTTTAGATTTTGCATGTACTTTAAAAGTTTCCATCCAAATTGCTTCATAACTATCAGGGTCTTCGGGATAGACAACAGTTTTTACAACAATAAATGTAAGTTCGCCAATGGCATTCTTAACAATAAACTGAGGATTCTTCTTAAGGTCGCTATTTACTGCAAGAAACTCAAATTTATTTTTTTCGAGATCTTTACCAACAATGTTCATACCCAAGTTATGTAGGTCTTGTTTTGTTAATTCTGACATATTTTTGTATTAAAATAATATTTGCGAAATTAATTATTTAAAGCCAACCAAATATAAATAAGCTGTCAAATTTCATAAATTTATACTATAAGTATAACACTTGTAATTAAAATGTATTGGCTAATATTGCAATGATAATCACATAAGCAAAACATAATGAAAAAAATACGTGTAGCAATAAATGGATTTGGAAGAATAGGAAGAGTCCTCTTTAGGGTTTTGCACAAGAGAAAGGATTTTGAAATTGTTGCAATTAACGATCTCGCTGATGTTAAAACACTTGCCCATCTTCTGAAATACGATTCAATTCACAGAATATTTGATGCAGAAATTTCTTCTGAAGAAAATTCAATAATTGTAGATGGGAATACAGTAAAAGTATTTAATCAAAAAGATATTAATAAATTAAATTGGAGAGGTTTAGATGTTGATTTTGTTGTTGAAGCAACAGGATTATTCAAAACGAAAGAACTCGCAGGAATACATATTGATAATGGTGCAAAAAAAGTAATTATTTCTGCTCCACCTGAAGACGACGATATTAAAACAATAGTTTTAGGGATAAATGAGACGATTCTAAATTCTGACGACACAATTATTTCGAATGCCTCATGTACAACTAACAATGCGGCTCCTATGGTTAAAGTAATCGATGATTTGTATGGGATAGACACTGCTTACATCACAACAGTTCACTCTTATACTACAGATCAGAAACTTCACGATGTAGCCCATAAAGATTTGCGAAGAGCAAGAGCAGGAGCGCAATCTATTGTGCCTACAACAACAGGAGCAGCTAAAGCAATAACTAAAATTTTTCCTCACTTAGATACTCATATCGGAGGTTGTGGAATTAGAGTACCTGTCCCAGATGGCTCTTTAACCGATATTACTTTCAATGTAGAAAAAGATGCCAATATCGAAGAGATAAATAGTGCTTTCAAAAATGCTTCAGAAAATTCGCTTAAAGGAATATTGAAATACATTGAAGATCCAATTGTTTCTACTGATATTATTGGAAATCCATATTCTTGTACATTCGATTCGTTACTAACATCTGTTATCGACAATAAATTTGTAAAAGTAGTTGGTTGGTACGACAACGAAATGGGATATTCAAATAGACTTGCTGACTTGATAATTTATGCTAATAAGTTATAAATTTGGTACTACCACTAATGTTGTGGGAATTTGAATAAATTATATCCTTAAGAAAATAAAACATTAAGGGTTTAAAGGATTATATGATTACTGTACCTATTGTATTTACTATGTAATACTCTAATCTTATAATCTAATTTTCACTCTACTACTCTTTTGTTTTTCACACAAATCAGGGAACCATAAATTTTAGATTAAAGTAACTTTTAAAATCTCGAAAGAATGAAAAACAGCAATAATAATTGGATCTACTGGCTTAACTGGAAGTCTACTTTTACAAAAATTATTATCAGATGATAGTTATGTATGTATTAAGCTATTTTCTCATAGGAGCACCAGAATATCAAATACAAAAATAGTTGAGATCATTGTATATGTTGTGCAATTAATTCTTAGTCATATTTAGAATCATTAATGATTGTAAAAAAAATAGACCTTACACTAGAATAAATTTATTTATATTTATTATTTTGCATTACGTTTCAGATAGCATTATTGATGAATACTTTATTAGTACAAAATGCTAATCTAAACTTTAATATTTTTTTAATAAACAACAGTCTAACAACCAAAAAAAATATTGAGGCATGAAAAATAAAATAGAAAAAATTAAGGAAAAATTAAAAGACAAAAAGGAGGATCTAAAAGAAGCTAACAATAACCATAAAGAAAGCTTTAAGAACTTTTTTCTAGCTTGTGGAATTAGAACCATAAATTATTAACTAAAAATCCTTATAGAATTTAGCTATAAGGATTTTTTATTTCTAAAAGATGATTACTAGATGTGCTTGGGCAGGAAATACTGAAATATACACAAATTATCACGATAAAGAATGGGGGAAACCTGTTCATGATGATAATAAACTTTTTGAGTTTTTAATACTCGAAACTTTCCAAGCAGGACTAAGTTGGTTGACAATTCTAAAAAAAAGAGAAAATTTCAGGCTAGCTTTCGATCAATTTGATTTCGAAAAAGTAGCAAAATTTGACGATGCAAAATTTGACGAACTTATAAATAACGCAGGAATAATAAGAAATAAGCTTAAAATTAAAGCAGCCATAAGTAATGCAAATGCGTTTATTGAAGTGAGGAAAGAATTTGGGAGTTTCGATAAATATATTTGGGGCTTTGTAAATCATCAACCAATAATTAATAATTGGAAGAAAATGGAGGAAATTCCTGCTAACACAGTTATCTCTGATAAACTATCAAAGGACTTAAAGAATAGAGGTTTTAAGTTTGTTGGTTCTACGGTAGTTTATGCTCATATGCAAGCAACGGGTATGGTTAACGACCATCTTGTAGATTGCGATTTTAGGTAACCCTACCTTACACCACTTTGAAATTCCATGGATTAGAATCTCTATGCTTATTTAATTCTGACAAAAATTGTTCTCTATAAATTTCTTCTGCTCCTAAACTAGCTAAATGATCTGTGTACATTTGGCAATCAATCATGTGATAATCTTGTTCTGATAATTTTCTAACCAAAGTAATAAATGCAAGCTTTGAAGTATTACTTTTTTTACTAAACATTGATTCTCCACAAAATACTTTACCTATGTTTACTCCATACAATCCGCCAACTAGTTTGTCTCCTTCCCATACTTCTACAGAATGAGCAATACCCTTGTTGTATAATTCTAAATATGCTTTTTTCATATCCGATGTTATCCAAGTGCCTTCTTGTCCTATTCGAAATATTGCTTTGCAGTTTTCCATTACTTCTACAAAAGCTTTATCGAAAGTAACTTCATATAAGTTTTGTTTAATAATTTTTTTCATGCTTTTAGAAACTCTGAGCTTGTTAGGGTAAAGAACCATTCTTGGGTTTGGGCTCCACCAAGCTATTACTTCTCCTTCTTCAAACCATGGAAAAATTCCATTGCTATACGCAAGTATCAATCTCTCAATATTCAAATTACCACCTATTGCCAAAGATCCATCTTCGTTTGCGAGAGATGGGTGTGGAAAAGTTAAATTGTCATCTAATAAATACATGAAGAGAATTACTTATTTTTATTTCTCCAAAAGTATATATTTTCAGTTAATAATATTAATTTATTAATTGAGGTATTTGTTTACTCATCAATGTTATTAAATTGTTACTTGAGAGTTAATTAAGTCTGAAATCTATTTGTTGTAAGAATAATACGACTAATATTGATTCAATATGTTGTAGGTTGTATTTTGACATAACACTTAAATCGTAACTAGTTGATAGTTAGTAGGCAATCGTTTGTATGTATTTGAATTAATCATGTTTTTTAATTAATAATAATTGCATGTCTAAATAAAAAATGTAACATTTGTATTCATCCCGAAAGGGAGTTGTAGTTTTTTCATTGTAATTTTAGGGTTAATAAAAAGGAGCTGTTGTAGGCTCCTTTTTTGCGTTTAATTGTCACCGTTTTTTAAAATGGTTGACGATCTTTAAACTTATATTACTTTCTAATTTTTTTTACTATCTTAGATTTAGTAAAGTATAATTAACCCAAGGAAATGAAAATTCAGAAACTACTAATTATAGCACTCATAATTATTACTAACTCATTGGTTTTTGCACAGTCAGTAGACGATAGTTTGTTTTATGATGCTTCTTACAGACTATCCGATGCTTCGGTAGATGATAAAGGAAATCAATTTATAAATGTGTTTTCTTACAATATTGATTATTTACAAATTATCCCTGAGAAAAAATTAATACGTGCAAGCACTAAAATAAAAATTAAATCTCATAAGAATCTTAATAGTTTTTATTTAGATTTTCATAATTCATTTATAATTCAAAGTTTGAAAGTTAATGGTATGTCTGCTGATTGGAAATTTGAACATGGACATAATTTATACATAAAACCTAAAGTTTCAATTCTTAAGAACATTGCTTTTACAGTTGAAATAGAATACTTCAACACCGAGCTTATTTCCGATTTATGGGATAATTCTATTTTTGAGGGTAATTTTATCTTTGCTGAACTTCCAAATTATTTTTTATTCCCTTCAAATGAAATATTGAGTGATAGAGCTTATTACAACTTTAATATTTCTATTCCTGACGATTATAAATTAGTCTCATTTGGGAAGAGTACAAAAAAAGGAAAAAACAATTATTCTATTAGTACAAAATCAACATTAAGCATTAATAATTTCACATTAAATCTATTAAAAGATTATACTTCATTTAGTATAGCTGGCCCTAGAATAGGCTTTGGAGCATTAGCACCCAGAGTAACAATAAATCAATTCACACCTATTGATTCTTCAGTAGTTTTTAAGGATATAATTAAAAATGTACCTAATCAGATGGATTATCTAGATTCCATTTTGGGATATTATCCATATAGGAATTTCAATATTTTAATAACAAAAGACATAATAAAGAAGGGTGTTTACAACAGTAGGAATACTGTAATTATTCCTCACGATTTTACTATAGATGCTACTGAAGTTAATAATAAAATACTCAATGGATTAGTAAAACAATGGTTTGGAAATAAAATTAATGTAAAGGAAAATAAAGATTTATGGATAACAAAAGGCTTCTCGAAATATATGGAATGGCTTATTGTTGAGCAAGAGATTGGTAAGGTACATTTTAATAAAATGATGAATTTTAAACTGGTTGAAGCTCGTAAATATATGGGGATTATAGATTGGCATCAGATGAACACGTATCCAATATATACCTATGACATAAGTAATGTTGTTTATAATTTTGGCGAATTATCTAAGAGTAAAATGGTAAAGGGTGATGAAATTTCGTTTCTGTTTAAAGTTATTTCACTTGATACAGAAACTGTATCAGATACGATAAAAAATAATTTTAAACTAAAATTTGGGCATAGTTTAGATTATGCATGTGAAAATGGTCATTCGTACTACGAGTTGATGGAGTGGGCAAAAGAGCAGAAGAAAGGAAGTTTTAAAATTTCAGTTGATGGTTTTTATACTTTAAAATCTATGCAAGACCATGAGTTTAAAACACATGCTTTTAAGTTAGCTAATCCTGGGGAAGAATACATTAACGATATGACTATTGATATAAGAGGGGCTCTATTTATACATTCGTTAAGGTTGTATTTTGGTGATGAGTTGTTCTTTCAGAAAGTTTTGGATTTTGCTTCCATGTATTTAGGCGCATCTTTGTCTACTGAGTTTTTTGTAGCCGAACTTAATAAAAGTACTAATGGAGAGATTGACGATATTGTAAATAAATGGTTGTATTCTGATACTGAAATACCAGGGTTTCAATCTTTGAGAAAAAACTAGAATGAATGATTTTAGGATTGATTAAGATACTATAGAATCATATCTTTAAATGGAATAATAGTTTCATACCCTTTACTCTTGAAATAATTTTTGGTGTTAGATCCAACAGCCATCACAAAATCACCACCCCAAGCACCTAAGCTTTTAATGCTTCCTTTGTAATCGGGAAATAATTTTTGTTTAACAGGAATTTCTCCAATAATTTCTGAAATTAATAATTCGTGCTGAGCCATTAGTTTTCTATAACCATCAACATCGGTACAGTTAACAAATTTATCAGTAAAACTAGATCCTATTTTTGCTGAAGTTGAGATATCAGACTTCGACTCTTTATATTTATTTATTCCATCTCTCGAATTTTGTTTCTTGTTGAGGTGTACAAAAAATATCTCATCAGAAAAATGAGGTGAGAAGTTTGTGGTTAAATAGCTAACTTCTTTATCTAATATTCTATAAATAATTGGGCTGTTGCTAAAAGCACATGCTATATCGTAACCAGAACCAGGGAAAGTTTCTTGTTGTAGTAAAAATGGATCTACATTAGCCCATTTGGCAATGTTGCTAATAAGAGTAGAACTACTTCCAAGCCCCCAAGATTGATTGAATTCTAAATGTGTTTCAACTTCTGTTCCAATAGATTCAGATATGAAATCTGGATTCATCATCGCAGCAACTTTTAAGAAAATAGTTAATGTGTTTGCTATCTCTAAATTAGAAGAAGTGACGATATCAAAATTGTTATCTAGTTCGCACTCAAACCAAATTTTATTATCAACAGTAAAACTCTTCCAGTAAATATTGTTTAGTCTAACTTTGTTAACAGTTAGCGTTTGACCTTTTTTTGTTGGCAAAGCTAAAGCTTCTGCTCCATCTAGTACAAGGTACTCTGAAGTTATAAGAAGTTTTCCATTGCTTCTAAAATGTAGCTTTTCTCCTTCTAGCATTACTTTGCACCGTTTTCTTTGATATCAGAATCCTTTGGTATTGGAAGTCCTCTATATTTGTAAAACTCATTTACAACATTACTGTGAGTAGCAGTCTTATTTTTAAAAAACTCTACAAAATACCTTTTTTCATTGTCGCTAGCATCAAGTTGATTTAAAATATTTAGAAGGTGCATTTTCATATGCCCTTTCTGAATACCTGTAGTTGTAAGCGAACGTAAAGCCCCAAAATTCTGAGCTAGACCCACAGTAGCGGCTATCATCATTAATTCTTCAGCATCAGGATTTCCAAGCAAATCGTAAGCTAGTTTTACAAGAGGATGTAAAGCAGTAAGCCCCCCAACTGTTCCCAATGCTAATGGCAATTCTATCCAAAAACGGAATATTCCATCTTTTACTTCAACATGCGATAAACTACCATAACTACCGTCTTTTGCTGCGTAGGTGTGTGCAGCAGCTTCCACTGCTCTAAAATCGTTACCTGTTGCAATAACTACAGCGTCAACGCCATTCATTATTCCTTTGTTGTGAGTAGTCGCTCTATAAGGTTCTTTCTCTGCAATGTGTACAGCTCTCGAAAATTTTGTAGTAAATTCTTCTGCGGTAATTCCACTTCCATCTACTAATTCTTCAACAGTACAACTAACTTCCGAACGAACAACACATTCGGGAGTGTAGTTAGAAAGAATACTCATTACAATTTGAATATCTTTTTCTGATTGTGAGAAACTAGAATCAATTGCAATTTCTCTTTCCAAAGTTTGAGCAAAAACCTCTAAACAAGAATTAATGAAATTTGCCCCCATTGAATCTCTAGTGTCAAAATTGGCTTCAAGCTGATAATATCCATCTTCTATAGAAGATTTATTCTTTATTCTCAAGTCGAGGATTCCCCCTCCACGAACTCTCATATTTTTGGTAATATCTTCGGTGTCTTCGAAGAATTTAGTTTTATTTTTCGCGAAGAAATTCATTAGTTTTTCTTCCTCTCCATTGTAGATAAAATGAACATGTCCTACTTTTTTCATAGAAAGTACTTCGGACTTAAAACCACCTCTTTCCAACCAAAATGATGCTGACTTAGCAGAAGCAGCAACAACAGAGCTCTCTTCTATCGCCATAGGTACGGCATACATTTTTCCATTTATGAGGAAATTTGGAGCAATACCAAAAGGCATGTAAAAATTTGAAATTGTATTTTCAGAAAATTCATCGTGAAGCTTTTGTAATTTTTCATCCTCATTCCAATACTGTTCTAAAACATCTATTGCTTTAGTTGGGTTGCTGAAGTGTTTGTTTGCAATCCATTCTATTTTTCCCAATTTTGACAGTTTCGAAAAACCTTTTATTTTTTCTGACATATTTATTTCTTTAATATTTTCACTTTAAGATAATATCTTTAGGTGAACGCAAAAATACATTTTTTTTAGATTAATAGTATTCTTTAATGATGTATTGAGTCACTACAAAATAAAATTAATTGTACTAAATAAAACCTTGTCAACATGAATTTAATTTTGTTCTTTTGTGATTATCATCATTAAAACTAAACTACTATGACTGAATTTTGGCTTTGGCTTGCAGATATCATTAAATACTCATTCAATTTATTGACGGCAGTAGAAAATATTCCTAACTACTCATTTGTAGTAATCGGAATAATACTTTTCGTGTATTGGATGATAGAACTTTATAAGTATAAGCAAAACGATATTATCGAATAAACATCTATTTTTTTTGATATTGAAAAAGGGTTATCTAAAATTTTAGATAACCCTTTTTTTTGCTTTTATGTACTGTCTTCTATAAATCGAAACCTATATCGGTGCGATAATTATGTTTGTCGAATCTAATTTTGTCAATGCTCTTGTAAGACTCTTTTAATGCTTCTTTAAAACTATCAGCATACGAAGTAACAGCTAAAACTCTACCGCCAGCTGTAATAATTTTATCTCCTTCTGATTTTGTTCCTGCATGAAAAACTATGGAGTCGTCAACATTATTAAGTCCAAGTATTACTTTACCTTTCTCGTAAGCTTTGGGGTAACCACCAGAAACCATCATCACAGTACAAGCAGACCTTTGGTCTATTTCAATTTCTTTTGTGTCTAAGTTCTCATTTGCTACTCCTTCGAAAAGGTCAAAAAGATCTGATTTTATTCTAGGGATAACAACTTCAGTTTCAGGATCACCCATACGAACGTTATACTCTATTACGAGTGGTTCGTTATTAACCATTATTAAGCCAATAAAAACAAATCCTTTGTAAATAAGTCCATCTTTGGTAAAACCATTTATGGTTGGCTTAACTATTCTTTCTTCTACCTTCTTAAGTAAAACCTCATCTGCAAACGGCACAGGCGATACTGCTCCCATTCCTCCAGTATTTAATCCTTTGTCGCCTTCGCCAATACGTTTGTAGTCTTTTGCATTTGGTAGAATTTTGTAGTTAGTACCATCAGTTAGTACAAAAACAGAAAGTTCTATACCGTCTAAAAATTCTTCTATTACTACTTTTTGTGAAGCCGCTCCAAATTTAGAATCAGCAAGCATGGCTTTTAATTCTAATTTAGCCTCGTTTATGTCTTCTAAAATTAATACTCCTTTACCTGCGGCAAGACCATCAGCTTTCAATACAAATGGAGGTGTTAGGGTTTCAAGAAAACTATAGCCATCCTCAAGAGTATCAACAGTAAAGCTTTTGTATGCTGCAGTTGGAATATTATGACGCATCATGAATTCTTTTGCAAACTCCTTACTGCCTTCTAGTTCGGCGGCAGCTTTAGATGGACCAATTACAGCAACGTGTTTCAGCTTTTCATCATTTGCAAAATAATCATAAACACCTTTTACAAGGGGATCTTCAGGCCCTACAATTACCATTTCTATATTGTTTTTTAATACAACTTCAGAAATAGATTCAAAATCATTAACAGAAACGTCAATATTTTCTCCAATACTTTTTGTTCCTGCATTGCCAGGAGCTATAAATAGTTTGGAGACTTTTGGGCTTTGAGATAATTTCCAGCCAATAGCATGCTCTCTACCTCCTGATCCTAATATAAGAATGTTCATCGGAATGTGTTTTTTATCTGTATATAAATTGTTATTAAATAAGAGTGTATACACCTATTTTTTCAACGAGTGGCAAATATAAATTGTTATTTGTAATGATTAAAGAAATATAGTGTATTAATTGAAATATTTACACTTATTGCAAAAGAAGACTATTTACCTTTAGCTTTCAAGACAGAAGCAGAGGTATTTGCGATTATTTTTATATCTGTCCAAAAAGAAACACGCTTAAGGTAAAGCTGTTCGTATTTTAGACGCTGAAGCATTTGATCTACAGAGTGTGCGTATCCATATCTAATTTGCCCTAGAGAAGTAATTCCAGGTTTTACTTGAAGTAAGGAAGTGAAGTCACCACCTCTATCAATTATTTGATCTATAAAATATTGTCTTTCAGGACGAGGACCAACAATAGACATGTCGCCACGCATAACGTTTAGTAATTGAGGTAATTCGTCTAAATAATGCTTTCTCATAAAGTTCCCCCATTTAGTAACTCTAATATCATTGCCAGTGTTTGAAACTAATTGTGGTGTGCTACCTTCAGAATTTATTAACATAGACCTGAATTTGAAAATGTAGAATTCTTTTCCATTATATCCTATCCTCTTCTGATAGTAAAAACCAGGACCTTTTGAAGTATATTTAGTAATAAAATATAATATGAATAATAATGGAGAAAATATTACTAACGCAATTGATGCAATAGAGAAATCAAATAATCTCTTAAAAAAGTATGAGTAGGAATTTATTTCGAGCAATAAATCTGGGTTAGATTTATTCTGCTTAAAAACTACTTTTAAACTTTTGTACTTGGATTTGAGGTCTTTATGTTGTTTTAATTCTTGCAATATATAATATATAAGAATGGCTAAATTAAAAATTTTATCTAATAATGTACTATGATTTATAGCAAATTAGACCAAAAGCAACATTTACTCTCCCATTGTTTTATTTTTCTAGATTTAGAGCTTTTCGATTAAGTCTTTTTCTCGAACTATCTAATATCCAGCCCCATTTGTTGAAGTATTTTATCATTTCTTTGATATGTGTAAAGAGAAGTTTGAAACTTTTGTAAGATTCCTGATAATGGTGATGGATGAAATGTTGTTTAACAAAGATTACATTATCGTATTTATCAAACATTCTCCTTGAGATATCAATATCTTCGGGATAGAGGAAAAAACGTTCATCAAAAAAACCTATTTTTTTGAGAGATGAATTTCTAAACATCATAAAACTACCAAGTATTACTGGGGTAAGATAATTAGAATCTTTCGGTTGTTTTAGCTCATACTCATTATTTATTTTAAGATTTAATTTAGATATAGAAAAAAACCTCCTTAAAATAAGATGTATAGGACTCGGTATAAGTCTACCGTTGCTTTGGGGAGTGCCATTAGGGTAAATAGCTCTAGGAGCTACCAATCCAACATTTGTATTTAAATCTAAAAAATTAGTTAGATCTTTTATTACATCAATATTAAAAGAAATATCAGGATTTAAGATTATGTGATATTCACTTTTGTCAATAAAATTTCTTAAAGCTATGTTGTGAGCTTTTCCATAACCTAAATTGTCGCCACTATTAATGTAAGTGATATTAGAGTCAAAACTTTTCAGATATTTATATTTAGCATTTTCTGAGTTGTCTATAATCCATAGGTCACCATTAACTGATGAGCTAAAATAACTGTTGATGCTTTCTTCTACAATTTTAGCTTCTGTATTGTATAATACTAATGATGCTGAAATTCTATTCATAATAAAAACTTATTTTCATTACAATATTAATACTTTAACTCTGATTAATCCAATTATGTATTTATTAAATTCAAGTGTAATAGATTTTCTATAAAGCAGTATATTTGACGAAAATAGTTAAAAACACACTTATGGCTGATAAGCTACGTTTTGCAGTAATTGGGATAGGAAGGTTTGGCTCTGCCATTGCTACTAAGCTTTCTATGAAAGGGGCAGAAGTAATTGCCATTGATTCTAATAAAGATAGAATTAACAGTATTAAAGATGATGTAACCTATTCTGTAGTATTAGATTCTACCGATATTAATGCTTTGAAATCTCAGAACATACAAGAGATGGAAGCCGTTGTTGTATCTATTGGCGAGGATTTTCAGAGCTTGCTTCTAACAACATTTGCTTTACAGGAGTTGGGTGTAAAAAGAATAATGGTAAGGGCACAGGGCGAGGCTCAGAAAAAAATTCTTTCCAGGATGGGGATAGATGAAATTCTATCTACAGAAGAAGAGGTTAGTAATAATGTGACCGAACAGCTTATGAATCCAAGTGTTTTGTTGTATGTTCCACTTCCCGATGAATATGAAATTATTGAAATAAAAGCTCCAAAAGGAGTAGTGAATAGGACTTTGCTAGATATTGGATTAAGAATAAAGTATAAATTAAATTTAATTACTCTTCTACGTTTAAAAGGTGGTGAACATCATATTGTTGGAGTGCCAAAAGGAGATACTATAATTGAAGAAGATGATTTAATTTTATTCTTTGGATCTTCTAAGGATATAGATAGATTTATAGATATTAATCAGTAGAAATAGAAGAATATATGACTATTGCATTTATTACAGGAACGAGTAGGGGACTTGGAAAAGCTATCGCCCAATTACTACTGAAGGACAAAAATATAAGAGTAATTGGAATTTCTAGAAAGCAAAGTATTGAGCATCCTAATTACAATCACATTATTTTAGATTTTTCTGATATTGAAATAGTTGAGAAATTCAGGTTTCCAGAAAAAGAATTCGATAAATGTATTTTGATAAATAATGCTGGAGTCATTGAACCTATAGCTCATCTTGGACACGAATTTTCTACAGATATAACAAATAATTACAATGTAAATTTAATTTCTCCATCTATCTTAATTAACCTTTTTATGCGTCAGTTTTCTGCAAAAGGCAAGCCATTGCATATAATTAATGTTAGCTCTGGAGCAGGTAAATATCCTATTGATGGATGGAGTACATATAGTGCGTCAAAAGCTGGATTAGATATGGTTAGCCTTGCTCTTAATGAAGAATTGAAATTAGATAAGAATAATAATATCTACATTCATTCTATTGCACCAGGTATAGTAGACACAGCTATGCAAAACGAAATACGAAAGAGTAATTCTGCAAATTTCAGTAATGTAGATAAGTTTAAAGATTATTTTGATAATAATAAATTAACTAGTCCTAAAGAGGTAGCCTTAAAATTTAAAAAAGTGATTGATAATCCTGATGAATTTCCAGAAGTGATTATCGATGTTAGAAATTTCTAAATTTAAAGGGAATTATTAAAAGACTAAAATAAGTACTACTCTTTTATTGTTTTGTTCTAAGTCCTGCAAAATATCATGTTTACTTTTGCAGTCTTCAATTTAAATATCCAATTTCATAAAATGTCAAATTCATTAATTACAATTATTGGTCCTACTGCAATTGGTAAAACATCTTTAAGTATTGATATTGCAAATCATTTTGCTTGCGATATTCTTTCTTGCGATTCTCGCCAGTTTTACAAAGAATTGCTAATAGGTACAGCACCACCATCGGCAGAAGAACAAACTCAAGTTAAGCATCATTTTATTCACGACAGATCTATTTTCGACGATTATACCGTTGGAGATTACGAGAATGATGCAATTGCACTTTTAGACAGTTTGTATCAGGATAATGATAAGGCTATACTTATAGGAGGTTCTGGATTGTACGTTGATGCTGTATTGAAAGGGTTTGATGAATTTCCAGAGATAGATCCCAAAATACGTATTCACCTTCAACAAGAATTAGAAGAAAAAGGGCTAGAATTTATTCAGGAAAAATTGATAGAATTGGATATCGAGTATTCTAAAATTGTAGATATTAAAAACCCTCAGCGTGTAATTAGAGCTTTAGAAGTTTGTATTGGCACTGGAAAAACTTTTACCGAATTTAGAGTTAGAGAGGTTAAGGAAAGGAACTTTTCGCCAATAAAAATTGGACTTAATATTGATAGAGAAAAGCTTTACGAGAGAATTAATCTCAGGGTAGATTTAATGATGGATGCAGGATTACTTGACGAAGCTGAAAAGATGTATCCTCACAAACATATTAATAGTTTACAAACTGTAGGCTATAGAGAATTATTCAGGTATTTTGATGGCGAGTTTACCTTAGATTTTGCCATTTCTGAAATCAAGAAAAATACGAGACGATTTGCCAAAAGACAACTAACTTGGTTTCGTAAGGATAAAGAAATAAAATGGTTTGATCCTTCTAATGAAAATGAAATCATAGAGTATATTGGCTCAAAACTTAAGTAGTTAAATATAGAAACATGAAAAAGATAAACGACATATATACCAAAAATTGGAAAGTAGAATTTAACGATTGTTACTCAAATGGTAGAATTAGCTATGTTACGCTAAGTCGTTATTTACAAGATACTGCTGGTTATCATGCTGAGGAAGGTGGTTTTGGTATTCATCACATGGTTTCTAATAATCAATCGTGGGTACTAACAAGGTTTGCAATGGAGGTAGATAAACTTCCTAAGTTAGGAGATGTTGTTACTATAAAATCGTGGATTAGTTTTGTGAAAGGGGCTTTTTCTAATAGAGAGTATGAAGTTTTTATTGGAGATAAGCAAATTGTGAGAGCTACATCGAGTTGGACGGTTATAAATTTTGTAAAAAGACAAGTAGAGCATCTGAAAATAGATACTTCAGGTTTTAAATTTAAAAATGAAATTGCTGTTGAGAATACAGCTAATAGAATTCATTTAGATAAGAAATTTGAAAATGTGTTCTCCTTGAAAGTTAGATTTTCTGCTTTAGATATGGTTCAGCACGTTTCAAATTTAAAATATTTAGATTGGACTTTCGACAATGTAGATCACGAAAAAGTGCTTAAAAGTAAATTGAAGAAATTAACTGTTAACTATATCAAGGAACTCAACCTAGATGACGATGTAAAAGTATCATCAAACACTGATGATAATGTTCAGATTATTAAAATGGATAAGAATTATGATAAGGCTTGCTTTGCTGCAGAGTTAGTTTGGAGAGATTAAATAAATTCAGGAAAGAACAGCTTATTTAATTCTAATATTAATTCTTTTATGGAGGAGAAATTATTTAATTCTTTTTCATCGTTAAATAGATCCCATCTTTTTGATTTGCTATCAATTTTAAGGGTGTAGTTAGACTTTTTATCTACCCCGTAGCCATTTTTGTATAGCGCTTGCTTTGTCCAATATGTACTTTCATTATCGCCAATAAGTTGGAAAGAAACTCTGCTTTCTCTTTTGTAAAGAAATTTACCACTGACGTAATCAAACTCGAAATTTGAAGTAAGGAAGCTGTCGATAATTTTTTTATCGAGTAATAAATCTTCGGTAACATCGCTTTGCATATCTCCATTTTTGTCGATAACCCAAAGCATGTCGGCATTTTGGAAAGCTAATTCCAAATCGTGAGTGATTATGAAAATTGCTTTTTTGTAATCTATAGCTAGCTTACGTAAAATCTCGAAGACCTTAAATTTATTGGAAACATCAAGGTGAGCCGTAGGTTCGTCTAATAAAATCAAATCTGTGTCTTGGCAAATAGCTCTAGCTATATTTACTTTTTGCAATTGGCCATCACTCAATTCCGAAATTATTTTACTTCTTATATCTTCAATTTCACAAATAGAAATTGCATTTTCAATATGTTGCTTATCTATTTTTTCTAAACTTCCTCGCCAATTAGTGTGAGGAATTCTTCCGAGCGATACAAATTCTTCTACACTAATATGTTCTATTCTAACTACATCGGTAAGTACAGCAGATATTTTTTTGGATCTTTCGTTTGCTGAAATTTCATTCAGTGTTTTGCCAGATATATTTATACTTCCTTCCAAAGGTTCAAGTACTCCCAAAATTGTTTTTAGCAACGTAGATTTTCCAGCACCATTTCTACCCAGAAAACAAGTTAGTTTACCTTTTTCTAATCTAGCATTTATTCCTTTAAGAATAATATTTTTCTCATTCTTAGTAGCATACCCAACATTTAGTTCTCTTAGCTCTACCATAATTAAAATGAGATTTTAACACTTCTTCTCATAACTACAGCAATTACAAACGGAGCGCCAAATAGAGAAGTGATTACATTTATTGGAATTACCTGATCGGTTACAATAAACTGAGAAATTATATCGAAAAACAACATCAGAATTCCGCCAAGCAAAAGTGTGAAAGGGATAAGTTTGTTGTGATCCATTGTATTTAACATACTTTTTGCAATGTGTGGTACTGCAAGTCCTATAAAGGCAATTGGGCCAACTATAGAAGTAATTCCACCAGCCAAAACACTAGCGATTATTAAAGTTCCACGCCTTACTGTTTTAACATCAATACCTAGAGTATGTGCGTAGTTTTCACCAATTGTTATAGCGTTAAGCCCTTTAGAAATACGTAATGTTGCAAATAGACTTAATCCTAAAATTGAGTAGAGCACAATAATTTCCGACCACTCCGAGCTTCCTAAACTACCCATAGTCCAAATAATAAAATTTCTTAATTCTTGCTCTGAACTAAAGTATTGTAATACACCAATTATTGCAGAAGAAAAACTACCAACCATTACCCCTACAATAAGTAAAGTGCTTAAATTTTGAACTCTTTCTGATACGTATAAAATTAATATCATTACAGCACCTGCACCCAATGTTCCTGCAAAAACACTATTAATTTCCGAAAAAAATAATGGTAAGCTAAGTCCAGCAATTGAACTCATCATTATTGTGAAAGCAACTCCAAGTCCTGCTCCAGAGCTAATGCCTAGTACAAATGGACCAGATAAAGGGTTTTTGAAAATTGTTTGCATTAGTAGTCCACTCAAGGGTAAAGCCATTCCTGCAACTAAAGAAGTTAGCATTTTTGGTATGCGATAATTCCAAATAATTATTGATTTTGGAGATGTAGAATTACCAAGTTCAGCGATGATATTAGAAAATTCATTGACGCTAAAATTTACACTACCCAAAAAAACATCTAGAACAATGAATAATAGAAGTACTATTAGAAGGATGATGATTTTTATATCGATGAATTTTTTTGAAATCATATTATGAAATTATACCATTTTAATTTTGGTATTAAAATTCAAATTTAATAAAGCAGTTGTAATATTGAGTGATTTTTTTTGATGAATATTATAATGTTCATTCTTCGCTATAAAACAAAAAAAGTCAACAATTAACTTGTTGACTTTTAGAGTAAAATGGGTGGAAGACCGGATTCGAACCGGCGACCCTCGGTACCACAAACCGATGCTCTAACCAACTGAGCTACAACCACCATTTAATACTTTTTGCTTTTTTAAATAACTTAGGGTGGAAGACCGGATTCGAACCGGCGACCCTCGGTACCACAAACCGATGCTCTAACCAACTGAGCTACAACCACCATTTAATTTAGCGGTTGCAAATGTAAGTTAATCACCGCGTTTTGCCAAATAAATAATATTTTTTTTTGTGTGATATTTAGTATGGATTATATTGCTTTTATAATGTAGTGAAATCAAACTCTTTAGTGGTTTTATACAGCCATGTTTGTGTTACACAAAGCCTATTATTGTTTTATTTAAGTAGTGGGTTTGATGGTTTTTATCCATTTCTTCCCATTTTCACTTGTATATATTTAACATTTTTTTGTGTTAGGTCGATTTTTCATTTTATTAGTTTAGCAACATTCATAAACCAAAAAAGTATCATTAAACTATGCACTTCCTTAGACTATTCTTCTCTATTTTATTTTTAGTTTCTTACGGAAGTGTTTTTTCTCAAAACAACAAAAAAAACCTATCAGCTGTTAGAGTAGTTACTCCTCCTACTATTGACGGAAAATTAGATGAAACTATTTGGGAACAGGCTACACCAGGTGCAGAATTTGTAATGATGGAACCAGGGGATGGAACACCTGAACCCGAAAATCAAAAGACTTTGGTGTATATTTTATACGATGATGATGCTATGTATGTAGGAGCTCGTATGTACGATAATGAGCCAAGTAGAATTTTGAAAGAATTAGGGCCGAGAGATGATGGAAGTAAAAACACAGACTTATTTATATTTTCTATAAATCCTTACAACGATGGTCAGCAAGTTTTCAATTTTATGGTTACTGCTGCAGGGGTACAAATAGATACTAAATATGCCGATGGCAATGAAGATGATAATTGGAATGCTGTTTGGGATAGCGAGGTAAATATTGATGATAAAGGATGGGTGGTAGAAATGAAAATTCCTTATTCCGAATTACGTTTTCCTGAAAAAGAAAAACAGATCTGGGGCCTTAATTTCCTTAGGAGAATTAGAAGGACAAACGAAGAGTATACTTGGAATTATATAGATAAAAAAGTTGGGGAATTCTCTCAACATTATGGTGAATTAGATGGAATTAAAAATATTAAACCACCAGTGAGATTGAGTTTTATGCCCTATGTTTCTAGTTTAGTTGAGAGTTACGAAAATCAAACTAACTTTAAATATAATGGAGGGATGGATTTAAAATATGGTATCAATGAGAGTTTTACACTTGATATGACCTTAATCCCAGATTTTAATCAAGCTTCTTACGATGAACAGGTGTTGAATCTTAGTCCTTTTGAAGTTAGGTATAACGAAAACAGACAATTTTTTACCGAAGGCACAGAAATGTTTGGAAAAGGAGGTCTATTCTATTCTAGAAGAATTGGAGGTGTTCCAACTAAGTATTACGATGTAGAGGGTATACCGGATGAAGATACTACAAAATCAATTATTAGTAACCCTTCTAAAACTCCAATGATTAATGCTACAAAGGTTTCGGGTAGGACTAGAGGCGGATTGGGGATAGGAATATTTAATGCGATAACTAATAAAACTGTAGCTGAGGTAAAAGATATTGAATCTGGTGAAATTTCAAAAATAGTAACAGAGCCCCTAGCTAATTACAATGTTTTAGTACTAGATCAGCGTTTTAATGGAAACTCTTCTGTAACTCTAATTAATACAAATGTCATTAGGAGTGGCGATTTTAGAGATGCTAATGTAACAGGTGGTTTGTTTGATATTTCCAATAAATCAAATTCATATAAGGTTTTTGGAGAAGCAAAAGTAAGTCAAGTGTTTCAAGAACTAGATAGTGCTAAATATGGAACACAAACTATGGTTGGCTTTGCTAAAACAAAAGGCAAATTCAGATTTGAGAACGAAAATAAATTAACTAGTAAAAATTACGATAATACAGATCTAGGCTATATGAGATATAGTAATATTTGGGAAATAGATTCGGAAATCTCATATCGAATATTTGAACCAGTAGGTAATTTTAATTCTTATAGAATTTCATTTGGAGCTTATCATGATAGACAGTTCGAACCAGATCATTTTATTAAACTAGATTTAGCCTTGAGGGGAAATGCTACAACTAAAGAGTTTTTCTCTTTTGGTGGAGGGATAAGGGTTTCACCTATAAATAAGTTTGATTTTTACGAGCCTAGAGTAGAAGGTCGATTCTTATTAGTTCCTCCAAATGCAGAGGTTAGTGGATGGATTTCGACAGATTACAGGAAAAAGTTTGCTATAGATATTTATTCAGAAATAGGAAGTACCCCAGAATGGGATAACAATTATTTTTTCATTAATTTTTCTCCAAGGTACCGTGTTAATGATAAGTTTGTATTATCTGTAGAGCTTAGTAGACTTTTGGCTGAAAATCAGGTAGGCTGGGTTGATGAGAGTGAAGGAGACATAATTATGGGATTTAGGGATAATAAAAGAATAACGTCTTCATTAAATTCATCTTTTGCTTTCAATAACAAGATGTCTATGGAGTTGAAATTTAGACATTATTGGGCTGATATAGAATACTCTGATTACAAGAAATTATCTTTAGATGGCAATCTAGAAGATGTTAGTTATTCTCAAGATAATGACATTACTTTTAACTCGTGGAATCTAGATTTGAGTTATTCGTGGTGGTTTGCCCCAGGTAGCCAATTATCAGTTCTTTACAGGAATTCATTGTTATCTAGTTTTAGTGGTTCTGGCCTAAGTTATTTCGAAAATATTAATAACATGTTTGAGAATCCTATGCAGAATATGTTATCAATAAAATTATCTTATTACATCGATTACAACAACATTTCTAAGATATTTTAAGTCCCAAAATTTTGCAAGAATATTAAATAAATCATTATCGTGATTTGTTGTATATTTGCATTCTTTTTTAAATAAACATTCATGAAGGTTTTTTTATTATTTATTGCCATATTTTCGTTTCAAATTTTCGGTTTTTCTCAAGAAAACATCAATGGACTTGACTCTGATGGCTTGAGGCATGGACTATGGTCTAAGAATTACAATGAAACAAAAAAGATAAGGTTCTCTGGAGAATTTAATCATGGAAAAGAAGTAGGTATATTTAAATTTTACGATGTTACGGGAAGCTTAGTTGCCGAAAAAAAATATCTTTCTAATTCGAATATATGCCATGCAAAGCTTTACAACTCTAAGCACAATTTAGTTGCAGAAGGAGATTTTGTGGGTAAGAACAAGAATGGACTTTGGAAATACTTTAGTGCTAACAAATATTTGATAATGACAGAGACATACGTAATTGGCAAGCTAGAAGGAGAGAAGATAACTTATTATAAAAATGGTAAGCCCACTGAAGAGGTTTATTACAAGAATGATAAAATGAATGGACTTTCTATTAGATACACAGATAAAGGAAATAAAATATCGAGCCAAACTTACAAAGATGGAAAGTTAGATGGTAAGGTAGAATATAGCGATGCATCTGGAATTGTAGTAGTTAGAGGACAGTATAAAAAAGGAGAACGTGTTGGCAGATGGCAACATTTTTCTAAAGGAAAAGTTGTTAAAGTAGAAGATTATGATAGGAGTACTCGTCCAAATCAAAAAAGATAATTTATAAAAAAAACTTATTCCAAAAGCTATAAGCTATTGGATACAAGCTGAAAATAAATGAAAAAAGTAGTAGTAGGGCTTTCGGGAGGTGTTGATTCTAGCGTTGCAGCATATGTTCTTAAAGAGCAAGGATATGATGTTGTTGGAGTTTTTATGATTAATTGGCATGATACATCCGTAACAATTTCCGATGAATGTCCGTGGTTAGAAGATTCTAACGACGCTATGATGGTTGCCGATAAATTAGGCATTCCATATCAGGTAGTTGATCTCAGCGAAAAATATCACGACAAAGTGGTAGATTACATGTTTAGCGAATACGAGAAAGGAAGAACACCAAACCCTGATGTGCTTTGTAACAGAGAAATAAAGTTTGCCGAATTTATGAATGTTGCTCTAGATCTAGGAGCTGATTTTGTAGCAACGGGACACTATGCTCGTAAAAGCGAAGAAGTAGTTAAAGGTGAGACAGTTTACAAGTTACTAGCAGGTAAAGATAATAATAAAGATCAATCATATTTTTTGTGTCAGTTATCTCAGAAACAATTAGAAAAAACACTTTTTCCTATTGGCGAAATGACAAAGCCAGAAGTTAGAGAAATAGCAAAGAAGTTAGATTTAATTACGGCAGATAAAAAAGATTCGCAAGGCATTTGCTTTGTTGGTAAAGTGAAGTTGCCAGATTTCTTAAAACAGCAATTAAAACCAAAGGAAGGCGATATTGTAGAGATGTTGCGTGAAAGTGATATTTACAAATCAACGGATAAAGAATTTAAAACTAAGGAGGAAGAATTAAAGTTTCTTTCTACAAGATACAAGTATAAAAAAGTTGATGGAGATGTGGTAGGTAAGCACCAAGGGGCACATTTTTACACCAAAGGTCAGCGAAAAGGACTTGGAGTAGGAGGTAAGTTAGAACCTTTGTTTGTTATAGAAACCGATGTAGAGGCAAATGTAGTTTACACTGGTCAAGGACATTCTCACCCAGGATTACTAAGAAAGGGTTTGTTTATATCTAACGAAGAACTGCATTGGGTAAGGTTAGATTTAGCTTTAGATGTAGGAAAAAATCTAGACGTTGATGCTAGAATTAGATACCGTCAGCCTTTACAAAAAGCAAAAATACACAAGGTTAACTCTGGACTTTATATTGAATTTGAGAAATATCAATCTGCAATTTCAGAAGGGCAATTTGCTGCATGGTATATAGGAGATGAATTGATAGGCTCGGGTGTTATTTCGTGAACAGTTAGCAGTTAGCAGTGTACAATTTCAGTTAGCAGTGTACAATTATCAGTGAACAGTAATTAATTATACAGAAACTGCTAATTGTTCATTAACAATTGATAATTATTCATTGATAATTAGTAAATAATGAAGTCATGAGAAAAAAAATGTTATTTTTGCGATAATGAATTTTACAGCAACAGACATAGCAGGGATTCTTCACGGGGAAATTGAAGGAGACTCAGACGTGGTAGTGAGCAACTTAGCTAAAATAGAAGAAGGCAAACCAGGGACTCTTACTTTTTTATCTAACACAAAATATATACCATATTTATACTCTACAAATTCTTCAATTGTTATTGTTGATAAAACTTTTGTAGTAGAGAAAGACCACACAGCTACTCTCATAAGAGTAGATGATTCTAGAATGGCTTTTTCAACACTTCTTGAATTTTACAACGAGGTAAAAATGAAGAAGTCAGGTATAGAACAACCAAGTTTTATTTCCGATACCGCAAAGTACGGCGTAGAGCCATACATTGGAGCTTTTGCTTACATTGGCGAAAATGTTGTTATTGGTGATAATGTAAAAATTTACCCTCATTCCTACATAGGCGATAATGTTGTTATTGGCAATAATTCATCAATTTTTTCTGGAGTTAAAATATACTCTGAAACCATTATTGGTAATTCATGTAATATTCATTCTAATTCTGTAATTGGTTCAGATGGCTTTGGCTTTGTCCCAAACTCGACAAATGAATATTCTAAAATTCCTCAGATAGGAAATGTAATTATTGAAGATTATGTAGATATAGGTTCTGGAACAACCATAGATAGAGCAACACTAGGATCTACGATTATTAGAAAAGGAGTAAAACTTGATAATCAAATTCAAGTAGCACATAATGTAGAAATTGGAGAAAATACTGTTATAGCAGCTCAGTCTGGAATAGCAGGTACAACAAAAATAGGAAAGAATTGCTTGATTGGAGGTCAGGTTGGTTTTGTAGGGCACATAACTATTGGCGATGATGTTAAGATTGCTGCTCAATCTGGTATTTCGTCAAGTGTTAAAGAAGGATTAACAATTCAGGGTTCTCCAGCTATACCTATAAAAGACTTCTTGAAATCGTATGTTTATTTCAGAAAACTTCCTGAAGTTATTGAAACAATTAGAGAAATAGAAGACAAGCAAAATAAATAATAGATTGAATCATTATCTCGAAACACAGTGTTTCTATAATTGTTTAGTCGGAAATAGTAATTAACAATTTGTTATGAATCAAAAACAAAAGACTTTAAAGGCGCCAGTTTCAATATCGGGTGTTGGTCTTCATACAGGGGTTGAGGTTAATATGATTTTTCATCCTGCAGCCGAAAATCACGGTTTCAAATTTATGAGAACCGATTTAGAAGGTAATCCTATTGTTGAAGCAGATGCAAATTATGTAACTAACACACAAAGGGGTACAGTTTTAGAGAAAAAAGGAGTTAAAGTATTTACAACAGAACACGCTTTAGCAGCTTTAGTTGGTTTAGATATAGATAACGTTCTTATAGAAATGAACGGACCAGAGCCTCCTATAAAAGACGGTTCATCTATAGAATTTATCAAAGCAATAGAGAAAGTAGGAACTGTAGAGCAGGAAGCAGATGTAGAATATTTCGAGATTAAAGAAATAGTTTCTTATACTGATCCAGTTACAGGTAGTGAAATTATAGCTATGCCTGCTGATGAATTTTCTATAACTACAATGGTTGATTTTGGGACGAAAATTTTAGGTACTCAGAATGCTACTCTTAATAAAATGTCAGATTTTAAAGAAGAGTTTGCAAATGCCAGAACATTTTCTTTTCTACACGAGTTGGAATTATTGCTAGATAGTGGATTAATTAAAGGTGGGGACCTTAATAATGCCATTATTTATGTTGACAATGAAATATCAGAAGAAAGATTAAATAAACTTAAAAAAGTATTTAATAAAGAAAATATCACAGTTAAGCCTAATGGAATATTAGACAATTTAACATTGCACCATCCAAACGAAGCTGCTCGTCATAAATTACTTGATGTAGTTGGAGATTTAGCTTTAGTAGGTACAAGAATCAAAGGTAAAATTATCGCCAACAAACCAGGTCATTTTGTAAATACTCAGTTTGCTAAAAAATTATCTAAGATTATTAAAATTGAAAAGAGAAACAAAGTTCCTAAATTCGATCTTAATGCTGAGCCTTTGATGGATGTTACAGCAATAATGAAAAAATTACCTCACAGACCACCATTCTTGTTGGTAGATAAGATAATTGAGTTATCAGAATCTCATGTTGTTGGAGTTAAGAACGTAACTATGAATGAACCTTTCTTTGAGGGGCATTTCCCAGGAGCACCTGTTATGCCAGGAGTTCTACAGGTTGAAGCTATGGCTCAAGCTGGAGGAATATTAGTTTTAAACACCGTTCCAGATCCTGAAAATTATTTAACTTATTTCATGAAAATGGATAATGTTAAATTCAAGCGTATGGTTAAACCAGGTGATACTTTAATTTTTAAAATGGAATTAATGTCTCCTATACGTCGTGGAATATGTCATATGCAAGGTTATGCTTATGCAAACAATAAGTTAGTTATGGAAGCTGAATTAATGGCTCAGATAGCAAAAAAGAATTAATCTAGATATTCAGATATGAATCAACCTTTAGCATATGTACATCCTGGAGCAAAAATAGCTTCAAATGTAGTAATAGAACCATTTACAACTATTCATAAAAATGTTGAAATTGGAGAAGGAACATGGATAGGTTCTAGCGTAACAATAATGGAAGGCGCCAGAATAGGAAAGAATGTTAGAATTTTCCCAGGTGCTGTTATTTCAGCTATTCCTCAAGATTTAAAATTTGAAGGGGAAGACTCTTTTGCTGTAATTGGAGACAATACAACCATACGCGAAAATGTAACGGTGAATAGAGGTACAAGTGCTTCTGGTGAAACTGTAATTGGAGAAAATTGTTTAATTATGGCTAACGTTCACGTTGCTCATGATTGTGTGTTAGGAAATAACTCTATACTTGTAAATAATGTTGCTCTTGCTGGTCATGTTGTTATTGGAGAGTTTGCTATCGTAGGAGGACAATCGGCTATACATCAGTTTGTACATATTGGAGAACATGCTATGATATCTGGAGGAACACTTGTAAGAAAAGATATTCCCCCATTTACTAAAGCAGGTAAAGAACCAGTTTCTTTTATAGGAATTAATTCTATAGGCTTGCGTAGAAGAGGGTTTGATTCAAAGAAAATACACGAGATTCAGAGTATTTATAGAATTCTTTTTCAGAAGAAAAATAATACCACTCAAGCATTACAAATAATTGAAGCTGAATTAGAAGCTTCAACAGAAAGAGACGAAATAGTAACTTTCATTAGAGAATCTCAAAGAGGAATAATGAAAGGGTATAACAATTCATAAAAAATAATTAAAAATTAAATCAAAATGGCTAGTACTTCAGATATAAAAAATGGCTTTTGTATGGTTTACAATGGTAACATATACAAGGTAATTGAATTTCAACACGTAAAACCAGGAAAAGGTCCTGCTTTTGTACGTACAAAAATGAAAAGTTTAACAACAGGAAAAATACTTGACAATACTATTCCTTCGGGTCATAAAATTGAATCAGTACGTGTAGAAACAAGATCATATCAGTTTCTTTATAAAGACGATCAAGGTTTTCATTTCATGAATACTGATGATTACAATCAAATTTTTCTAGAAGAAGCAATCATTGATTCTCCAGGTTTATTGAAAGAAGGACAAAGTGTAACAATAGTTTTTAATGCAGAAGATGAATCGCCATTAACTTGCGACTTACCTGCACACGTAATATTAGAAGTTTCATCTACAGAGCCAGGAGTAAAAGGAAATACAGCTACAAACGCAACTAAGCCAGCTGTACTTGAAACAGGAGCAAACATAAATGTTCCTTTATTTATCAACGAGAATGATAAAATTAAGATAGATACTGCAAAAGGCGCTTACATGGAGAGAGTAAAAGAATAATAATTCTATTTTACTGAATAATAAAAAAGGAAGCCAATTGGCTTCCTTTTTTATTTGCTAAATATTACTTTATCAAAATTTTACCATTTGAAGTTTTATAACCATCCGATAATCTATAAAAATAAAGCCCACTTTTAAAATTTGAAGTATTTATTTTTTCGCCGTTGCTTATTTCTTTATGCAATATTCTTTTTCCGTTACTTTCAAATATTTCAAATCTAGGGTTACTCATAGTTTTATCAAACTCTATTGAAATGAACCCATTTGATGGATTTGGGTAAACTTTTGTTGAGAATAATTTTTCTCTATTTATATTCAAAGTGTGTACTTCTACATAATCTATATTCATACCTCCTGTAGATTGCCATGTACTACTGCTAGTCCACTCTTCATTTGCCATACTTTTTAGCATATGTTTGATTTCTATCTTTTCATCAAAAATATTATGAAGAATTAAGTCATCAGAAGAAAATGAATTATCATACACTAGGTTTATTACTCTATTATTATTTTTCCACACTCCTCCTTGTCTCTTATATACCATTTGTAGATCCACATTGTCATATTCGTCATAAGTATAATTATTCTTATAGTATTCCATTAAATTTGTTCCATCAGAATACCAAGTAATATATTCCACCAACCTATTGCTAACATCATAAGTATAATCTAATTTAGAAAATGTATTCCAATCTAAAGTCTTGCCAACACTAGATGGTGGTGCTGTCCAACCCTCACTTGCTTCACTAATTACATTATCATAATCATCATAAGTATAAGCTGTTCTGCGATAATTAACCCAACCATTATCAGACTTATATACCGTTATAAAATAAATATTATGGTTAGAGTTTGTGTTCTTTTTAGAACTGCCGTAACCGTATAATGTCTTATTTATTTGTGTCCAATTAGAAACTACAGCTGTCCAATTATAATCTATAAAATAATCTAGACGATGATACTGATTGTATGTATAATCTATCTTAGTATAATTTGTCCATACACTATTATGCTGATATTGTTTTACAGCAATTACTACATTCCCTTCAGCATTGTAGCTATAAGTAGTTTTGGTGTTTTTTTGCCAAGAGTTATTCTCATACCAATAGTCAGTCAACATGCTTAGTTTTCCAGAAGCATATACATATTCAAATTTCAGGGAATAATTCCATCTGTTGTTATCCCATGAGTAATATGTTTTAAGATATAATTGACCTTGAGAATTGTAATTAAAAACTACTTTTGAAGAGTTCTCAACCGTTCCAGTATTCCAATTTTTTGCCGTATTTATATATTCACTAACACCCTGTTTGTTTTCGTTAGTTTTAGAGTAGGACTTCTTTTTTTGTGAAATAATATCATTATGAATAGCATTTTCGTTTAACTCAAATATCTCTAATTTATTCAAATTATTGAGTTGAATACTATTGTTGTCATTTAAGTTATTTTGATAATGATTTTTTTGCCCAAATGTAAATGTTGAAATTAAGCAAATAGCTAGAATTAAGTATAAGTTTTTCATTGTGGAAGTATTTTGATTAATTATCTAGTTAAAAACGACATTAAGATACAAATTTTACAAGTGTAAAAACATGATAATGAACATGTTGTATGTTACTTGCTTTTTTTTAGATTTAATGTATAGGCTTTAACAATGTTGAAATAAATATATTTTAATTTATAAAGTCTGTCATTAAAAATGGGTTCTACCTTTATTTGTGTGGAAGTTGTAATTTAGAATAGTCGTCTTGAGTAGAATTTCCTTTGTTGCCTGCCCTGAGCGAAGCCGAATGGGGAACAAAAGGAAATGTTGTAGAAAGATCTATAGCAATAGTGATTACACAATGTAAACTATTAAAATAGACCACATTCGGCTCTGGTTCCGCTCTGGTTAGGATCTGGTTCGGCTCCGCTCACCAAACACACTCACCAAACACGCTCACCAAACACACTCACCAACCACGTACAAGGTGACGATATTTCCACAACATTCAGGGAGAACCTAAAAATGAAAATATAGTTTACTTTTTTGAATTGAAATATGAGTTAATTGATTTAGTACCAATCCATGAATTTGCATTAACCATGATCTTGCATATGTTTTTTAATAGTTATAATCACTAATTCTAATTTTTGCTTGAGATAGTTGATTTATATCAAAACTAGACTTGATATGTTTGGGGTGCATTAAATGTTTCAACCTAACCTATTGATATACTTTTGATATACCAAACACATTAAAATAAATAGTTGTAACCTTAATTTGAGATTCAAGTTTACAGTATTAGTAAAATAATAATTTGAGTTTCATCTTGCTAAAAAAAAGTATATGAAAATATTTTACAAATTAGTTATTAGTGCATTTTTCTTGTTAGCAATTACTGCAAACGCTCAAGAAACAATAGTAAAACCTAAAAAGGATAAGTTTAGAGAAACAGTAAATAAAGGGATAAAAATAAAACTCAATGATTCTGGATCTTCATTCTCTAAAGTAATTGTAGGAATGCAATTTTGGTACAGAAATGCACAATTAAATCCAGGTACAAATAACAAGCAAACTGGAGAGTCTATTTCTAGCTATCAAGACTTTGCTACTCGTAGAGCTAGAATAATATCTTACACCAATATTGAAGATAGGTTCTATTTGTGGGTTCACTACGGAGCAACTAACTCTGCTAGTTATGACGATCAACAGAAAGGCATGTTCTTCCATGATTTCTGGGGAAAGCTTAAAATTGCTAAGAATACTTATGTAGGAGGAGGTCTTCACATGTGGAGTGGTTTATCTCGTTATACCATGGTAGGTGGTTTGATACAAATGTCACTAGATTTTCCTGTAACACAATTTCCAAACGTAAATGTTAGCAATCAGCTAAACAGACAATACGGAGTGTTTTTTCAAGGACGTGTAAGTAATTTTGATTATGTATTTTCGGTAAATCAGATGATGATGCCTACTACCTCTAAATTCCTTAAAACTGATGCTGAAATTGTAACTGCAAATAAACCTAATGTAGCTTATAACCGTCGTTTAAGCGGATTTACTTACAAAGGATATGTTTCTTATTCTTTCTTAAATAAAGAGAGGTTATCCATTCCTTTTAAATTTATGACCTATCACGGAAAAAAAGGTAAGATATTTAATATAGGAGCAGGATTTAATTTTGCAGCAGATGCATCAGGAGCAATTGATAATGCTGGTGATACGGAAGTGAAAAAGTACGATCAGTTTATTTGGAGTGCCGATGTTTTTTATGAAACTCCTTTAGCAAATAAAAGTTCACTTACACTTTACGGAGTTTATTACAATGCAAACTATGGACCTAATTACTTGAAAAAAGTAGCAGTAATGGGTGGTTATGCATCAGGAGGTACGTCACTTAACGGCCCTGGTATTGCAGAGTTTAATTTTGGTACAGGAGATATGGCCTATGCATCTATTGGGTATTTATTACCTAAGAATATTATCCCAGGCAAAAATGGATTAATGCCTTATTATTCTGCTCAATACCGAAATTTTGATGGGTTAAACCAAGCTTCTGTTCAGCATGATTTTGGTTTAAACTACTTAATAGTTGGTAACAAAGTAAAGCTTACAGCTCAGTACTCTACAAGGCCAATTTATGGCAAAACAACAAAAGAAGTTGATGAGTACAAAGGTCAGTTTATTATGCAAATGCAGTTTAGGATATAAGAAACTATTGTATTATTAAATGTCATTACAGTTGTAGTCAAAACAAAGTTGAGGAATCCCATTGAAATAAGAAGTTTTTCTTCTTAATATGAGAATCCTCAACTTTTTTTATTTCTCCTCATATATATTAAAGGTTGATGTCAACAAAATCTATTATTCCAATTTCATAGACAACTCCATCCAACGTTCTTCTTTTTCTTCTACACTTTTGTCAATACTTGCAAGTTCTGTAGATAGTTCTTTAATTCGATCAGCATTAAAATCTCCACTTTCAAATAAGGTGTGTATCTCTGATTTCTTACTTTCAAGTTTGGCTATTTCTTTCTCAAGATTATTGAATTCTGTTTGTTCTTTAAAAGATAATTTAGTTTTTCGGTTAGAAACTCTCTCAGATTTAACTTTTTTTACTTTTATAGCTTCTATTTTAGTTTTAGATTCTTCGAGTTTTTCTAACTTTTTGTATTCACGGTAATCACTATAACTACCAGGGAAATCTCTAGTTTTACCATCGCCTTCGAAAACAAAAAGGTGATCGATAATTTTATCCATGAAATACCTATCGTGAGAAACAACAACCAATACACCTGGAAATTCTTGTAAGAAATCTTCAAGAACATTTAGTGTAAGGATATCTAAATCATTTGTAGGCTCATCGAGAATCAGAAAGTTTGGATTTTCCATAAGAACAGTACACAAATAAAGTCTACGCTTTTCTCCACCACTAAGCTTTTCTATAAAATCGTATTGTTGTTTTCTGTCGAAAAGGAAACGCTCTAGGAGTTGCCCAGCAGTAATCTTTTGTCCTTTGGCAAGAGGTATAGATTCAGCAATATCTTTAACTGCATCAATAACCTTAGCACCAGATTTAAATTTCATTCCTTCTTGTTTGTAGAAACCGTATTTTACAGTTTCGCCAACAACAACTTTACCTGCCTGAGGTTCTTTTTTGCCAGTAATAATATCTAGGAAAGTAGATTTTCCAACTCCATTTTTTCCAACAATTCCGATTCTTTCTGCTCTCTTGAATGTGTAATCGAACTTGTCTAAAATTTTAAGAGTAGGGAAGGAGAAAGAAACATTGTGCATTTCTAACACTTTACTTCCTAGTCTTTGCATGTTTACTCCTAATGACAATACTCTTTCGTCGAATCGTTTTGTAGCTTTTGCTTTCAAATCCTGAAAAGAATCTACTCTGGCTTTAGATTTTGTTCCCCTGGCTTTGGGTTGACGTCTTATCCACTCAAGCTCTTTAACCATCAGGTTTTTGGCTTTGCCAGTTTCTGACTTTACTATTGCTTCTCTCTCTGCTTTTTTCTCCAAAAAGTAAGAGTAGTTTCCTGCGTATTTATATAGTGTGTTGTTGTCTAATTCTAAAATTTCATTACAAACTCTATCCAAGAAATATCTATCGTGAGTAACCATAAAAATGGTTAATTTTTCCTTTATTAAGAATTCTTCTAACCATTCAACCATTTCTAAATCTAGATGATTGGTAGGCTCATCCATAATCAAGAAATCAGGTTTCATCATCAGAACTCTAGCAAGTGCGACACGTTTTTGTTGTCCACCAGAAAGTTTTTTGATAGGAAGGCTAAGAGTGTCTATTTTAAGCTTACTTATAGTTTGTTGCATAAAAACTTCAAAGTCCCACGCATCTTCTCTTTCCATGGCATCAATTGCATCTTGCATTTGATCGGCCATGTCAGGGTTTGAAATTACGTCTTCGTAGTGTTTTATTATTTTAATGATTGGATTATCAGCAGAGTAAATTACTTCTTCAACTGTAGCATCGGGGTCTAAAACAGGCTCTTGTTCTAAAAACCCAATTTTAAGCCCTTTGCGGTAAACTACCTGACCAGTATCAGGAGTATCGCTACCTGTAAGTATTTTTATAAGGCTTGTCTTTCCAGTACCATTTTTGGCAATGAAAGCTATTTTTTTTCCTTGATTTATTCCGAAATTTATGTCTTCGAAAAGTGTACGTACACCGAAGGACTTAGATATATTTTCTACTGAAAGGTAATTCATGTCTATTTTTGTATTTCGGCAAAGATATACATTTGGAATGATTAGTTGTTTGTTGTCTGATGTTATTAATAATAGATCTACGAGTACTTGTTTACTAGGTAGAAAACTTTTAAAACTAGTAGTTTAGGACTTAGAAAAAAGATGTAGTTTCTTAAAATTTTCAGGAAAGACTCATTTGTTAAAATAAACTCGTATTTAGTTTTAGCTAGGTCTGAATCTTGTTTATATGAGCTTGAATTAAATAAATCATCTTCGGATTTAGATTTATAACTTCGCCCGTTTGCAAATATTAACCATCATTACATTGATTCACTTAATTAATAGATCATTGCTTCTTGTTTGCCAATTGACCACATGCCGCATCAATATCTTTTCCTCTACTACGACGAACATTTACAACTATACCAGCATCTTCTAATTGTTTTTGGTAAGAGTCAATTACTTTTGGCTCTGCTTGTTGAAAACCATCTTCTTCAATCTCGTTATATTCTATGATGTTAATTTTACAAGGGATAATTTTCGCATATTTTATCAAAGCATCAATATCTTCCTGCTTGTCGTTAAAGTCTTTCCACACAACATATTCGTATGTAACTCTACTTTTGGTTTTAGAATACCAATATTCTAGAGATTCTGCAAGGTCGGTCAAAGAGTTCTTGATATTGATAGGCATCATTTTAGAACGTTTTTCATCTATTGCTGAATGAAGAGAAACAGCGAGTCCAAATTTTACTCCTTCGTCGGCCATTTGTTTTATCTTCTTTGGCAAACCAGAGGTAGATAAAACTATTCTTCGAGGAGACATTTGTAAACCTTCATCGGAAGTAATCATACCTATTGCTTTTTTCACTTCGTTGTAATTCATAAGAGGTTCTCCCATTCCCATAAAAACTATGTTAGAAAGAGGATGACCATAAAATAGATTACTTTGTTGGTGTGCTGCAACAACCTGATCGTAAATTTCATCGGCATTAAGGTTACGCATATTTTTTATGCGGGCAGTAGCACAAAAAGCACAATTCAAAGCACATCCAACTTGAGAGGACACACAAGCAGTTGTTCTTTTTTCTGTAGGTATCAGTACAGATTCAACAATCTTGTCGTCAAACAATCTAATGGCATTTTTTATTGTGCCATCAATACTACGTTGCATATCATCCACTTTTATATGGTTGATTACAAAATGTTTATCCAGAAATATCCTAGTGTCTTTAGATAGGTTGGTCATTAAATCAAAATTATGAATACCTTTGCTCCACAACCATTCATAAACTTGTTTGCCTCTAAATGCTTTATCTCCGTTATTTACGAAGAATTCAATTATTTCATCTTTAGAAAGTGATCTTATATCTTTTTTTGTATTTGCGTCCATTGTGGTGTCTCAAAATTTGGATACAAAATTACTTAAAAGTATTGGTTTTATTGCAAGTTTTATTAATACTGAAATTCAATAGATATATCTAAAAATAAAATGGATTAAAAAGTTACCTCAGAGAGTAAAATTTTAATCCATTTTAAAACTTGTAGACATAAATATTTATGTCAAAGTAAACTTATCTTAGTTTGAATGTGATTGGTAACATGGTAGAAACTTTAACATTTTCGCCATCAACTTTTGCAGGTCTTATATTTGGTATCTT
>JADGDT010000197.1 GCA_016744755.1 Ichthyobacteriaceae bacterium | reverse complement strand
AAAGAGGTAGCCACCATCCTGCAATAGACTATTATATTGGTAAGTCAACACAAGTTAATATGTACGCTGCTCATGATGGTGTTGTAACTATAAATAGAGATGTATCAAGATATAGACATTATCTTTCAATAACTACTGACATACATGATGATTTAGACAATATTATTGGTAAAATGGTAACAATATACGCACATATTGATCTTGACCTTGATTCTATAGATGATCTAAATTTGAACGGACAATATGTAAAAAGAGGTGATTTAGTTTCTAAAAATCTATATTCTGGTACAAAAGGAGGACCACATTTGCATTTTGAAATAAGATATTACAGGACTGCTGATACTAGTCTCGAAGATTTCTATGGAGGAAATACTGGGGATAACACTTCTCCTTCTTCTGGAAATTGGACATATGGGTATTGGAACCCTAATCATGGTTATGGATTTGCTCATCCTCTAAATCAAATAAATACAGGTAACTTAAGTATTGACGATAATAATTTATATAACCAAATTAAAATATATCCAAATCCTACTGATGATATTTTTACTATAGAAATAAAAGAACTTGTTAAAAACACAAAAATCAAACTGTTGAATTTTAAAGGTCAATTATTAGAAAAATATGAAGTAGGTACAAATAATAAAATCCCTATTGATTTAAGTGTATATCCTTCAGGAATATATTTTGTACGTGTTTCTAATGGAATAAAAACATATAACACAAAAATTATAAAAGAATAATTATTTACTCAAAAATATATGAAACTAAAGAAAAATATAGCAATAAGTGAAACAGGATTTGTTTTTGATCCAAATTCTGGTGATTCTTTCTCTTTAAATATTATTGGTAAAGAGATATTAGAACAGTTTCAAGAAAGTAAATCTAAAAGTGATATCTCTTCTCATATGCTTAATAAGTATGATATAGATGAATATACTTTCGAAAGAAACTATGATGATTTTATAGGTATGCTAAATCATTTTAACTTGCTAGATAATGAGTAAACCTAAATATACAATTGCTGTTACAGGTCTTAATAACACAGATAACCCAGGTCCTGGAGTTCCAGTTATTAGAGCTTTGCGAGAAGCAAAGTCTTTTGATGTGAGAATAATAGGTTTGGTTTACGAAAATCTAGAGCCAGGTATTTATATGGATGGTGTAGCAGATAAAATTTATCAAATCCCCTACCCTTCTGTTGGTTCCGATGCTTTAATGCAGAGGATAGATTACATCAACACAAAGGAAAACCTAGATTTTATCATCCCTAATTTTGATGCTGAATTGGTGACTTTCATTAATTCTAAGGAAAAGTTAGAATCTTTAGGAATAAAAACTTTCCTACCTACAAAATTTCAATTTGATGAAAGAGATAAAGTCAATCTAGTAAAATTCGGAGAAAAATATGGAATTGATGTTCCTAAAAGTGAGTCTCTCACAAATCTGAATGATATATCTAAACTACATAACGATTTTGAATTTCCTGTTTTAGTAAAAGGAAAATTTTACGATGCCTATATAGCATATAATTCAGAGCAAGTAATTGGTCATTTCAATAAAATATCTGCAAAATGGGGATTGCCCGTGATCGTTCAGGAATTTGTTAAAGGTACAGAGGTTAATGTAATTGCATTAGGAGATGGAAATGGAAATACCATAGCGTCAGTTCCTATGCGAAAGCAATACATTACCGATAAAGGTAAAGCTTGGGGAGGAATAACTTTAGGAGACGAAAAACTTCTGGATATTACAAAAAAACTTCTCAGAGAGTCTATGTGGCGTGGTGGTATGGAATTAGAAATGATAAAGACGAACTCTGGTAAATACTACTTAATTGAGATTAATCCTCGTATTCCTGCTTGGGTATATTTAGCTGTAGGTGCTGGACAGAATATTCCTGAAGCATTAATAAAACTAGCAAATAACGAAGAAGTAGCTCCTTACACTAAGTATGATATTGGTAAAATGTTTATCAGATATTCTTACGATATGATAGGCGATATTTCGCAATTTGAACAACTGAGTATTACAGGGGAACTTTAAAAAATGTTTAACTGTTGAGTTGTTGAACTGTTGAACTGTTTAATTGTTGAGTTGTTTAATTGATGAGATTAAGTAATGTAGTGAACAGTAATGCAGTAGACAGTGATGTACAGATAATCAATTAAACAGTTATCAGTTAAACGATTAAACAGTTATCAATTAAACATCAAAACAGTTAAACGATTTATCAGTTAAACAATTAAACAAAATTAAAAATGTCTAAATTAAAATACGAAAGACCAATAATAAATAAAATAAATGCTGGAGTTCCTGATAAATTTGGAATGAAAACATCTATAGAAACTCTAAATAGTATTGATACTATACCTGTAAAAAATCTAATTGCCGAGTATGGATCGCCTGTATTTGCAGTATCAGAAACTACTATTCGTAATACTTACGAAGAGGCAACAAGTGCATTTACATCTCGCTATCCAAAAGTACAGTTTGCATGGTCATACAAAACAAATTACTTAGATGCAGTATGTAGAATCTATCACAAATTAGGATCATGGGCAGAAGTTGTTTCTATGTTTGAATACGAAAAAGCATTGAAAAATGGAGTTCCTGGTAGCCAAATCATTTTTAATGGTCCTGATAAAAGTGAAAGTGATTTAGAAACTGCAATTTCAAATTCATCACTTATTCATATAGATCATTTCGATGAACTTTATTCTATTCTAAAGATTGCTGAGACATCAAAAAAACAACCTAAAGTTGCAATTAGAGTAAACATGGATACGGGTATTTATCCGCAATGGGATAGGTTCGGTTTCAACTACGAAAATGGAGAAGCTATGCAAGCTCTAAATAGATTAATGTATTCTGAGAAAGTTGATGTGGTTGGTTTACACACACATATTGGTACTTATATCACCACACCTAATGCATATTCTGTAGCAGTTGGTAAACTAGCAGAATTAGCTTCTTCGTTAAAGAAAAAGTTTAACCATGCCATTAAATACATAGACACAGGTGGGGGTTTCGCATCTAAGAACACATTAAAAGGTGCTTACCTTCCGGGTAAAGATACTTGTCCTACCTTCGATGCTTATGCCGAAGCTATTACTAGTGCATTGATGAGTGCAGACTTCTCTAAAGAAGATTTACCCATGTTAATTATCGAAAGTGGACGTGCTATGGTTGACGAAGCAGGGTTTCTTTTAGGTTCTGTTATTGCCAATAAACGCCTTGCTGATGGTCGTAGATCAACGATTTTAGATATTGGAATAAATAATTTATTTACTTCTTTTTGGTACGAACATGAAGTACTTCCTGTTGGGGCAACAACTCAACAAACAGAAGATACTACTCTATACGGACCATTGTGTATGAATATTGACGTTGTACGACAAGCAATACAGTTTCCTCTATTAGAAAAAGGAGACCACGTAGCTATAAGACGAATTGGTGCCTATAACATGACTCAGTGGATGCAGTTTATTACTTTCCGCCCAAATGTAGTTTTAATAGATGCAGATAAGAATACTCACATTATACGTAAAGCAGAGAATAATGCTACGTTTGAGTTGCAGGAAGTAGTGCCAGAGTATTTGAAATAGTTGCGAGTTGCGAGTTGCGAGTTGCGAGTTGCGAGTTGCGAGTTGCGAGTTGCGAGTTGCGAGTTGCGAGTTGCGAGTTGCGAGTTGCGAGTTGCGA
>JADGDT010000067.1:10498-17900 GCA_016744755.1 Ichthyobacteriaceae bacterium | reverse complement strand
GCTAATGGCTAAATTTAAAAAGTTAAGATGTTAACAAAACACAGCGGTGCTAAATATTCTGCAATAGTTGGGATAGGAGAAAAATTATATGAATTAGAAAAAACTACTGGTCAAAAATACCTGAAGTTAAACAGAGGTGTACCGTCAGTAACAAATATAGATCTAACAGAAATAATACCTTTGATAGATTTTAATTCTAACAAAGTACAAGTATATCCTGTTAACACTGGACTTCCAGAACTTAAGTCAGCCATAAATAAATCTTTTTTTCAAGATAAAACTAACGTTGATAATATTATTGTTACTGCTGGAGGAATGAATGCTTTAGATCTAGTTTTTAAAACTATTGATGTTAAAAAAGTAATTATACCTGAATTTTTCTGGGGAGCTTACAGCAACATTATGAAAATAAATAATGTTGAATATGGAACATACTTTTCGTTTGATGAGTTGTTAAAAAATGATTACGAAGGTTGTGCTGTTATATTTTGCGATCCAAACAATCCTATTGGGAATAAATACGACGACAACATGTTGTTGGAAATTGTAGAAGAGCTAAATTCAAAAAATATAACTGTAATCTGGGATAGTCCTTATCGTAAATTGTTTTACGAAGAAGAAGATAATTTCTACGCTAAACTATCTAAGTTTAACAATGTAATTATTGCTGAAAGCTTTAGTAAATCTATTGGATTAAGTGGTCAGAGACTAGGATTTATACATTCAAATAACAAGGAGTTTAATACTGAGGTAGGAATAAATATTTTGTATGCCAATAACGGAATTAATGGTTTTGCACAAATACTTGTAGAGAAATTATTAGCTACTCCTGAAGGCATTAATTCTGCTAAAAAATTTAGAAAACACACCATCGGAGAAATGAATATGAATATTTTACTACTTCAAAAAAAGGGTTTATTAGCTGATGAATTTTATAAAAATTCATCGCCAGTAGGAATATTTGCAATTGTAAATAAAAGTGAGGAAGAATTACTAGAATACAGAATTGGAAGCGTAGGCCTACCCTATTTTACTAAAACAAGTAAGGAGTTTGCTAAGGATTTTTCAAGAATATGTATTGCTGTACCTCATAAAGATTTTAAAGAGTATTTTGGTGAGTTTTAATTTCTAGAGTATAGTTGTAATAAAGTTAAAAGGTTATGAATTATATATTTTCATAACCTTTTAACCTATTCCCCTCTTAACCTTATGTTTACGATCTAATGCATTTAATATTTCCACAACATTTGTAGTAGCACCTTAAATCTAATTATTTTCCCACCCAAGTTCTAGCTTTAAATGCTCCATAACATTAAAGACAATTGGGCATATTTCATAATTTTGAAGCATTCCCAGATACCTTGCTACAAAACCATCTTTATCTAAATATGGATATGATCTACATTCCTCTGGTCTTTCTGAGTAAATAGTACATTTATTTCCATCGAGATGCGAACACGAAAAACCTATTACATACCTTACACTTTCGATATCTTTTTCTGCAACGTACCTTCCAAGTACTTCATTCGTAGCAATTGGTCTAAGGTTCTTACAACAATTACCACAATCTAAACAGCTAATCTGTGGTGTAAGTTCTTCATTAAGTCTTTTAACAATAGTGTCTATTTTATCTGAATCTTGTTCCTTAAGAAAAGCGTGAAAAGAAAGATTTTCATTCTCTTTTTCTTTAGTGATTTGCTGTATTTTCTTAAGATTTATTTCTAGTTGCATAAATGTTACTTTTGTTTTAATTCTGATAATATTTTGGATAAAACATTTTAATGCTTTTTAGATTTTGTTGTATGCTTTTCTTTATTTTTTACAAAAATTAACTTGTTTTTACTTTTAGGGTTCTCTCTTTGTTCTAGATCAAAGTTTCCAATTGATTTAATTAAAGGTGTTAGCTTATCAAATCCATAATTTCTCGAATCAAAATTAGGTTGCTTTTTTAACAATAAACTTCCTACATCTCCAAGAAATGCCCAACCATCGTCATCAGAAAGGTCAGAAATAGTAGTTGAAATTAAATTAATTTCTTTTCGAGTTATTTTATCTACATTGGTTTTATCTGAATCCCTATTATTTTCATCATCTTTCTTTTCTTCTTGATTTTTTAAAATTTCTATGTAAACAAACTTATCACAAGCAACAATAAAAGGATTAGGGGTTTTCTTTTCTCCGATTCCAATTACTTGCATTCCTGCTTCTCTTAAACGTGTTGCTAACCTAGTAAAATCGCTATCACTAGAAACCAAGCAAAATCCACTTACTTTGCCACTGTACAGGATGTCCATCGCATCAATTATCATTGCAGAATCCGTTGCATTTTTACCTGTAGTATATGCATATTGTTGGATAGGAGTAATTGCATTTTCTAATAATAGGTTTTTCCATTTGGTAAGATTAGGTTTAGTCCAATCGCCATAGATTCTCTTAATTGTTGGATTCCCATACTTTGCTATTTCTTCCATCATCTCTTTTACATGAGCAGATGGAATATTGTCACCGTCTATAAGTACAGCTAAGTTTAAATTCGTTTTCATATTATTAAGTATTATTCAATGCAATATTTTCTATTGCATAAGTATTCCAACTAAGTAAATACCATGAAATAAGTTGTCCATAATAGGCAAAATTATTTTATGCAATAACGAGGCAAAAAACACAAGCATAGGTACAGCTAGGCTTTTAACGAAGTTAGTATTCAAAATAACAATCCTAAATGGTTAAGTTATTTGATGACAATTACTAGGCTACGAAAAAAGCTTCGGAAGGTACAGTTATGTAAATTAGATATTGATATACTTGGAGTATACTAATGAATATTATTTAGCCTTCTTCAGCCTCTTTTCTGCTTTTTTTTCTTTTGGAGTTTTAGCAGCTTCTTTTTTAACGTTTTTCTTTGAATCTTTACCTTTTGACATAATATTTTATTTTAAATGATTATTTTAATTTCTATTTTTATATACATATCCATTAATTGTGATACAAAGTTTTATTCTTAAAAACCATTATATAAATTGGTTACCTTATTTGTGTGGAAAACAAAAGAGTAGTAGAGTAAAAATTAGATTATTAAGATTAGAGTATTACAAAGTAAATACAATAGGTACAGTAATCCTATAATCCTTTAAACTCTTAATCTTTTATTTTCTTAAGGGTATAATTTATTCAAATTTCCACAACATTCGTGGTAGTCCCTATAAATTAATCCTAACATTAGTTTATCAAACAACCTATACCTTATTAGATTAACCTTTAAACTATTTAAGGTGTAAATTCTCTCGATATAATAATTTTTATAGTCTAATGATTTAAATATAATGCATATCTCAGTTTAAAGCTATTAACTTAAATCTACAATTAACTTTTATTAAAAATATAACTGTCAAATATATAGCTTTATGCGACATGCACTATATTTTTTGTAGGCGTTTTGTTGAAAAAAATATTTTATTAAAAAATCCACATGTCTTTTATTTTATTCAAAATCAGCAAGAATGCTCCACAAATTTAGAAATACTTTATTTTACAATGCTTTCATTTATTGATACACAAGCATTACTTACTCTCAAAAAAATAAAAACATTGTAAAAAGTCACTATTTATAATCTATTTCAAAAAATTAGGATCTAGATATTCTGGATTTGGATATTTATAGAACCCTTCGCCTGATGCTTCACCTATCTTACCTTCGTCAATCATCTTTTTGAATAAATCTGCTCGTTTTTTAGCAGATTCATCGCCCATACTAAGAGATAATAAATTAATATTGTACGGTGTAGTCATACCAACTTTGTCAAGAATAGCAAATGCTCCAAGTGGTGAACCAGTACTTATCATCCAAGTTTTATCTATACTATGTGGATCACTTACTCCGTTTACAACTAATTCGGTAGCTGCATTTATAAACGGAACTAATAAAGAGTTTAGTACATAACCAGGTTGCTCTTTGCGAATAGGAATAGGAACCATTCCAATTTCTCCTGCAAACTTCACAATGCGATCGAAAATTTTAGGTGCTGTATCAGAGTGTCCCATAACCTCTCCTATATTAGAATCCCAAATACCATTAGCAAAATGTAAAGCACAAAATTTTTCTGGGCGTCCAGTTTCTTTTGCATAAAAACTAGGTACAGTAGTAGAAGAGTTAGTAGTAAAAATAGTCTTCTCCGGAGCAAGTTTACTCATTTTACTCCAAAATGCTTTCTTAATTTCTATATTCTCGGGTACAGATTCACTAACCAAATCTGCATCTTTTACAGCCTCTACCATATCAGTGGTATAACTCAAGCGTGCAAGACTTGCATCAATTTCATCTTGGGTTGCACCTCTTTCTTTAAGAAAAAGATTTGAAAAAACTTTATGAAAGTTTTTAGATTTCTCTATTCCTTCTTCAAAAGCATCGTAAACAATAACATTAAATCCATTAAATGCAGTTTGCCATGCAATCTGAGAACCAAGGGTTCCTCCTCCAGCGATCATTACCTTTTTTATTTCCATCTTTTTAATTTATGTTAAACAATATTTAATACTCTAATTCAAAGTATTTTATCTATTTATTATATGGTTTTCTAACTTATGTTCCTCCCCTACAATAATTACCAACGTAGGACTATCTATATCCACCTATTTTCTCAATCCTACCTATTTACTATCAACGAGTTAATATGTTTAATTTATTTTTTCAATAAAAAAATGAAGGGCTGTATAGAGTTTAATTTGGATTCCAAAATAGAAAATTGTAAATTTTTAATTCTGTAAAACACTAAATTTCATTGTAATACATTCATAACAACTAATGCAATGTCTTCTTTTAAGACCATTTACCAGCATGTCTTTGCATGTCTTTGCATGTCTTTAAATTTCGATATAAAAATATCTTTTACTTGAACTGTTTATAGTTCTTTTATTTTTAAGTCCACCTTAAATGAAGATAATTTCCATTATTTCATCTAATGCAAATTATGATATTATTATAAGTAATAAGGCTTTTATGGTCATATTTTTATATGTTTATTAACATATGTACATAGTACATTATGTTCTGATATATGGAAGTGTCCATTGTAAAAGATATTTTTAGTTTATCATGTTCTAACCACGTAATAAAATATACTGATTTAGATTATAAAAATTATCTATATACCCAAGTTTCATACTTGAAAAATATTATCTGGATAATCAATACAATAGGTGAATATGACTAAATCTAAACACTTAAACATCAGCAATAAACGTAATTATATCTTTATATAAATTTATTTCTTTTACTTGAGCAAAAAACAAATTAAAAATCACTTAAAACATTCTTACTTATATGTTATTTATTACGTCTGAATTCAAATAATCAACTCTTTTTACTTTTATGCCCCTAATTGTAGTGTTAGCCCAGAAATGGGAATACTAATGAACAACACGTTAGGCAGGCTTTTGCTTATGGCAAAAGACCCGACTAACGTGTTTGTGAATAGTATTGCTATTGAGGACTAAAAGCGTAAAGTAGGAATTGGCACAGAATTATTATTATTAAATTTGGGGTTATTTGGGGTGATAATTGGAACTAAACCATTTTTACAAAAATGAACAATAAATTAGAACAAACTAGATATGTAAATTACAAAATATGATATACCACTAACTATCAATGATATAAGATTTAAAACTTAATACTATTTCACAAAGATTTTTTCTACTTTTGCACGGCAATTTCAGAACAGCGAAAATGCATAGAGTTAGGAAGTTAAAAACATAAAATAATAAATAGCAAATGTTAACAGTATCAAACGTATCTGTACAGTTCGGAAAAAGAATTTTGTTCGACCATGTAAACATCAAATTTACTCAAGGGAATTGTTATGGTGTAATTGGAGCAAACGGTTCTGGAAAATCTACTTTTCTTAAAATTTTATCTGGAGAGGTTGATCCTACAAGCGGACATGTATCTCTAGAGAAAGGGAAGCGTATGTCTGTACTTCAACAAGATCACTTCGCATTTGATAATTACCCAGTATTGGAAACAGTACTTAGAGGTAATAATGTAATGCATGAGCTTAAGGAGCGTATGGATGCTATTTATATGAAGGAAGATTTTAATGAAGAGGATGGTATAAAAGCTGGAGAACTTGGACTTGAGTTCGAAGAAATGGGCGGATGGAATGCAGAGAGTAATGCAGGCTCCTTACTTTCATCGGTAGGAATTACTGCTGACGACCACTACACTTTGATGAAGGATATGACTGGTGTGGCTAAGATTCGTGTGCTTTTGGCACAAGCTCTTTTTGGTAATCCTGATGTGTTAATTTTGGATGAGCCTACCAATCACTTGGATGTTGAAACTATTTCGTGGCTAGAAGATTTTCTTGCTGGATACGAGAATACCGTGATTGTAGTATCGCACGATAGACACTTCTTGGATGCTGTAACTACAAATGTTGTAGATATTGATTTTGCTAAACTTAACTTGTTTACTGGTAACTATACTTTCTGGTACGAGTCTAGCCAGTTGGCTTCGCGTCAGAGATCTCAACAAGATAAAAAAACAGAAGATAAACGTAAAGAATTACAATCGTTTATAGAGCGTTTCTCTGCTAATGCATCTAAATCTAAGCAAGCAACTTCTCGTAAAAAACTTCTTGAGAAATTGAATGTTGATGATATTAAACCATCGAGCCGTAGATACCCTGCAATTATTTTTACTCAAGAAAGAGAAGCTGGAGATCAGATTCTAAACATCGAAGGGCTTAGTTCTTCAATAGAAGGTGTAAGTCTTTTTAAAGGAATAGATTTGAATATTGGTAAAGGAGAAAAAATTGCTGTGTTGTCTAAAAACTCTCAAGCAATAACTGCTTTTTATCAAATAATTAACGGTGAACTTAATGCTGATGCTGGTGAATACAAGTGGGGAGTTACAACTACCAATACTTACTTACCAAACGACAATGCTGAGTTTTTCGAAGATAACGAAGATTCTCTTGTAGATTGGCTACGTCAGTATGCAAAAACAAAAGAAGAAAAGGAAGAAGTTTATGTTCGTGGATTCTTAGGGAAAATGCTTTTCTCTGGCGAAGAAGCCCTTAAGAGTGTAAAAGTACTTTCGGGAGGAGAGAAAGTTAGATGTATGTTATCGAGAATGATGTTGCTTAGAGGTAACGTTCTTTGTTTAGATGAGCCTACCAACCACTTAGATCTTGAGTCTATTACTGCTTTTAATGACTCTTTAATGAAGTTTACAGGTACTTTACTTTTCTCTACACATGATCATCAGTTCACTCACACAGTTGCCGATAGAATTATAGAGCTTACTCCTAATGGAATTATTGACAGGCATATGTCTTACGATGATTACTTGAAAGATAAAAAAGTTAAAGAATTGAGAATATCAATGTATAAGTAATAGCTA
>JADGDT010000067.1:0-10398 GCA_016744755.1 Ichthyobacteriaceae bacterium | reverse complement strand
TTGGCTATTGGCTATTGGCTATTGGCTATTGGCTATTGGCTATTGGCTATTGGCTATTGGCTATTGGCTATTGGCTATTGGCTATTGGCTATTGGCTATTGGCTATACAAAATTAAAAATTCCGTAGTAAATACTTGCAACGGAATTTTTTTTATACCTTGAAAAAATCATGAAGCTGAACAATTCATCAATTAAACGGTTAAACGACTCGACGACTCAACAATTAAACAACCAACATTAATGAACTTCCTTGCACACGCATATTTATCTTTCGACAATCCCGAGATACTAACGGGTAATATGATAGGTGATTTTGTTAAGGGAAGAGATTTTACACACTTACCCGAAGAAATTCAAAAAGGGGTGCAACTTCACCGCAAAATTGACCACTTTACTGATAAACATGAACTTTTTAAAAAAACAGTTTTCAGAATTTCCGATACTCATGGTAAATACCGTTTTGTAATTGCCGATTTATTTTACGATCATTTTTTAGCTAGAAATTGGGGTGATTATCACCAAAACGAATTAATAACTTTTACGGATAAGACCTACTTTACTCTTCACACGTTTGAAGAACATCTTCCCGAAAAATTCAAATTTGCTTTATCCTACATGGAAAAAAGCAATTGGTTATTGAATTATCAATATATAGACAAACTAGAAATGTTTATAAAAGGGATATCAAATAGAAGTAAATATGGTAATAACCTTGAAACATCTATTGAAGACCTAAAATCTGATTATGAATATTTCGAAAATGATTTCAAAAATTTTTTCACTGAAATAATTTCATATTCAAAATCTAAAATATAGTTGATAACTATTTTATTAACAGCTCATACAAGTTCGTTCAACTGCTGTAAATACTACTAATCCACTAAAACAAATAATACATCCCAAATCAAACATATTGATTGTTAATAACTTACAATTAATTGTTTTTTACTTTGAAAGTATTTTCCTACCTTAGCTATTCGCAAAACTCTACGACTTTATGCGTGTAAACAACCTTAAAAAATTACACAGTTATGAATAATTTATTAGAAGATATTATTATTAAAATAGTAAATGTAGGTATGGTAGTTCTATTTGCATATTTTGTTATAATGTTCATCAAGTACCTATAGACGCAATCAAGTTGATTTATATAGTTTGCACAATTATTAATTGTTTAAACAGAAAAAGCTACAGAATATTCTGTAGCTTTTTCTGTTTAATACATTTTAAGTAGTTTTACCTAATAAACAAAGTCCATAAACTCAAAAAATATTTATATTAGCTACATAATAACCATAAATTATAACCAACATAAATTATGAATAAAGAAGTAGTAATTGTTTCTGCTGTAAGAACACCAATAGGTAGTTTTGGCGGATCTTTATCGTCTGTTCCTGCAACAAAGCTTGGAGCAACAGCAATAAAAGGGGCATTAGATAAAATTGGTCTTAGTCCAGAATCTATAGAAGAAGTTTTCTTTGGCAACGTAATCCAAGCAAATCTTGGTCAGGCTCCTGCTAGGCAAGCAGCAATACATGCAGGTATACCAAATACAGTACCTTGTACAACTGTAAACAAAGTTTGCTCATCTGGTATGAAAGCCATGATGATAGGTGTACAATCTATAATTGCTGGGGATAACGATATTGTTATGACAGGAGGAATGGAAAATATGTCGCAAATTCCTCATTATTTTGACAAAGGAAGAACTGGACAAAAATTAGGTGATTTAAAAATGACAGATGGCTTGTTGCGAGATGGTCTTTTAGACGCTTACACAGGAACACACATGGGAGAGAGTGCTGAGCTTTGTGCTAGTGAAATGAGTTTCACTAGAGAAAATCAAGACTCTTATTCTATTGATTCTTACAAAAGATCGGCAAAAGCTTGGGAAGAAGGAAAATTTAATAACGAGGTTGTATCCGTTGAAGTTCCTCAGCGACGTGGCGATGCAATTATCGTTTCTGAAGATGAAGAATTCAAAAATGTAAAATTTGAGAAGATACCTTCTCTTCGTCCTGTTTTCAAAAAAGATGGAACCGTTACTGCTGCTAATGCTTCAACCATCAACGATGGTGCAGCAGCTGTAGTATTAATGAGTAGAGAAAAAGCAGATGAACTTGGAATAAAACCTCTCGGTATAATAAAATCGTATGCAGATGCTGCTCACGAGCCAGAATGGTTTACCACTGCTCCTACTGATGCTATGAACAAAGCTCTAAGTAAAGCAGGATTGAAAATTGAAGAAATGGATTTCTTCGAAATAAATGAAGCCTTTGCAGTAGTGAGTTTGGCAAACATGCAAAATTTAAATCTAGACCATTCTAAAACTAATGTAAATGGAGGTGCTGTTTCTTTGGGACATCCACTTGGTTGTTCGGGTGCTAGGATTATGGTAACATTGCTAAATGTACTAGATCAAAACAATGCTAAGTATGGTTTAGCTGGTATTTGTAACGGAGGTGGAGGAGCCTCTGCCATGATAATAGAAAAAGTATAAATTCTAAATAAAATATTGCCCGAACATGCTTATATTCGGGCAATATTTATTTTATACCCAACAGGTATACCATCAAAAATGATAATATTTTGTCAATGATATAAACATGAGTCAAAACTCTTCATATAGAAGAGTTGCTCTAATCTCGTGAGAATACCATCTGACCAATTAAAAACAAATTATTTACAGATGAAATACGGAATTTGTAACCTGAGTGTAATACCCGTAAGGCTTGAAGACAGTCATGTAAGTGAACAAATAAACCAGTTACTATTTGGGGAGTACTTCCGTATTATTGAAAGTTTAAATGATTGGGTTAAAATAGAAAATTCCTTTGACAAATACGTTGGTTGGATAGACTCTAAACAATTCCTAGAAATTACAGAAGAGGAATTTAATAGCCTTGAATCCTCTACCCATTACCTCGCAAATGATTACATAGATTTGATTTTTGATGATAAAAATAATATAATTCCAGTTCCAATTGGGTCTTTACTTCCATTTTACTCCAATCATACTTTCAAACTAGGATTCAAAAACTTAAACTACGAAGGTGAAGTTGTTGTATGTGAGAATAACAATATTAATAGAGATAAATTAGTAGACACTGCATACACCTATCTCAGCGCTCCATATCTATGGGGAGGAAAATCGCCACTTGGCATTGATTGCTCTGGATTAACTCAGATGGTATACAAAATGAATGGTATGCAAATTCCAAGAGATTCTATTGAGCAAGCAAAAACAGGTGAAGTATTAAGTTTTATTGAAGAATCTGAACCTGGAGACTTAGCATTTTTTGATAATGAAGAAGGAATTATAATTCATGTAGGAATAATTTTAGAAGATAATTACATAATCCATGCTCATGGAAATGTAAGAATTGATAGAATTGACCATACAGGAATTTTTAATGTTGATACCAAACGTCATACTCACAAATTGCGAGTTATCAAAAAAATATGTTAAAGTTTGATTTGTAGTCTTTTTCTTTCATTTCTTTTTATATATTAGTTATAAACTTAAAAAATCACTACAATGAAAGCAAAAATCAAAGAAAAAGTAATTGAGGCTGGTCAGAAGATCAAACGTTTCAAAGTAAAGTTAGATTACAAAACTTCTATAACAATTAGAGACTTAGGTGCTTTAGACTTATGGAAAGAACGATATCCTAATGCAAAAGTAGTTGGAACTATTTTTAGCTAACTATTTTTAAATAATTTATTAAAAGATTCCTTACTCAGGAATCTTTTTTTTGTAAGTAATTATTATTTTTGGGTGTATCAATAAGAATAAAAATGCAAGACAAAAAAGGTTTCGATAATAATCAAGTTCAAGAAGTGATGATTAATGCTCTGATTTTTGCTATTCAGATAATCATATTTTACTTATTAGAACGTAACAAATTATTTTCGGCTCTTGCCACAATGGCAACTCTTTTCAGTTTATATTCAATACCTCTTTCCAAATCAGATGTTAAATCAACTATAATTGGTAGTTTATTTATAAATGTTTTGATGTCTATATTTTTCATAGCATATTATCTCAATAATAATAACATAATATTTCTTGTTATTTGGATCTTAATTTTGATTTGGTTTACATATAAACTTATCGAAAAATTCAAACTCAAATAATTACTCTCACCAGAACTCATCACATTAATTGTTGTGATAGTGAATAACTATAGGTTAATAAATAATAGATATAAATAAACGATAAAGTTCTATAAAAAATAGATAACTTGCACCATATTACACATTTATACCTATTAGCCATGTTAAACTGCATCACAGTAGATGATTCCACAATACAATTAAGAGTTATTTCTGAACTCGTTAAAAGGCATCCAGCATTAAAATTAGTTGGAGAATATACTAGCGCAATAGAAACACGCGAAGCATTAAAAAACACAAAAGTTGATTTGATTTTTTTGGATATAGAAATGCCTGTAGTTTCTGGATTTGATTTAATAGGAATTCTTGAAGATAATCAGCAAGTAATAATAGTTTCAGCAAAAAAAGAATATGCCTATGATGCATTTAAGCACGATGTTACTGGGTTTTTGGGGAAACCTATAGTTAAAGATGATTTTGATAGAACAATAAAGAGAGCTGTTATTTTTCATGAGAATATTTTCAGCAAAAAAGAATCTGATACTACTGATGATACAATTTTTGTAAAAAGTAACCTTATCAACAAAAAGGTTTATCTAAAAAAAATAAAGTGGATTGAAGCAGTTGGAGACTATGTAAAAGTTGTTACAGACAAAGAGAATTATATTGTATTATCTACAATGAAAGCTTTTGTAACCAGATTACCAGAACACCGTTTCATGAGAATTCATAAATCTTTTATTGTTAATTTAGATAGAGTTAAAAAATTTAATAGTAAAGTGGTTGAAATTGAAGGTACAGAGTTGCCATTAAGTAGAACAAAAAAAGCGAAATTTTTCAAAGTTTTAAATGCTACTTAGACTTTATTTAATATTAAGTTACCCTTCAAATTATCTCTAAATAAACTCTATAACGATTTTGTTTTGGCTATACCTCCAACAGTAATCAGCCATTGTGCTAAAGTGTAAGCAGTCATTATCCACAAGCCCGAAAGAGGAATTTCAAATACAAATTTATTTATGGCAATTACAGAATCAGAAAACATAAATAATATTGCTCCTACCATCATCAATTTTGTTTCTAAGTTAGAATTAATAGATTGAAGAGAGATTGTAGATAACACCATAACTGTAATCACGCTAGCATAAACTACTACTGCTGATATCATTGCTAATTCAGTACCAGAACTAAGCATATTTGTTACTAATATGTATATCAACACCGAATAAGCAATAAGTAAAATAGCAACTGAAACTTTGCTCTTTTTTATTCCGTCTTTTAAGCAGTTATCCTTCATAAATGCAATAATATAAAATACATGCGCTATCAAGAAACTAGCTAACCCCAACATGAAATTATCAAAATAAGGCATCAATAAAACATCTCCTCCCATTGAAAATAATAACGCTAAGAAAATTAGTTTTGAAAAAGAGGATGATAATTTTGAATTAACAAAAACAAATAACATCAAAATAGGCATTAGCATAGGCTTAAATACATTTTGAATTTCGTCAATTTCTAAAACTCTTGTGGTTATAGTAATAATTGCAATTACAGCATAAACAATCACAAATGAGATATACGATTTTACTCCTTTATTTATTAGATAAGTTTTCATCTTTCTATAATTTGTTTTTCAAAGTTTATATGGTACCCACTAAAGGTAGGTTTGTATGTGATTAATATCCTTGTAATGTGTAAAGCAATTTTGACTCATGCTAACCTAGTTTTCTATATATTTTTTAAATCTAAAATAAGTTTAACACTATTTTAGTTTATCAGTAAACTAAAACAATTTACTTTAGCCTAAAGTTATAAAAAAACAATAATATCATGAATAAAATTTTATTAATATTAACTATTACAGTTTCTTTAATTTCATGTACTTCTGAACCAGTACAAATTCCTTCTGCTAAACTTAGCGGAAGCATTGAAGGGTTGGGAGGAAAAATTTTACTTTTAGTTTCTAAAATAGAAACCGATACTATTAAGTTGGACTCAGTTGGTAGATTCGAGTTAGAAAAAAGCTACTCTACTCCTACTTATTCTAAATTGTACTTCGGTAGAAATATTATATCACTTTACTTAAAAAATAATTCTAATTTATCAATTACTACTTCAAAAAGTGACTTTGGTAAGGATGCTAAATTCGCAGGTGAAGGATATAAAGAGAACCAGTTACTGAACGATAAAACAAAACTATCTAGTGAACTAAAATATTACCCAGATATTTTTAAACTAAACCCACAGGATTTTGTTGCTAAAAGTGATTCTGTCAAACAATTATTTTTAGAATTATCAAATGAATACTCTAAAAATGAAAATATAGATTCTTCATTTTTATCTACATTTAATGTTGATGCAAGATACGAGCAACTAGTATTATATTCTATTTACTCTCCATACCATAAATACTTTACAAAAGAGGACGCAAGTTTATCTGAAAAAAATATGGAAGAAATGAAATCTGCAACAGTGGATATTGAATCTTATGAAAATTCAGAAAAGTATATTGAATTTATGAGTAACTCTTTAAAAGATACTTATTCCAAAGAAAACACTTCTACAGAAGAGACTCAAAATTTTAATTTACCAAAATACTTGAGATGGGTAAATTCTGAATTGAATTCTACCAATGCTAAAAACTCAATATTTTATAATGCTGTAAAATATGCAATTACTTATGCTAGTGAGTCTGAAAGAGATGATATCTATTCTACATTTTCTGAATTAAACACAGATACAATTTTTAGGAAAAATATTGATAAAGTCTACGCTTCTTTTGAGCAATTACGTAAGGGTAAATCTGCTCCAAGATGGACTTATCCTGATATTGATGGTAAAGAGTATTCTTTAGATGATTTAAGAGGGAAATTTATTTATATTGATGTGTGGGCTACGTGGTGTGGACCGTGCAAGTCTGAGATTCCTGAATTGGCAAAACTAACTAAGGAATATAAAAATAAGGATATTGTTTTTGTAAGTGTGTCAATTGATAGCAATAAGAAAGCTTGGGATAAAATGCTAAAAGAAGAAAAATTTGATTGGATACAAATTCATGCAGAAAAAGCATGGAAAGCCAAAATTGTTACTGAAAATGGAATCAGAGGTATACCTCGTTTTATGATGATAGATAAAGAAGGTAATATTATTGATGTTAATGCTCCACAACCTTCATCTGATAAAATAAGACCATTAATTGACCTATTATTATCTGAGTAGTTTCCAATTTGGGAATAATAATATTTTGAAACCTGTGCGATTAATTCGTGCAGGTTTTTTCTTTATCAAACAGTTACAAATTCAAGTGTTTAGATTAAAAAAGTGGTTCTACCCTGAATGTTGTGGAATAATCGTCATCTTGAGCGTGGTTGGTGAGCGTGGTTGGTGAGCGGAGCCGAACCAGAGCCGAACCATATCCGAATGTAGTCTATTATAAAATAGCTTATATAACGTTATCACTGTTGCTATAGATATTTCGACTACATTCCCTTTGTTTCCAATTTGACTACGCTCAGGGCAAGCTACTTTGGGAATTCCGCTCAATATGAATATGTTCTAAATTAGAAAATCCACACAAATAAGGGTAGAACCAAAAAAGTAATTTATTGAAAAATTAGTCATTAAACTTTGTCTAAAGGATTTTTTTACTTTTCTTTGCATCGGAATGAACGTTCATTCCGTTTATTATTTCATGGAACAAGTAGTTAATAAAATAGATAAAAAAGCTTTAATCCTTGACACCACTCTCATATTACTTTCTGAGAATGGGTTTCATGGTACTCCTATTTCTCTAATTGCAGAAAAAGCGGGTATTGGGGCCGGAACTATCTATAGATATTTCAAAAACAAGGAAGAACTTATAAACGTACTTTTCATAGAAATACAACGTCGTATAATTAATTCTATGTACAGTGGATACGACGAAACAGCACCTTACCAAGAGCGTTTTAATGTTCTTTGGATTAACATGATAAACTATTATCGTAAACATCCTAAAGATCTAATTTTTATTGAGCAACATAGGTATGCACCCTATGTTAGCACAATTACTAGATCAGAAAGTATGAGGATATTGTCTCCAGTACTTTTGTTTTTCTTAGAAGGAAAAAAGAGAAAGTACATAAAACATCTTCCTCTTTATACGATTATTGGTTTAATATATGGACCTATTGTTACAATTGTAAAACTAAACCTAGATCACAATAGAGAAATTACTGATGAACAAATAATTCATGCCGAAAAGGCGTGTTGGGATGCAGTGAAATACAACAACATATAAAAAAACAGATTTAATAAAACAACATAATGAAAAAATACCTTAACTCAGTAATTACAGGATCAGGTCATTTCTTACCAAAAAATGTGGTGAAGAATTCTGATTTTTCAGATAAAGTATTTTACGATGGTGATACAGGTAAGCCTCTTGATAGGACTATGGAAGACATTATTGAAAAATTTGTTGCCATTACCGAGATTGAAGAAAGAAGATGGATAGATAAAGACATGGTTAATTCTGATATGGGAAAAATTGCTGGTGAAAGAGCAATTAAAGATGCTGGAATTGACAAGAACGATTTAGATTATATTATTGTAGCTCAAAATTTTGGAGATGTAGCACATGGCACTAATAAAACAGATATTATGCCATCAATATCTTCTAAGATTAAGCATAAGATGGATATCAGAAACAGCAATTGTATTCCCTACGATATGCTTTATGGTTGCCCTGGTTGGATAGAAGGCTTGCGTATGGCCGATCAGTTTATTCAAGCTGGATTAGCAAAAAACATATTAATTATTGCTACCGAAACACTTTCAAGAATAATAGATCCTTTCGATAGAGATTCGATGATTTTTGCTGACGGTGCTGGTGCAGTTGTACTTTCTGCTAAAGAGAGCGATAAAAAATATGGTATTTTAGCTCACAATACAATTTCTGACAACAACGAAGAATTAGACTATTTATACAACGATAAATCTTTTAAACCTGACTATAAACCTGGACATTCATTTATAAGAATGGCTGGAAGAAAAATATACGAGTACGCACTTAAAAAAGTGCCTGCAGCAATAAAATTATCTATTGATGATGCTGGTTTGCATTTAGACGACACTTCAAAACTACTTATACACCAAGCAAATGGTAAAATGGATGAGCAAATTTTGAAACGTTTTGTACGTTTATATAAAGGTAAGGTTGCCGATGATTACATGCCAATGACTATTAGTAAATTTGGAAATTCATCCGTAGCTACAGTACCTACTCTGTTTGATTTGATAAATAAGAAAGAACTAGATAACCACGAATTTAACTCGGGAGACAACATTGTTTTGGCTTCTGTTGGAGCTGGAATGACAATAAACTCAATGGTTTATAGATTTGAATAATATTTAAGATGCTATTTTTTTTTAATTTAGCTTGTTTGTTTGTTAAAAAGCCCCTTCTTCCCCAATTTGAAGGGGCTTTTGTTTTTAGCACCTAGTAAAACAAAGGCTTAAGAGTATATATTTCATTTGATTGCGAGTATAATATATATTGAAATAAAGAATAAATAGGCACTTTTAGGAAGTAACCTATTTCAATAAACAATATACCAAGAATATTTTTTTGTCACATTACTAAAACACATATCAGGTGGCTATTTTACTCTATTATTAAAATATTAACTATTTATCTAAAGTGGATAATTGTAAAAAATTGTGAATACTAAAAAATAAATTCCATTTTTAATTATCAAAAACATAATAATTCCTATCTAAAATCTTAAGAACATCAGCCTTAAAAACTGCAACTACCTCTAATTCAATTGTAACATTTATTGAGGTGTAAAAATCTTTAAAAAACTTTGTTATACATTTGTAAGATTAGGTTTTTCGCATATCTTTGCACCCGCAAAAAGAAACAAATACGTTCTTAAACATATTTAAATAAAGAGATTTAAAGCGCCTGTGGTGGAATTGGTAGACACGCTAGACTTAGGATCTAGTGCCGCAAGGTGTATGGGTTCGACTCCCTTCAGGCGCACTTTTACTTTCTCTTTTATTTAAAAACTTAGTTTATCGCGCCTGTGGTGGAATTGGTAGACACGCTAGACTTAGGATCTAGTGCCGCAAGGTGTATGGGTTCGACTCCCTTCAGGCGCACAAAAAGAGCTCTTCAAATTATTTGAAAAGCTCTTTTGCATTTTACTAGAAATATTTTATTACTAACTCTATATCTCTACTTACTTATAACTCCTACTACTAAATTCGATTTCATTCACTCCATCAATATCATTC
>JADGDT010000066.1:14989-18152 GCA_016744755.1 Ichthyobacteriaceae bacterium | reverse complement strand
ATAAATAATTAATAATTTCGAACTTATCGGATGTTTTAGTTTCTATATCAAATGGACTTCCAATTTCATCATAAACATCATCAGAGTAATTATTTCTTATTAATTCTCCATTTTCATAATATGAAAACACATACATGTCTTCATTCTTGTTCATATAAAAAGTGAATACAGTTGAGTCTATTGAATATTTTTTTAAAATTTCCTCTTGATTATATAGCTCAAAGTCAAAAATAATTGTTGTGTTATTAACATTTCCAATTACTAAACCATGTTCAACTTCATCTCCTTTTGTTATATTTTCTTTTATTAACTGACTGAATGTAATTTTATTTATCAGCTCCATTTTTGGAAATCTCATCACATCAAATAAGTCGTAATAATCCTTTTTAAAAGTTTTATTAATTACTATTCCTATTATTATACTAGATGGTTCCATTTTTGTTAATTATGCCCAACGCAGATTAACGCAGATTTTATCAGCGAGCATCTGCGAAATTTGCGGGACAAAAAAGTTATTTACTATTAAAAACTATCAAACTAGCCTCTTTGTATTGAGGTCCTAGTTTTTCTAATAAATGAGATATTTCGTGCTCATCTCCTTCTACAGCAATAGCAGAATATCCTGTTTTATTTCGTTTACCAAGTCTTAAATCAATAATGTTTATGTTTTTAGAAGCAAGTGCAGATAATAAAATTAATAACACACCTGGGGTATTGTTATGTTTTGTTAGTATCAACTGTTTAGTTAAAGCAAGTTTTGCTTCCACACCATCAACCTCTAGTAAATATTTACCTTTTCTATAGTAATTAGGAACCTCAACATCTTCGCCAAAAGTTAAATTATCAAACAAATCGGCATCGGTACCTTTTATAAATTCCATTGCCTCTTTCACATTTCCATTTGCCCCACTAAGAGTAAGAAATGCTACAGCAGTACCATCGTTATTAGATTTTAACTGAGCAGTTTCTACGTTAATACCTTCGGATGCTAATGAATTAAACAACGAAGAAATTACTCCTGGCTTATCTTTATGTTCAGATAAAAGCCCTTTGGCTCTTAATTTTTCTGGCTTAGGCGTTTCGCTAGAAATAGTAATAGATTTACTGCCTTTTCTAATTCTTATGGCATTGTAATCGCCCATTCCTATTGCATTATCGTAAATATCAAGGAATTCAGAATAGTCGCCACCAAAAGAAAATTCAGGAATAATTCTTCTATTTTCATTACTCAATCTTTGATTCAACAACTCAATACCTGTATTTAAAACAGTATATTTCATCTTCAATTCATGATTATCAAAAATGGTTCTCTTCTCTGGTATAAGTTTAGAAAAACTCACGTATTGCTGGTAACCAGCTTTATGAATATACTCTAAACTCTCGGTGTAATTTAACCCGAAATGTTTAAGATGATGAGTATCTGTACCAACAGATACGGGTATATGTAATGCCTTAGCTCTTTTAAGAATATTCTGAGATGGGTAAACTCCAACACCTTTTACCTCACCTGCCATATTTACATCCAATGCCAAGTTTCTATCGGAAATAATCTCTAGTAAAGTTCTGAATTTATTAGCTAAAGGATGAGTACTTGTTTCGAAATTAAGAATAGCATCTGGTACATCTACATTTAGTTTTGGCAAATCTAAATGACCAATAACCTGTATCATACCTCCCATACACTCAATCATTTCCATTACTTCATTTATGTAGCCTCCCCAATAATTCTCTAGACTACCACGAAGTTTTAACAGCTCCAAAGCTTCCTCTTTTGACCCATCGTATGGTAAACCTTCGGGTGCAAAATGTACCGAACCAATTACAAAATCAGCTTCCAATGCTTGAAATAATTTTGATCTACTCCATTGCACTCCTAAATCGGAACCCATCCATTCTAGTTCTACACCGTACTTTATATCTATTTTATCACTATACTTTTTTCTTAGTTCTTCAATCCTATTTGGATAATTAAGATAAGATTTATTACCTCTAATAAATTTAACTTCAATCCTTTTTTCGGCAGCATATCTGAATTTAGTTAAACGTGGAGAGTGAATAACAAAAGTTATGCTTGGATGGTTTTTTTCTATTGCCATTTCTACAATAGTATCCAGTTCATCTATACCATGCTTTACATGGTCTTGTTCTGTTCCTGCATGAATACCATGAGTTTCCCAAATATAATTATTATATTTTTTCATCTTATGCGACAATTATTTAAAGTAAAAATATGTAATTGTTGATAGTTTATCTTCTATTTAATACTAGTTTAGCTATACATCAATTAAAATCTATTTTAATTAGTACAATACAAACATAATAGTTTTAAGCTGTTAGATTACTATTTATTTTGATTATAAATAACGTTAAGCCAAATTGCTTTTCAAAAGTAATTTTATCGTACATTTTTGTGATAATTGGAAAGCTAAATGGTGATGATTTTAACTACAAATAAAAAACATGTTTCCAATCATAAAAGTATAATAATACTTACTTTTGAAAACTTTTTAATTTATATAATTAATGGAATTTGCTAAAAGAATAATATGGTATCTATTTGGTGCCCTTATAGGAATAATTTTTGTTTACTCATGGTTTGGAAACAGAACAGATATTTCTTGTAATTATTTTCCCGATGCACGAGTAAAAGGAGATATTCAAAAAAAAATAATCAACTACGATAATAAGACTTTAATTTTACTTTCAGAAAATGATCTAGACTCTTCAGATATATCAAAACTTATAATTGATGGCGATGTAGTTTTTAAAAAAAGTAATACAAGTATAGATTCTTGTAAAACTTATTTTATTGAGAATAAAAATATGAATGCAATATTTGAAAACTGTGATTCAATAGTAAATATTGTAAGTATAAACAAAATAGTAATACAGGAATGAAAATAGTGTTATTAGATGCTTCTACACTAGGACAAGTAAGTAATCTGCAAAAAATAGAAAAATTTGGTTCTATTACTTCATTTGGAGCTACAAAGCCAAAACAAACTGTTGAGCGTTTGAAAGACGCAGATATTGTTTTAACAAACAAAGTTATATTAGACAAAGATGTACTGAAGCAACTTCCAAACTTAAAACTTATTTGCATTACTGCTACAGGCACAAATAATGTAGATTTAGATTATGCAAAACAAAAGGGAATTGTTGT
>JADGDT010000066.1:0-14889 GCA_016744755.1 Ichthyobacteriaceae bacterium | reverse complement strand
TGTACTGAAGCAACTTCCAAACTTAAAACTTATTTGCATTACTGCTACAGGCACAAATAATGTAGATTTAGATTATGCAAAACAAAAGGGAATTGTTGTTAAAAATGCAGTTGGATATTCTACACATTCTGTAAGTCAGGTTACATTTAGTATGGTTTTGCGTTTACTAAGTAATTTGTGTGGGTACGATGCTTATGTAAAAAGTAGAGATTATGCTAGTTCACCAATTTTCACCCATCTATCAAATGGTTTTGCCGAAATACACGGTAAAAAATGGGGAATTATTGGCATGGGAAATATTGGACGTAATGTTGCCAAAATTGCTACTGCTTTTGGAGCCGAAGTGTGCTATTATTCAACTTCAGGTATAAAACGTGACGAGGGATACAAAAAAGTTACATTAGAAAAACTACTTAAAAATACAGATATAATTTCTGTACATTCTCCATTAAATAATGCCACTGCAAACCTTATAGATTCCAACGAGCTAAATATGATGAAACAGACAGCTGTTTTAATTAACGTAGCTAGAGGGGGAATTGTAAACGAGAAAGCATTGGTTACAGCTCTTAACGAAAATAGAATTGCTGGTGCTGGCGTAGATGTTTTTACAAACGAGCCAATAGAAGAAAAATCGCCATTTTTTGATGTAGCTAATCAGGATAAAATTGTATTATCGCCACATATTGCGTGGGCAAGTACCGAGGCTAGACAAAACCTTATTGAAAAGGTTATAGAAAATATTGAAGAATTTATAGATAATAAATAGTGAAACATAGATTAAAACTTAATCTTGTAGATTTTTCTACAATAGCATACATAGTAATTACTACAGTTTTAGTCTTATTATTTTTTAATGACATTGAAAATCCTATCTATCATATTTTTATGAGGATAGGATTTTTTGGTGTTTTACTCGCCTCCATATATATTAGAGAAAACTACAAACATCAATTAACAGTCTTACTTTCTAGCTTAATACCGCTTGCTTTTCTTGGTTATTTCTACAACGAAACAGCGAGCTTTAATCATTTATTTTTTAATAATTTTGATGGTACTGTTTCCCAGTTAGAATTTAATATTTTCAACATTCAACCTTCGGTAGTATTTAGCGAAGTGTTTAATTATGCGTGGTTTAGCGAACTTATGAATTTCGGTTACTTTTCTTATTACCTAATTATTTTTGGCACACCTATTCTTTTTTTTTATAAAAAGCCAGAATATTTTCAGAAAATGCTTTTTGTTTTACTGACATCATTTTATCTGTATTACATCCTTTTTATAATTATACCAGTTGTTGGTCCACAATTTTATTTTAAAGGAGAGTTAGCAGTATTTACAATCCAAGGTCCTTTTGGTCATTTAATAAAGTTTATTCAAGAAACTGGTGAAGTTCCTACTGGAGCATTTCCAAGTTCGCATGTTGGAATATCATTATTAATAGGATATTATGTTTTTAAATATTTCAGAGAATATTTTATATTCACTTCTATAATTATAACTATTCTCATATTTTCTACGGTGTACATTAAGGCACATTACGTAATAGATGTACTTACAGCATTTATAGTTACACCAATATTTTATTATCTATCTAATAAGTTATATATTTCGCTCCCTAACTTGAATAAAAACACATAATGCTAGATATTGAAATTAAGGAAGTATCAAATAAACAATTATTAAAAGAATTTATCTATTTACCTGATTTCATTCACAAAAATCACAAAAATTGGGTGCCACCAATTTACATGGATGAATGGGATTTTTTTGATAAAGATAAAAATCCTAGTTTCAATAAGAATGAAACAATTTTGTTTCTAGCATTTAGCAAAGGAAAAGCAGTTGGTAGAGTAATGGGAATTATACCAACAGTTTACAACCATTTTCACAACGAGAATAATGCCCGCTTTAGCTTTTTAGAAACTATAGATGAAATTGATGTTGCTAGAGAACTTTTAGACAAGGTAAAAGAATGGGCAAAGAGTTTTGATACTAAAATATTAATAGGTCCTTTAAGTTTTTCTGACAAAGAGCCTCAAGGTTTTTTATTTCACGGATATAACGAACCACACGTAATAGCCTCAAACTGTAATTTTCCTTATCAAACACAACAACTAGTTGATTTAGGTTTTACTAAATATAAAGACTTATTTGTTTACAGTGTAGATCTAAAAAAAGACTTACCTCAATTTTATTACTCTTTAGCAGAAAGAAATCTTAGGCACGGATATAAACTAGTTGAGTTTACGAATAAAATTCAAGCTCGAAAATACATTCACCCTATACTTAACTTGGTAAATATTACTTATAAAGATATATATGCATCTACGCCTTTTAGTGATAGTGAAATGGATGATTTTGCAAATAAGTATCTAGCTGTGCTTAATGCAAGGCTAATTAAAGTAATATTAGACAAAAATGATCAAATTATTGCTTTTGTTATTGCAATGCGTGATATGGGTAAAGGTTTAAAGATTGCTAAAGGAAACTTGTTCCCCTTTGGATTTATTCCTTTTTTATATCATCAAAAAAAATCAAAACAACTTAACTTACTATTAGGAGCAATAGCAAACGAACACAGAAACAGAGGTCTAGATACCCTATTGGGAGTTAGCTTATTCGATTCAGCAAAAAAAATGGGGATGGAACATGTAGATACTCACCTTATTTTAGAAGAAAATATAAAAATGAGAAAGGAAATTGAACGACTTGATGGAGATATTTACAAAAAATACAGGCTTTACTCTATGAGTCTTTAATATATACTGCTTAAAACAAAAAAAATCTACCACTAATTTAGTGGAACAATCGTCACCTTGAGCGTGGTTGGTGAGCGTGGTTGGTGAGCGTGGTTGGTGAGCGGAGCCGAACCAGAGCCGAACCGAACTAGAACCAAAGCGAAATAAGCGAAGCGATTCACGAACACCAATAATATTATAGTTGGTGAGTAATTCGAAAGGTCTATTCTAAAATAGCTCACATTATGTTATCACTGTAGCTATAGATGTTTCGATTACATTTCCTTTTGTTGCACAAAGGAAATTACGCTCAACATGACGAATATTCTAAATTATAAAATCCACACAAATAAGGGTAGAACCATTACTTTACAATAATAGTGATAGTACCAAACAAAAAAGATCAACTTAAAGTTGATCTTTTTTGTTTTTAATAGAATACATTAATCTTTAAGACCTATACAATCTAATTTAGAAAAATACTCGAAAAAATCTTTTTGTTTATCAAATTCTAATATTTCCTTTCCATCTCTTAATGCAGTTTCTAAAGTTTCCCTACTAGAAAAACTAGAATATTCCGATAGTTCATACCCCCGTAAAAGAGGCTTAAAACCATAAATATTTCTTAAATGTTGTAGTACATAAACAACACCATTGCTATGGTAAGTGTATATTTTTCTTTCCTCTATCGTTTTTGCAGTTTCTATTTTTCTCATATCTATTTATTATTTGTTATAAAGTGTCAAAAATACACAATTATTAAATTATAATAATAATGTTTGTTGTAAATATAATGTTAAGTAAATGTAGTCTTGTCTATCAATAGATAAACTAAATCATTTAGATTGAAAAACAACTAGTTACAGTTTATGATCAGTAGCTATCAATTCAATTAACATTAATGTATCCACATATTTTTTTTAGGTATGTATCCTTAACAAATTAAAAATAAGGTTAAGTAAAATTCTATTATAAAATCGATTAAAAAAAGAGGTCAAAATATTTCGTATATATCAAGATAATGCTATATATTGAGGATGTAAAACGCAGTCTATCAATTTATTATGCATGCATAGTAAATATTTGTAATTCCTCAGCAAGTATTTATAGGATGAAAAAACTAGATTAAATATGGTATCCATTGTTATTTTACAAGTTGAAACTAATTTTATTAATTTTTATTACTTCTAACCAAAAAAAAATCAATTATGAGAAGATTGAAATTACTTATTGCTTCATTACTGCTAGGTCAAATGGCTTTTGCAGGTGGAATGGTGACAAACACAAACCAGAGTGCTGCTTACGTACGTATGCTAGCACGAGATGCTTCTACAGATGTAGATGCTGTTTTCTATAATCCTGCTGGTCTTACTAAGCTAGCCGATGGGTTTTATGTACAGTTGAATAATCAAACTGTTTCGCAAGAAAGAACAATCGTAAATGGCAGTTCTCTTTTGCAGAACAATACTTTTACGGGAGATGTATTTGTTCCCTTTTTACCTTCTGTATTTGCTGTTTACAAAACAGGAGATTGGGCTTTTTCTGGAGGCTTTACAATAGTTGGAGGTGGCGGTAGTGCTAAATATGACACAGGACTTCCTTCTTTTGAAATTGGCACAAAAATGGCTCTAGGTTCCTTAACAAGTGACCTAAATGATGGTTTTGCTGGTTTGGCTCCTCTTGGTGTAGATGTGGGAGATGAATTTCAAGCGAATGTTAACATGAATTTTGAAGGAACATCTGTGTATATGGGCTATCAGTTTGGTGCTTCATATGCTATTAATGATATGGTATCTGTTTATCTAGGAGCTAGATATGTTTCTATAAAAAACACATACGACGGTATGATAAATCCAAATTATCATATGCAGGTTAATGACGAATTTGTAACTCCTGAAGATGGGTTTGCTACAATTACGGGGACTCTTTATGGTTTTGGAACTCAATTTGAAAATGGAGGAGATGCAATGCAACCTCTAGTTGATAATGCTCCTGCAACCGCTACTTTAGATCAACTATTAGCAGGGGGTGCAATTAGTCAGGCTGAATATACAGCTATTACAGCCCCATTAACTGCAGTTGGAGTTCCAAATGCAGGTGGTTTAACTTCAGCTCAAGCTCAAGGAACTTATTATGGTACTTCTGCAGCTTTTAATTCTCAGGGTGACGCTGCAACAGCTACAGGAGAACAAGTAGTTGGCGCAACTGGAGTTAAAAATGTAGATGTAGAGCAAACAGGTTCAGGAATAGCACCTATTATTGGAGCTAATATTGCATTAATGGATGATAGGCTTAATATTGGAGCAAAATATGAGTTTAAAACGAAAATGAATATTACTAATAAAACTATTAAAGATGATACAGGCATGTTCCCTGATAAGCAAGAATATGCTGCTGATATGCCAGCATTTTTATCTTTAGGTGCTGATTATAAAACATCTGAAAGTTTCAAAGTTAGCTTAGGTTTCCATTATTACTGGGACAAATCGGCTGATTATGGTAAAAATGGACATGAATCTGATGGAAGTTACAAAAGAGGAGATAACTCTGATTTCATAGATGCAAATTCTTATGAAATTGCTTTAGGGTTACAATATGACATCAATGAAAAAATTGGACTTAGTGGAGGTTACCTTTATGCATCTACTGGCCCAGCTCTTACTTATCAGAATGATTTAAGTTATAGCTTAAGCTCTAATACTTTTGCCTTTGGGGGAGTAGGTCATGTATCTGAAAAATTTGATATTGATTTAGGATTCTTATACACTGCTTACAGTCCTTCTAGTAAGGAAATAAACTATGGATTTGAAACAATTACAGAAACTTATGACAAATCAAACTGGATTGCTTCTGTAGGATTTACCTATAAATTTGGTAGTAGTTCTGAATAATTAAGATTATAAACATACATTTTTTAATAAAACTCCTTTTGGTTGTAAATTACCAAAGGGAGTTTACTTTTTTGGAACTTTATTAACTGTATCCAATCTTTCCCATTCCTTAAAATCATCAACCTCTACTCCTATCCTATTAAGTACATAAAGTAAAATTGCAGTATCGTCGGTAAATCCAATTATTGGGAGTAAATCGGGGATAATATCAATTGGATTTACAAAATATAGAAGTGAAGCTACAACGGATAGTATTGTTTTTGTACTCACATTTTTATACTCTCCTTTAGACCATCTTGTAATTAATCTCACCAAAAGAGCCAAGTCTGTTTTAATATCGGCTATAGATGCTTTACCTGTAGCTAGTTTTTTTCCAACTTCAAGTATCAACAAAGAAATTCCAGCAGGATTTTTAATTAATCTACTAGCTTTATTAAATGCAGTATTAAATGCTGTTGTATAGGTTTTGTTCATCTTGGTTCTATCCTTATTTGTTTGAATTCTCTAATTTAGAACACCCGTCATTCTGAGTAGAGTTTTACGAGAGTAACGAGTAATGCTAAATCGACGAATCTATTACGATAAGTAATCCTGTTTGCTCTAGATACTTCGACTCCGTTGCACTTCGCCCAGCATGACAAGCAGTAAAAATATCGTCATTAGCTCATTGGTGTTTTTTGATAAAAAACCTACAACTACCCATGACGAGTTGTATTTTCTTTGCGTTTCCTTTGCGAAAATACTTTGCGGGCTTTGCGTGAAATAGATTGTGTTTTTCACGCAAAGGTCGCAAAGAAAAAAGACGCTAAGCTCGCTGAGAACTCGTCATTAGCTCATTGGTATTTTTCGATAAAAAAATTACAGCTCAAGGTGGCGATTATTCCACAACTCCGATAGCTATCGGGGGGGTAGATCTAATTTAATTATTCTGTAAGTTTTCTTTTTACTCAAATAACGTTGAATAATGCTTTTAACTTCTCTATTATTTTTCATTGGTGTTATTAGTGATCTCAGAATTTCTATTTTAGAAACTTGACTTGCTAAATCGGTAAATCCATAACCTTTGTACTCTCCATTTTCAATTAAAACAACCGAATGCTCTGTAGCATTTCTCCCTTTATCAACAATTGCAAAATTATCGTGATCGAAAGTTAGTTTGTGAATTAACTCACCTACACGTACATTGTATTCTTCAGGGTTTTCATCTCCAATACAAGCACCGTTACACTTATCAATACCATGATGAAAACATGCTCCTTTTGTGTTTTCAAGACCTACTAATTTATTGCATAGTTTAAATTCTCTCCTGAATCTATTAAGAATTGTGTTCCCTTCGGCAACAGATACAAAACTAATAAGAGGTTTAACATCAATCTTAGTTTTTTCTGTTTTTAGTTGAATATATCCATTCTCATCCTCAAAATTATAAAGTCCAAAACTGTAAACTGTTTTACGTTGAGCCTTGTTGTATTTAGGTAGAGTTCTTTTTATTTCTTCCGATTCTTTTAATAAGGCAATTAGTTCACTTCCAGTTTCTTCGTAAGTAACTGCGACTAATTCATTATGCATTTTTTTTGCCCTCGAAGACTTGTTTAAGAAATGCTGATTTATTCTTTTCTGTATATTCTTACTTTTTCCTATGTAAATAATTTCTCCACCTTTTTTATGGATGTAGTAGACTCCCGTGTCTGTAGGTAAATCTCTTAAAATAGAAACCAGCTTTGGGGTTAATTCACTTTTTTTTTCCTCGGTTACAGACTGACTAACTATTTTTTTAGAAACATCTTTATTTAATAGAATCTTAAATAATTTTACCGTAGCTAGTGCGTCGCCAGTTGCTCTATGTCTATCGGTAATAGGAATTCCAAGAGCTTTGGTTAGCTTACCCAAGCTGTATGATTCCATATCTGGAATTAGGGTTTTAGAAAGTTCAACAGTACAAAGCGAAAGTCTTTTAAAGTCATAACCTAACCTACTAAACTCCAACTTTAAAATCCTATAATCAAACGAAGCATTGTGTGCAACAATAGTTGTTCCTTCTGTGATTTCTATAATACGTTTTGCAACTTCAAAAAATTTAGGTGCAGAACGCAACATTTTATTGTTGATTCCAGTAAGCTTTACAACAAAAGGTTGAATAGGAATTTCAGGGTTTACTAAACTAGCAAATTGGTCAACTATTTCGTGACCATCATATTTGTAGATAGCAATTTCAGTAATTCCCTCTTCGTTGAACTTACCTCCAGTTGATTCTATGTCTAATACTGTGTACAATGTTTTTTTGTTTAATTGTTTAATCGTTGAATTGTTGAATTGTTTAATCGTAGAACTGTTTAATTGAAAGTTTGGCTAGACCTACGTAGCGTGCAACGCTCCTACGAGAGTCGGGGGTGTTGATAATACTCGACACTCGTAGGTCTGCGACACTACGAGGTCTAGCTAAAAGCCAAAGGCCAACAGCTACTGGCTAATCGCACAAGCTCTAAGCCCAAAGATTGAGCTTCCAATTCTCACCATATTACTACCATTATCAATGGCAATATTGTAGTCGCCACTCATACCCATAGATAGGGTAGTAATTTGTGGGTTTGATTCTTTAACCTTGTCGAAAATCAATTTAAGACTTTCAAATTCAGAAGTAATTTTATCTTTATCTGCTGTATTTGTTGCCATTCCCATAAGTCCAATTACTCGTACATTTTCGTATGCTTTGTAAGTTTCGGAACTTAATATTTCTGTAATTTCGGCATGATTAAAACCAAATTTAGTTTCTTCTTCGGCAATATGCACTTGTAAAAGACAATCGATTACTCTGTCGTTTTGCTTAGCTCTTTTATTAATTTCTTTCAACAACTTTAAGCTCTCTACTCCGTGAATTAATTTCACAAATGAAGCCATATATTTAACTTTATTAGTTTGTACATGACCAATCATATGCCAATCTATATCTTTTGGCAGTACTTCTTGTTTACCAACCATTTCTTGGATTTTATTTTCTCCAAAAACCCTATGGCCTGCTTCGTAAGCTTCAATTATATCTTCGTTAGGCTTTGTTTTTGAAACTGCTACTAGCGTTACACCTTGTGGCAGATTATCTTTTATATTTTTTAAGTTTTCAGAAATAATTCCCATTACTTTTATTTTATTCAAATTCGTAAATTGTTAATCCACTTCTAAGTTTTGGCTCGATGTATGTACTCTTAGGAGGCATGTTATATTCCGAATCAGCAATATTTTTCAATTGTTTTACTGATACTGGATAAAGTCCAAATCCAACAGAAAATTCAGCTGCATCAACTTTTGTTTTCATTGAGCCTATTCCCATTTTTTCGCTTTGATACGAAATTCTAATATCATTTCTCATATCTTTTATATCGAGTATGGGATTTAATATAGTTTCATATATTAACTGAGAGTCCAAATCGTCAAGTGGGTTATTATTTGTAAATTTTTCTTTCCTTAGATATAAAGAGTAGTATTCTCCATCGAGATACATACTGAAATGATGCTTTTTTGATGGACGATAATACATCTTACCCTTATTCTCTATACGGTAATATGTATCCAATTCCATAAGTAATTGTTCTTTAGTCATTCCATTCAAATCTTTAACTAACCTATTGAAACTATATATTTTCAATTGAGATTCAGGTATCATGTAAGTCATGAAATGGTTAACGGCGTCAATAACATCAGGATTATCAGATTGTTTTATTTTCGACAAGTTTGCAGAGGATGCACTTCTATGATGCCCATCAGCAATGTATACACTCTCTATTTTTTCAAAATATTTTGTTATTAAATAGATATCTTCCTTGTTTTGAATCAGCCAAAGGTAATGAATATCTTTGTTTGTAGTAGCAAATTCATATTCGGCTCTTTCGTTTGTGTATTTACTAATTATACCATCAATTTTTTCGTTATCGGGATAGGTAATTAGTACAGGTTCAGAATTGAAACCAGTAATGTTTAAATATTCAGTAAAAATATCTTCCCTTTTACTAATAGTTTCTTCGTGAAGTTTTATTTTTCCATTAAAATAATCCTCTACACTTATTGAAGAAATTATGCCTGTAAATATATGACCTTCATGTTTCTGGCGATAAATGTAATAAGTGTCTTCATCGTCTTTAATAAATGTTTTAGTAGACTTAAAATCTAAATATCTATTTCTTACCAAAGGATATTTTTCAATTCCTTCTAGTTCTAATCCATATCTTCTATCGGGATGTAAAACATGTAAAAAAGAGTAGGGGTTACCTGCTAATTTTTCTTCGATGGACTTATGGTTGTATGAAATATATGTTCTCGTGGCCACAAGACTAGAGAGTGCCCTTTCTGGGCGAACGGCTCTAAAAGGTTTTACTTTTGCCATTGTTAGTTGAAGTTAAAGTTGTTGTTAATTGCAACAAATTTACACTCTTAGATTAGATTATCAGATATTTAACAAAGTATTTTTTCCATATTAACCTCCTGAAAATTCATTAATCAAACGAGTGTTATCCAACAAACATTCATCAGGTGATATTTATTGAACTCAACTTTCAACTTCCTAATTAGCTATACCAATTGAATTTCAAACTGCTCTATTAAATCCAAAGTATATTTTGTTTTAACGATTTATAAAAATCTTTGCATAACCGTAGCTACGAAATCGAAGATTCATGAACACCAATAAAACTTATAGTTAGTGAATAAAATATTTTTTAATGATGATAAAACGAAAGAGGCAAAGGTTTTACAGTGCATTTTGATATTTAGTTGGTATTACTCAAATATCGCTTTCAATCCACCCAATTACATCTTTAAAAACCTCATCCCAATGCCATTGAGTTTTTTCACCTTCTATTTTTACCTCATAATTATGCCCATAGCCAACATATACTTTCGTTGAAATATTTGTTTTATTTAATCGCGATGCAAAAATTGGGATAATATCGTTATCCCACGACATAACATCGGCTGAACCATACACGATTCTAACTGGCATATTTAGTTCCAAAACATCATCTATACTTGCATGCTCAATAAATGTATATTCATTTTTATGTTCTTGATCCAACTCACTAGTATTATTTTTGAGATAAGCAAAGCCTTCATTTATTTTTTCAATTTTAGCTTGATAAACTCCTGTGGTATCTTTTGCAATATATTCTTCTAACCTGTTTTTTCGAGTAAATTCGATGTTCCTACCTAGTGGATTTGCCGACATACACACAACTTTAGAAATTTTATCTTGACGCATTGTTGCGGTTTTGGCTACTACGTGATAACCTTGCGAATGTCCCACTAAAATAATATTATTGTCTTTGTCTTGATTTTTGTAATAGTCAATTACTGCGGATGTTTCTTTTGCGTAATAATTGAGGTTGTTCTTTTTTAAGAAAGCTTCTGTTCTAAATTTTTTATTGTGAATACCACCATTCTCATAATCCTCGTAAGTTTGAAACAATGGAACATCTGGTTTAGATATAACAACAAATCTGTAATTATCCCAATAATCATAAATGTCAACAGGAGGAAATAGTACAAATTGGTCATAAGGATGCTCTTTATTCACATCAGGTTTTTTCTTTTTAAGCCCTACAGACATATTCCCAGAACCTTGAACAAAGATTATTATATTCTTAACCTTGACATTAGTTGTCTCAATAACAACAATGGGATCTTCAACAAGCGGACTTGAAATTTCTACTTTATTGAATAAATAAAGTTTAAGTAATTCCTCGTCAGTTTGAGATTTTGCAATTGTACTTAGTGCAATTGCAAAAATTAGTAAAAGTGTATTTTTCATATTTATTTATTTTGATTTATTCTACTTAATATAAAATCGGGAATATCTTTTTTACTTAAATTTAATTCTTGTTCTAAAGCTTTATAAAAATCGTCTTTACTCCTCCCGTAAGAAAATAACTTCTCCAATTTTTGTATTCCACCAATATCAATTGCTTCTTTACAGAATAAGGCTCCATATACGTAGATTGGACTAGTATTCTCGTTTATATATGTATAGTCTAATATTTCTGATAGATTGATGTCTTTATCTTTTACATCGTGAATAAAACTACTATAATGAGCTTCAATCTCTTTCCCGAAGTGTCCTCCCCACAATGCAGATATCCCTGCTAAAAATACAGGGTGAGCTTTTTTGAATTTATTATTGATAACATGAACTATTTCATGAAGATGGTATTCTCCCTGACTAGAATAAATGAAATAATTTTCTTTATCGAAAAAACCACATCCTTTAGGTGAATCGCCAATAACATAACTAAATCCTTTTGCTGATTCTAACTCTTCACAACTATTAAAAATGTAATAATTAACTTCAATATTCTCTAGTCTAAATCTATCTATCATTTGAGAGTAGAAAGTATTTGCTTTTTCTCCAAGTTTTTCATCAAAACTATATGTTTCATCAAAGTGATAATTTATATGTCCTATTTTTTTTGTTTTCCAATTTTGTGTAACCTCACTTAAATTATTGAATAATTTGTATTTCCCATCAATCTTTCTACAATATACATCTGTTATTGCAAAAACTTTTAAAGGTGCATCATTCCAATAAAATTGAGATTGTATTTTATAAACTCCATTTTTCTCAACTATTTTAAGGACTAAAACATCAAGATTCAATTCGTAAATTGATGGTTGTATAAACCCTTCTGACTTAAGAAAATCGAAACTTTGATAATTCTCTACATCATAACTATTCCAATAAGTTTTTCTTAAACTACTAGTCTTCGATTTTAAATAATCTTTCCAAACATTAAATACTTCAATCTTTTCGGTGTCAGATATATTAACCCCAATATTCACATCTACACTTTGTGCATTTATTAAGAGTGTTAATACTGATAATAAAAATGTTAAGATTAGATTTTTCATGTTTTTCATATTTAATTATTCAACAACATATTTTAGTTGTTCTCTAAGTTTTTTCATTCTTGCTTCACTTGTTGCAATGTGTTTGTCTACATCCCAAATTAAGTCCCATAATTTCATATATTCTTCAATTGTTCCTAAACCCATTTCCAAACGACGTTCGTTTACATTTCTAGGGTCTAAAATTGGCAACAGAAAATAACTCCCATTAGAATCTATACCAAGTTGACTGCCATAAATTTGTTTTTCTCCATTATCGTTTGCAACTCTATCCTCTAGCAAAGCTAAATCCTTTCCTAAAACATTTCCATCGTTATAAGCTTTACGCATAACAGGCAAGTAACGCTCCTGTACCTTATGAGATTGATGTTGGATAACAAAAAATAAAGTTCTGCTTCCTTCTTCTCCAATTTCGTCAGCTCCAAGCCATCCATAAGTTTCAATTATATTTTCTACAATTATTAAATTTATAGAATCCTGTTTTCGCATTTGCACCCTAAGAGAATTATATTCTTCTGATTCCCAACCATATTTTTCTACAATAGGATTAATTTGTTCTCTAAATTGTTGGTCTGTTTTATGAACAGAATCAAGAACTACTTTAATCTCTTCGTAGCTCGATTGACTATAAGTTTTAGTAGAAGTAATCAGAAATAGGAGAATTATAAATATGTGTTTCATCTAAAACGTGTTAAATGTGTTTTACCTTAGTCTTTTATTTTGTCCTCTTTCAATCTCTCCCTCAAAACTTCAATTTTCTCAAGAGTAATTCTATGTGGTTCGAAAGCCGAAAAGGGCATAAGTTCTTCCATTTTATTTAAAACCATTTCTGCTTTTTCTTTGTTCCCATTTTCCAATAAGTATGTTGCATAATTAATATATCGTAGGTGAGTAATGTGAATATCCCCATTTGTTCGTGGTTGATTATTATTTATTACATCATTAAAGTTGGCGTAATTATTGGGATTCAGCATAACTGCATCAAACATATCTTGATCGTACTCTTCTTTTGTTCCTTTTACTTTCTTTGGAACAAACCTTGCAGTAAGTCCAGTTATTTGCATATTATCTTCAAACCCAGGAATATCGTTTAATCCAAACATTGTACAATGTATAGATCTTTCCCATTTATTAGTTTCAAAAATATCTATTATTACTGCGGTTGCCGACCATAATTTCCCTTTTCCCATATCGGGTTTAACCGTCCACTTAAAATCAGATATGGTATCGCTTATAGAATATCGTTTCCTAACTTTTTCTGAAATAGGTGTTGAAATTTCTTGCTCCTTCCATTTGTAATTTCTCATTTCCGAAAGTGCATCGTCAGACCAACTAATAGGAAGAGGTTTTATTATTCCTTCAACTCCATCTCTTTGCATTTTTACGTAGTAGGGTTTTTGAGTTAAACTGTAATTAATCAACGATACATCTTTTCTATATCCTTCTATATTTTGCAAATACTGAATAGAATTTAATTGTACATCGCCATCAACCAAAAGAATAGCATTCTCATCGCATGACTTTAATATATTCCTGCCATACTCCAAAATATATTTAGGGAATCCTCCTTTCTTTTTTGCTAGGATGTATTCTTTTTTATACTGTTTTACATCTCCTTGCTTTAATGCTTCTTGAGCCCTAGAACAATGCTCTACAGCAATAAAGAATTTAGCATCACCATAATTTGGATTTAACTCAACAGCTTTATATAAATTCTTTAAAACCATTTCGCTAGACCATTCATCACTTTTTTTAGCAAAAGGTCGTGTATCGTAAATTATATAATGAGAATATCTTCCTAGCCAGTAGTATAGTTCTGCATTATTGGGATCTGATTTAATTTCGTTTTGCAACAATTCAATTGCTTGTTCAAACTTCCATTGATCTCCGAGTTCATTTGCTTTTTCGATTGTAGATTTAGATTGGCTAAATGTGATATTTGAGATAGCTAAAAGAACTAATAATAGTACATTTTTCATATTATTAACGGGGTTGGGTTTAGTTAAATTTAAAACTCAAAGATATATATACCCTTGAATTTTACTTCTACCAAAAGAACGATGATTTTTTTAAAATATTTTAGATTTAACGATATTTAACTTTTAACTTTTTACCCTTATTTGTGTGGAACTCGACACGTCATCTTGAACGAAGATTACAGCACGTAGTGATGTAAACGTAGTCGAAAAGCCTATCCTGAGCGTAGCTGAATGGGGTCTAGTATTTAGTTCTCCTAGTAGATATTTCGACTTCGCAAAAGCTCTGCTCAATATGATTATTCCACAACCTAGATAGCTATCGGGGTAGATTCATATTTGAAATGATTCTTGTATAAATTCAGTGAAATTTGAAAACTAGAATTAAGTTTCATA
>JADGDT010000065.1:10919-18359 GCA_016744755.1 Ichthyobacteriaceae bacterium | reverse complement strand
TTTCTTGGTGATGTTTGGTTCGGCTACGCTCACCAACCAGAGCAAAAAAAGTTATTGTTTCAATGAATCACCCTTTAGGGCTGGGGCAAAATTCATTGAAAGTCAATAAATTTATAGGTATCTATTCTAAATCTTTAGCCTTGACTAACCAACCATTCAAAACTATCTGGTTTTGATTATTACATCGCATAGAAACGGTTAACTAAAGTGCTTTACAATCTCTACAAATACCTGACAAATTAACGTTTATATTTTTTACTTCAAATCCAGTTGGAACTTTAATCTCAGGGAAAGTCTGAGAATCTATACAAATTGTTTTACCACATTTTTCGCATTTAAAGTGAGGATGAAAATCAATATGTAAATGTGTTGAACAATTATCGGAACAAAGAGCGTAAAGAGTAGCTCCAGAACCATTGTCTATGGTGTGTAGTATTCCTTTTTCTACAAATGTTTTCAATGTTCTGAAAATTGTAGATTTTTCGGACCAATCTAGTAAATCGTAAAGTTGAGTTAGGCTGAATGCCGATTTTTCTTCCAAAAATTTAGCTAAAACCAGCTGTCGCATAGCAGTGTTTTTTACTTTCTTTTGTTCGAGAAGTTTATTTATACGTTCATCCATTTTACAGAATTATTATTAATACTTTGTACTACATTTACAAATGTAAAGCTAATGTCAACTATATTTTTATGTTCGATAAAATAAATATTAATGAGTGGAGCAGAAAGCCACAATTTGATCTTTTTAAAACTTACGAAAATCCTTTTTTCAATATTACAGCAAATGTAGATGTAACTAATTTGGTTAATTTTTGTAAAAATAACGGAGAATCATTTTTTTTGAATTCACTTTTTATTGGGGCAAAAGTAAATAATGAGATTGAAGAATTTAGGTTGAGAATAAGAGGAGATGAAATTATTATTCATGATAAAATAAATTTTGGTGCTCCAGTAATGCACGAGAATAAAACTTTCACTTTTTGTTATTTTAAGTATTTAGACGATAGAAAAGAATTTATTGAAAATGCAGAAGTTAGTTTGAAAAACGAAAAAGAAAATCCTAGTTTCAATCCTCGTCACAATGAGGACGATATTATTCATTTTTCGGTTTTACCTTGGATTAATTTCACATCAATAAAACATGCAAGGAGAATACCTGTTACCGATTCTGTACCTAAAATAGTTTACGGTAAGTATACAAAAATGGGTGATAAGTTTATGATGCCAATTTCATTAGAGCTTCATCACGCTCTTTTAGATGGGTATCACGCCGGATTATTTTATCAGATGTGGGAAGAAATAGAAATGGGTTTTTAATAGACATATATTAAAATATGATAACAATTAGAAAGGCAATAAAAGAGGATGCAAAGCATATTCACAGATTAATTACTGAACTTGCTGTTTACGAAAAGTTAGAACACGAAATGGAAGCATCTGTAGAAGATTTAGAAACTTCAATTTTCGACAATAAACAAGCAGAAGTAATAATGTCGGAGTTAGATGGCATAGTTGTAGGCTATGCTCTTTATTTTTATTCGTACTCTACTTTTCTTGCTAAAGCGGGTATTTACCTTGAGGATTTGTATGTAGAAAAAGCCCATAGAGGAAAAGGAATTGGGAAGACTTTGCTTTCTAAGTTAGCAAAAATTACGGTTGATAACGGATATGGAAGGTTAGAATGGTCGGTATTAGATTGGAACAAACCAGCCATTGAATTTTACGAATCTATAGGAGCAGTTCCCATGCAGGGCTGGACTATGAATAGACTTACAGGAGAATCATTAATGAAATTATCTCAGAATAATTAGTATATTTAATAGCTATTAAAATAATAAACACCACCAACCTCGACAAATTGGGGGTTTGAAATTAACATTAAATCATAAACAGATGAAACGAGTATTTGTATTACTAATTATTACTACAATTACATTTTCGTGTAGTAGCTCTGATAAGAATATATCAGATAACAAAAAAGAAAGTGTAGAATCTGCTTCTGCAAAAACGGATATTTCGGGTAAGTATACCATACTCAAATTTAAAGGAGAGAGTCTTAAGGATAAAGATTTTAACGGAAAGATGCCTTTGTTGATGTTGAATGGCGGGAACATGACTTACTCAACAAATATTGGATGTAATCAGATTAATGGAAAGTATACTTTAGAAGATTCTGCAATTACATTTTTACCTGGAATGGCAACAATGATGGCTTGTCCTGATAATCTAGAGTCTGAATATATTAAAGCTTTAGGAGAAGTAGATAATTATAAGGTTGAAAACTTTATGTTGAAGGTTTATCAAGGAGATTTATTGAAAATAATTTTCCAGCCAATGAAAAGATAATAATTTAGAACAAAATTTATAGTTCATAATAATTTAACTCCACCCAAATATTTTTGGATGGAGTTTATTTTTAGGGAATAAGCACAAGTCATTGATATTAAATTATTTGTAATCTAACAAGATGTTTTTATAAGAATAGAACATGACTTTAGTCATATTTTCTTATATTGCATAAGACTAATTATTTAATTTCTTAATTCTTATGACAACATTAACTAAAACAATTGTAGGAGCAGGATCGGTAACAAAAAAAGAAAAAGTTATTGAAGTAAACACTAAATTATTTAATACAACGGTATTGGAGGTTCAAGAACCTTTTCCTGGATATTATCATGATATTCCAGTTTCAAAATCTATAAAATCAGTTTTCTTATTGGTTCAAAATAGTTTTTATCCTGAATCTATTTTAAGAGCTACTAAACTTGTGAAAGCATCTTTAGGATTAGATTTTGATGCTGCATATTCTAGATTGAGTTTTGGTTCTAATAAAGATACTCATATTGCTATAAGGTTAGTTAAGATTAAAGCTTATGATGAGATTAAGATAATTCAGCAAGCGTATTCAGATGCAGGTATAGAGTTTGAATCGGAGTTGAAATTCGATATTTCTAAACCAGTGATAATTAACATAAATAGAGTTTTTTCCCTACAAGAAATTGGTGAAGGTGTTTTCAGTAAAGAAAGCATGGCTGAGATGAAGTATATTTCAATTAAAAAAGGAGGAAATTGGGATTGGTTTGAGGATGTAACTAATAAAGTTAAAAACAATTTCCACCGTAGAAACTTTGATGTAGCTCACACAGTTATTTTCGAAAAAGGAGGACTAAATGAAATGGTTAGGGTTTTTGATGATAAAATTACTAATGATGAATTAATGGAATTACAAAAATTGTACAATAGATTCGCATAGGAATTATATTTTTAATTTCGAAAGAGGACAGCAAGAAGAGTATCTACCTTTTTTACTGTCCTCTTTTTCTTATCCATGAATTTTATTCTTCAATGCCTCTACATTTTTCTTAGAATTTCCTATGAAAATTTCATTTCCGATTATTGCAACTGGGCGTTTAAGAAATGTGTAATCGCCAAGGATATAAGCTCTAATATCTGCCTCACTCAAGTTCTTGTCTTTTAACCCAAGCTCTTTATATTTTACTGCTCTTTTACTAAACAAAGCCTCGTAAGAATTTGATAGTTTGTACATTTCGTCAATCTGACTTTCTGTAATTGGAGTACTTTTAATTTCTTGCATTTCGAAACCTTCAACAGGAGCAATCTCTTTCAGTATCCTCTTGTTTGTAGAACAAGTAGCTAAGTGATATATTTTTTTCATTCGTTTTTATTTTATGATAATTCAAAAATTATGGTAGAGCAATTATTATTAAATGGACTTATCCTACTCAATCAATTGTAGATTAATTCATTTATTACTTAGGATGTCCTTTAAATTCCGATAGTAAAATTCCTGTTGCAACGGCTGCATTCAAACTTTCTGTATCTTGTAGAGATCCAAATTGGGGGATTGTTATTCTATTGGTAATTAATTTTTCTATCTCTTCTGATATACCATTTGATTCATTTCCTATTACCAAAATAGCATCATCTATTTTAGAAGTTTTGTAGATATTGTCCCCCTCCAAAAATGCGCCATAGATGGGTTTATCAACTTTAGATAGCTCATCTACTAAGTTGCAATAAATAACATCAACCCTAGAAATAGATCCCATAGTTGCCATAATAACTTTCGGATTAAAAGCATCTACAGTATTATTTGAACATAAAATTGTAGTAATTCCGAACCAATCTGCAAGTCTAATAATTGTTCCTAAATTACCTGGGTCTCTGATGTCGTCTAAAGCCAAAATCAGGCTATTACTTTTTGTTTTTTTTGCAAATTTTGGAATTTCGAAAAGAGCTACTACTTGATTAGCATTTTTAAGATTGCTAATCTTACTCAATTCTTTTTCATTTATTTCGTTAACTAATTCATTATCAATATTAATTTTATCGGTGAATGAAGGTAAACAATACAAAGAATTAAGCTTTATTTCACTGTAAATCAGCTCAATAACAACCTTTTCTCCTTCGGCAATAAAAAGAGATGTTTTTATACGATTCTTTTTTAGCTTTAAACTTTGAATTAATTTCTGTTGATTCTTACTAATCATTACTTTTGTATAAAATTATATTCAGTTGAAGATAAACTCATTTACAAATATATCACTAATCCTAATACTAATTACTGCCCTTTCCTCTTGTATTTCTACAAAAAGAGTTGAGGATGGTGAGTACCTATTAGATAATAATATTGTTTATGTAAATGAAAGTAGAGATTTTGAAGCTGAAAGTAAAAAATATATAAAACAAAACCCTAATCAGAAGTTCTTTGGTTTCTATCCTCTTTATTTGCACTTGTATAATCTGGCAGACTTAGACCCTAAGGAGCAGATAAAAAAGTACAATTATGAAAATCCGAAAACAATATCTTTTATAGAAAAAATATTTTCTAGAAAAGCTGTAGAGGGTTTAGAAATGGATTACGTAGGTGTACAAGAATGGCTTAAAGAAACGGGTGAAAACCCAGTAGTTATAAATGAAAAGAAGACAAAAGAATCAACAGAACAGTTAGCTCAATTATACCAGAATAAAGGCTTTTTTAAGGCTACAAGTAGCGACACTATTAGTTACGAATATAAAAAATCAAAAGTTAAATATTACATAAAAACAGGTCCAGCTTATTTTATAGATACTATAAAGTATGAAATTAATTCTGAAGTAATTCAAAAACTTTTTGATAAGGAGAAAGATAAAACTTTTCTAAAAACAGGCAATCAGTACAATCAATCTGATTTTTACAAGGAACAAAATCGACTTACCACATTATTCAGAAATAATGGTATTTACAATTTTCACAATCAATTTATTTCGTTTGTTGCTGACAGTAATGTTGCAGGTCATAAGGTTAACATTAAAATGATGATTTCTGATTTCCCTATTGAAACTGAGCAAGGTGTAGCCTACTCCCCACATAAAGTTTATACCATTAATAGAATAAATGTTTATTCAGATTATCATTTCGAGTATATCGATTTGCCAATTTCTGATTCTATAAGTATAGGTGATTATAGTTTTTTAGCTAAGGAGAAGAATAGATTTAAGCCCAAATCATTAATTAATGCCATTTACTTTGAGCCTGGTCAAAAATATAGCGACAAGGATAGAAAGCTTACAATTAAACTCTTAGGAAGATTAGGAATGTTTAAAATGACTGATGTAAAAGTGGTTATTGATTCTACCGATGATAGTGGAGTTGGACTTACAAGCAATATTTATTTAACTCCCTTAAAAAGAAATACAACTAAAGTAGAATTAGAAGGAACTAAATCAAATACTTTAGGTTTTGGTTTTGCTGTTAATACATCCTTTACAAATAGAAATACTTTTGGAGGAGCTGAGATTTTTAGTATCTCTTTAAATATGATGGCAGGTAATCAGAAAGATGTAACGGATGTTGGCAACCCAATATTCAACGCATATCAATATGGTGTCCAAACAAATTTGAGATTCCCTAGGTTCCTTCTGCCTTTTAGAACTGATAGTTTGATAGCTAAAGAAATGAGGCCTAGAACAACTATTAGTGCATCGTTAAATAATCAATTAAATATTGGATTGAGTAAAAATAGTAGTAATGTAGCTATAGACTATGCTTGGAATTCAAGCGATACTAAAGAGCATATATTCGAACTTTATAATTTTCAATACATTAAGTATTTAAATAGTGAAACGGATTATTTTAGAGCTAATCCTACAGAAGCTAAGATTGTTAATGATGCTCAAAATGCATATCTAGATGAACATCCAGAGTTAGAGCCTCTAAGGAATTCAGAAGAGTTATTTACAATAATGCTTAATGATCCTAGTTTTAAAGACTATCCTGAGTATGATGATTTTGCAAATTCAGTCCAACGTTACGAGAGGTTAACTCAGAATTATTTGATTTCGTCTTTCTCATATTCATATATTTATAACAGCCAGAAAGTTAATAAGGATAAGAGTTTTTTATATTTTAAAGGAAAAATAGAGCTAGCAGGATCATTGTTTACTATTATGGATAAAGTTTCTCCACTGCCAACAATTACCGATGTTCAAGGTATAGAGAGTAAAACTATTTTTGGTTTGCCTTATGCTCAGTTCGTTAAGGTAGACTTGGATTTTAGAAAATACTGGAGATTAAACTCTACCGATAAGATTGCATTTAGAGCTTTAGCAGGTCTTGCATTGCCATTTGGAAACTCAAATACTATTCCTTTTGAAAGATCGTATTTCTCAGGAGGTGTTAGTGATGTTCGTGCTTGGTTGCCATATGAATTAGGTCCAGGTGGAGTACAGTATTATCCTTTCGATTATTCTTACGATAAAGTAAAGTTGACACTTGGACTAGAGTATAGGGTTAAAGTATTCAATAAACTTCATGGAGCCTTATTTGTAGATGCGGGTAATATTTGGGGTATTGGGAATGAAGATGAAGCTAGTAATTTCAAGTTAGATACCTTTTACAAACAACTTGGTGTTGGCTCTGGTTACGGTATCAGATACGATTTTGGCTTTTTTGTTTTCCGATTTGACTTTGCTTATAAACTATGGGATCCTAGTAAACCAAAAGGAAGTAATTGGGTGCTACATGAGCAAGAATTTTGGGGATCGCAAGTTAATTTTGGTATAGGGTATCCTTTCTAGAATACTCACATTCATTTTATTATTGGAAGTTAATTATGCATTCTTATATTTGTATTGACCTAAAAATTATTTGATTATGAAAAAATTATTCACATTAGTGATAGTATTGATTTCCTTTAATGCTTTTACACAAGAAACACACCTTAATTACGAACGTTACCTTATTGCAGGAGATGAAGCTCCTATGATAATTAATGATTATCTAAATCCTGCAATGGCAGGGATGATGAATACTGCAAGTTCTGGATGGTATTCTACTGCCGATACGCACAAGAGATTTGGGTTTGATATTACTGTAAATTTTATAGGATCATTTGTTCCTGATGATGCTCTTACTTTCGACATATCTAAGTACGA
>JADGDT010000065.1:0-10819 GCA_016744755.1 Ichthyobacteriaceae bacterium | reverse complement strand
GCCTCTACAAATATTCCTATTATAAATGCCTATGGTGGTATTGGTTATAATTCTTCAACGGCATCATACAATATGTTAGGCGAATATATTATTGATGATGAAAATGGTAATTATAATACTCTTATAAATCCTGCTAGTAGCGATTGGAAATCATCTGGATTTACAGGAACTTTAGGGGTTAGGTTGAGTTTAGCTTTCTTTAAAATATTTGCTAACTATACTTGGAAAGAGTACAATACTGCTTCGGCAGGAATTGCAATTTCTTTTAGATAAATTGAAATAAAAAAACATTAAGAAGTTAAGAGTGGTTAAGTTCTTGAGACTTAAGTTATCTTTTAGCTTCTTAATGTTTTAATATAGGGGATAGCTTTTTTTAAATTGCCACAGCTCCTTTTATATGAGGATGAGGGTCGTACCCTTCTAATTCGAAATCTTCAAATTTAAAATCAAAAATACTTTTTACTTCTGGATTTATTTTCATAGTTGGAAGCTTTTTTGTTTCTCTACTCATTTGTAAGTCTACTTGCTCCATGTGGTTAGAGTAGATATGTGCATCTCCCAAAGTATGTACAAAATCACCAACCTCTAAACCAGTTACTTGTGCCATCATCATTGTTAGCAGAGCATAAGAAGCAATATTGAAAGGAACGCCTAAAAATGTGTCTGCACTACGTTGGTACAACTGACAAGATAATTTTCCATCAGCTACATAAAACTGAAAAAAAGCATGACAAGGCATAAGTGCCATTTGGTCTAATTCGCCAACATTCCATGCCGAAACAATTATTCTTCTAGAATCAGGATTATTTTTTATTTGATCAATAGCATCAGTTATTTGATCTATTGTCTGTCCGTTTGCACCTTTCCAACTTCGCCATTGAGCTCCGTAAACGGGTCCTAAATCACCATTTTCATCAGCCCATTCATTCCAAATTCTAACACCATTATCTGTTAGGTACTTAATATTTGTATCGCCATCTAAAAACCAAAGTAGTTCGTAAATAATAGATTTGAGGTGAAGTTTTTTTGTAGTTACTAAAGGAAATCCTTCCGAAAGGTCGAAACGCATTTGATGTCCGAAAACACTTGTAGTTCCTGTTCCTGTTCTATCTTCTTTTTTTACTCCTTTTTCGAGTATAGTTTCTAGTAAGTTTAAGTACTGCTTCATCTGTTAACAATTTTTTATTTCAACCTCTTTGTTAGCGATCCTTTTGCTAAAATTATTTTATTTCTCCCCAATTTCAGAAGTTCTTTGTTTTCTAGTTGTTTTAGCAATCTAGAAATAACGACCCTTGTAGTGTTTAACTCGTAAGCAATATCTTGGTGAGTAATAGGAAGAGTACTAGATGCAATTGCTCTCGATTTATCGTAAAGGTATTTCAACAAACGTTCATCTAAATTAGAGAAAGCTATACTGTCAATTGTTTCCAATAGATCATCAAATCTGAAGTTGTAGGTTTGAGTGACAAAAGATTTCCAGCTAGGGTATTTCGTCATCCATTGATCCATTAAAAAAGTTGGAATTATTGCAATTTCAGAATCTTCTTCTGCAATAATTTTTACTTTGCTAGGTCTGTTACTCATGCAACAAGTTAAGCTCATTGCACAAGTTTCCCCAGCAAATAAGTGATACAAATAATGCTCATTACCATCTCCATCTTCTCTCAATATTCTCAACGATCCGGAAAGTACTAATGGGAAGTCACTAACTTCGTGACCTGCAGAAAATAATATTTCTTCCTTTTCTAGCTTCTTCAAAAAGCCATTTTGCTCCATCTCTAGAAGCAAACCTGCTTCTAACGATGGAAGTATGTTTTTTAATTGATCTAACATCCTCTATTATTTTTCGATTACAAACATAGTGAAAAACTTGTTCTTTAAAGCTAATTTAAAAAATGGCCTTAATTTCTAGTAATACTCTTCTTTATACTTTTTACTAGGTTATCCTTTTTAAATGGTTTTGTTATATAGTCCGTAGCCCCCGCTTCTTTTATTTTATACATTTCATCTTCAAAAGCATTAGCTGTAAGTGTAATTATGGGAATCTTGTCGGTAATTTCTCTTATGAGTTTCGTTGCTTCTATTCCATCCATTTCTGGCATTTGTATATCCATAAATATAATGTCGTAGTTCTCATTTTTATTTATCTCCGAAACTGCTTCTAATCCTGTTACTACTCTTTCAATATTACATCCCAGTGGACTAAGCATTGCATTTATTACTGTAAAATTAATATCGTCATCTTCTGCAACTAGTATGTTTAAATTTTCAAAATTAAATACACTGTTATCACCAAGCTCATTAGTTATAGTATCTGTTTCGTATTGATAGCGTAAAGTGAAAGTGAATGTAGACCCTTTTCCTAAACTAGATTCAGCTTTAATTGTTCCGCCACATAACTCTACCAACGATTTAGAAATGGATAATCCTAAACCAGTACCTCCATACTTTCGTGTTGTATCTCCTTCGGCTTGAGTAAATCGTTCAAAAATATGATCTATTTTAGATTCTTCAATTCCTATTCCAGTGTCTTTTACATAAAAATGTAAATTGTCGCCTTTTAGAGTATATCCAAAGTCAATTTCACCTTTATGAGTAAACTTGAAAGCATTATTCAACAAGTTCAAAAGCACTTGTCTTAGCCTTGTAGAGTCAGTTTTAATATTAGATAATTCATCGGATAGACCCAAGGATAAACGGTATTCTAGATTGTCTTTTTTGATAGATTTTTTTAGTACTACTTTTTGCGATTCTAGCAAATCTCTCATAAGGTTATTTAAACAAAATTTATGAGAAGATATTTTCATCTCCTTAGATTCTATTTTAGATATATCAACAACATCATTAATTATGTTTAGCAAGTGGATATTACTTTTAGAAATTATGTTTAAGTATGATTTTTTGTCTTTTTCAGAAATATTACCATCTTTAAGTATATCTGTTAATCCTACAATAGCATTCATTGGAGTTCTTATTTCGTGAGACATATTAGCTAAAAATGCTGATTTAAGACTGTTTGCTTTCTCTGCTTCTTCCTTTGCTCTCTCTGCCTGCCTTTTTGCTTTTTCTAATTCTATATTTTGTTTTCTAAGTTTGTCGGTGGCTTTATCCACTTTTGTTTTTAACTGTTTAGAATGGCTTTCCAAATCTTTTTTCATCAAAATAATGTCATCACGTAACATATCGAAAGACTCGAAAAGAATAGAAAATTCATCATTACCAATAATGTCTTTACTGTATTCAAGGTCAAATGTAGGATCCCACGAAATACGACCTACAATATTTAATAGTTGACTGATTCTAATATCAATTTCTGAACTATTTTTGGTATGTCCAACCTCGTTTTCTACAACTTCACTAATGTTTTCGTCACGTTTTATTTTATATGCCAAATCAAAAGCTTCTCCTTTAGATTTTACAATGTGTACTTTGTATTTAAATTTTAGTAAGTACTTAGTCATCAGTATAGATGCTCTTTGAAACAAAGATGGTTTAATAAATATAAGATGACTTATCTTGCCCATCAATGAATAATAGAAAGAAACAATACTCTTTCGCTTGTTTTCTGATACATTTTTGGAATTGCCTATATACTCAATCAAAATTGCATTAGTGTTGTCTTGTATCTTTAGCATCTCTTCATTAATATGGAAGAATGTTTTTAAATCAGCTATAGTTCTATCACCAGATTGTTTGCAATAAATAATTCTTTCGTCAATTATTTCTCCATAAATATAATATTGGCTATTAGTGTTTTTAAACCTCCATATACCATCTTCCGACCTGTCTATAATACTTTTTGAAGATGAAATGGATTCATCCTCTAATTTAGATATTTTGGTGTTTTCTTGTTTTATCTCGACGATCTCATTATCTCTAGCATCAGACATATACTTTCCATTATCTCCATAAATAGTTGTGTCTTTATTCAATTTATTAATTATTGAAATTGCACCTTGTAAATTTTTGGAGTATCTAGTAATTCTAAAATTTTTATTAAACTGTAATGCTATACCTGTAATGAAATTTAAAACAGGTCTTAGTCCCACAATGATATGTGATTTTAGGTATCCAATTTCCTTTTCAAGAAAGGTGGTGTATCTAGTTCTTATTTTTAGAGATGTACCACTAACATCAGTACTATCAAGTATGTAGTGATATCCCCTTTCTCTAATATTAAACTGTGAGAGGATATTGCGAAAAATAATTTCAGATTTATCATTTTCCTCACATGTTATATAGCCATGCCATTCTACAACTAATATATCATCGCCAAGTAAATACATACTCATCCACGATTTAGATTTAGAATCATGTTCACTAATCCAATGGTCTTCTTGTCTTTTAGTAAGTCCGGTAAGGTTGCATTTAGTTACTTTCATTTCTAAGGGTAGTATTTAGTTATGGTAAAAAAAATGTCAGAGAAAAGATAAGAACTTTTCTCTGACAATATAGTAATTTACAATAGCTTAACGAAAAATAGTTTACTCTGAAGATCTACTATTTTCTCTAGCGATTCTTCTTTTTCTAGAATAAGGATTTTCTCTTTTCTTTTCAGGATTATTATCCTTTCTAGGTCTGTTAGAAGATTTTTGAGACCTGTTATTTTGTTGTTTCTTAGGAGTACTACTAACCTCTTCGTTATCATCAACAAAAGGATGCTCATCAATTTTAGGAATTCTCTCGCCAATTAGTTTCTCAATATCTTTTAGGTAAGGTCTCTCTTCTGAATCGCAAAAAGAAATTGCTGTACCACTAGCATTTGCACGACCCGTACGTCCTATACGGTGTACGTATGTTTCAGGGATGTTAGGCAAGTCGTAATTAAATACATATTCTAATTCCGAAACATCAATTCCACGAGCAGCAATATCTGTGGCAACAAGAACTTTAAGCTCTCCTTTCTTGAAATTACTCAAAGCCAATTGTCTAGCTCCTTGAGATTTGTTTCCGTGAATTGCAGCAGAGGTAATTCCTGCTTTCTGAAGTTGCTTTACAATCTTGTTGGCTCCGTGTTTTGTTCTTGAAAAAGCAATTGCCGTATTTACTTTATTCTCTTGTATTAAGTGAATAAGTAGTTTTATTTTTGATTTTTTTGAAACAAAATATATCGATTGCTCTACTTTTTCGGCAGTAGTCTTTTCGGGTTCAATAGTTACCTTCTGTGGATTACCCAATATTTTACCAGAAAGTTTCACTATTTCTGGTGGCATAGTGGCCGAGAAAAATAATGATTGTCTCTTATGAGGTAATTTTGCAATTATTTTCTTAATATCATGTATGAAACCCATATCTAACATATGGTCTGCTTCATCTAGAACAGAATACTCAACATCTTTCAATGATATAAATCCTTGGTTCATTAAATCGAGTAATCTACCTGGAGTAGCCACAAGTACATCAACTCCAGCACGAAGTCTTTTTACTTGGGAGTGTTGTTTTACTCCTCCAAAAATAACTGTATTCTCTATTCCTGTATGCTTAGCGTAGGTTGTGAAATTTTCGCCAATCTGTATTGCCAACTCACGAGTAGGAGTAACAATAAGTGCTCTTACTTTCCTTCTACCCTTAGAATCCTGATGTTTATTGAGGTATAATTGCTGAATTATTGGTATTGCGAAAGCAGCTGTTTTTCCTGTTCCTGTTTGTGCACATCCTAATAAATCGTTTCCATTAAGTAAAATAGGTATTGATTGTTCTTGTACTGGTGTTGGATCTGTGTATCCTTTAGCATCAAGTGCTTTAAGGATAGGATCTATTATTCCTAAACTTTTAAAAGTCATTTATTCTGATTATAATTTTTGAATTACTGCACATTATATAATTAATTGCACAGCAAGAAATACGGATACAAAAGTAACCGTTCGTTTTTTGTTAATTAATAAGTTAAAGGAGAAGTGACTATTATCAATATAAATAGTCTATTAACATCATTAATATTTTACTGCTTAGAAACAGTAACTGCAAATATTTTTGCGTGGCAAATGTAAGACAATAGTTTTAAATAAACTATTTCTTATTTTTTAGGGATTTCATCTAGATTATAATCTCTACCTGGTTGGTATTTCCAACGCTTATGCGACCAAAGCCATTGTGCAGGATCTCTTTTAATTGTTTCTTCTAGTCTGCGGAAAAGCTCGTTAGTTATTTTGTATTCTGGCATGTCATTAGGAGTTTCTGTAAGCATAGTAGATTTTGCCCTGTAGAAACCTCGCTTAACCCTATATATTTCTAAAGTCATAACTACAGCATTTTTCATTTTAGCAACATTTTCTGTTCCTAAGTGCACGGGTGTAATTTGATTAAGAAATTGTAAATCGTATTTTACTCTAGTTTTATGTGGACTCTGATCGAATAAAAAGCCATAAACTTGTCCATAATTTGGTTGTTCTTTTATTTCGTGCATTGTTTGTTTCATCGAGAGTAGATGTATGCCAAATCTTTCTCTACTAGAAATAATTCTATCATTTAGGTACTTGTTTTCTATAGGAGCAAAAACAACATTGTAACCATCAAACCCAGGAATAGTAAATGGAAAACCTGATGGATATTCCCAATTTCCATAATGCCCCGAAGCAAGCATTACACTTCTACCTTCCTTGGCGTAATTAATTAATTGCTCGGCATTATCGTAAACAAGTCTTTCTGCTAAATCTTCACCAGAAATGGTAAACATTTTAAGTGTCTCAACTATTTGGTCTGAGAAATTTTTATTGAACTGTATTCTTATTTCATTAAGCTCTTTTTCTTCTTTATCAGGAAATGATTTTCTAAGGTTATTCATTATCACTTCCTTTCTATATCCAATTACATGGTTTAATAAGAAAGCACCAAAATCTGAAATTAAGTATAGCATAAAAAATGGCATCCTCGAAAAGAATATGATTATTGCGTATATAATTTTATTTGCCATATTTAAAAAGATTTTGTTATTCTGATTTGTACTATCAAAAATATTAAATCAAGTTGTAGAAACAATTTTATTTGATGAAATAGTGAATCCCCGATTTGTACTTCCATCTTTTATGAGACCACAACCACTCAGCAGGATTTTTTTTAATTGACTTCTCCAATCTGTCGAAAAGCATATGGGTTATTTCGTATTTAGAAGTTTCTTTTGGAGTATCTGTTACAACTTCTGTCTTTACACTGTAAAATCCACGTTTGGTTCTGTTAACCTCAACATAAATTACAACTGCATCTTTTTTTACAGCCACTTGTTCTGTACCCAAATGCACAGGTGTAGTCTGATTTAGAAACTGTAAATCGTATTTCACTAATCCTTTATGCGGACTTTGATCGAATATAAAACCATAGAATTGTCCCGTATTTGGTTGAGCTAAAATCTCCCTGAAAGTATTTTTCATAGAAATCATGTGACAACCAAACCTTTCGCGAGTATCAATTATTTTCTGATCGAAAAATTTATTGGTAAGTTCGGCATATATAATATTATACTGATCGAAACCTGGTAATTTAAAAGGAAATCCAGAAGGATATTCCCAGTTGCCATAATGCCCCGATGCTATAACCACACTTCTACCTTTTTCAATCCATTTTGTTACATCCTCAGGATTTTCGTAAACCAATCTTTCATTCAAATCTTTTTTAGAAATAGTGAAAAGCTTTAAGGTCTCTGCCATTTGGTCTGAAAAACTCTTATTGAATTCTATTCTTATTCTATTTAATTCTTCTTCTGTTTTTTCTGGAAAAGATTTCCTGAGATTTTCCAATATAACATCCTTTCTGTATCCAATTACGTGATTCAGCATGAACGCCAAAAAACTAGATACTCCGTAAAGCATGAAGAATGGCATCTTAGAAAAAAAGATGATTATGGAATATATTATTTTGTTTTTCATTTATGTTCTAAATTTTCATAAAGACTATTTCTTTGCGTTTCCTTTGCGAAAATACTTTGCGAACTTTGCGTGAAATAGATTTTGTTTTTCACGCAAAGTTCGCAAATAAAATGTAAAGACCGCAAACACCACAAAGCAACATTTATCAATTCATTGGGCTTTTTTGAAATGGCGTTATATTTTATATCACCTCAATATCGCCACTGTAAATCCAACCAATTTTTCCGTCAGCAAGTTTTATACGCAACCACTCATCAACCTGATCTACAATTAAAACCTCAGTTCCTTCGTGGAGAATGAATTTATCTTCGCTATTCTCGTTTGGAGATATTTTTATATAGCTATTTTCAGCCATAATAATAGCCTCCTTATTTTTGCTTTCCCAAGTATTTTGCTGATGTGCAATTACCATTGAAATTATCATTAAAATCAAAGATGTAATACTCTTAACAAAACTAATTCGTTTGATAACCGATGAGTTAGCAAAGAAATAAAATATAAAAGCAATAGCCGTAAAAGATGCCATTAATACACTAAATATTGCCCATTGATGCACTGTAAGAATGTTTGCTAACCAATTCCAGAATTTCACAAAAAATGTAGCTGGAAGCTTCTCAATTTTATCAACAGTACGCAGTTGTGCCATTTTTAAATTAAACTTTGCATCGTCCAAATTAGGATTCACCTTCAAAGCTCTATTGTAGTACAAAATAGCAGGAGCAGTTTCTTCTAATTTGTAGTAAACATTTGCCATGTTGTAAAATAAGTCGTCGGCAACAAAACCTGTTTCCTCAATGCTTTTATACTTAGTTAAGGCTTCTTCAAACTTGTTTTGTTTGTATAGATCGTTACCTTCCTTAAATATCTCATTGGGAGTTTGGGCATTTACTCCAAATCCTATGAGAATTGTTAAAATATATAATATCTTTTTCATTTTTGTGTAATCGTTTAATTAGATACTACTTTGTATGTTATGAAATAATCGTCACCTTGAGCGGAGCCAAAGCGAAGTCGAAAGGTCTATTCCAGACTTATTAACACTATGCTAACTTCATTGCTATAAATGTTTCGACTACTTCCCTTTCGTTTCACTCAAGGGACTCCGCTCAACATGACGATTTTTATAAATTATGAAATTCATACGAATAATAGTATAACCTTTAATCCAAAAGTTAAACAATTTTTCATTTCTTCTCCAATTCAGAAATTAATTCTGATGCTTTGTTATAAATATCTTGTTTGTCAAGTCCCGAAATACTTGGGGCATAACGTGCCATTTCGCATTCGGCAAGTAGATCCATCAATTCTTTAATCTGAATTTCTGAAGCTCCTTTAATTTCTAATTTCTCTTGTATAATCTCTTTATTTAATTCCGATTGTTCTAAAGCCAAACTCCATGCTAAATATTTATACATAGCCTGAATTACTGCTTCGTAAAACTTACTGTCGTCATTCGTCTTTAAATATTCTCCTGCTCCAGAAAGCATTTTCTTTGCTATTTTACTAGCTTTTTTCTTTCTAGAACCAATAATATCAGAATCTGATTTTCTTTTCTGATGATAAACAAATAGTAACATCGGTATTGCCAAGAAAGGAATTACTAATAATATGTAGTACAAGAATGACCCAAAGAAATTGTCATTTTCTGTTTCTTCAAATTCAGTTTTTGAATGAATATACCTAATGTCTTTACCGAGCATTTGAACTCCCGATTTGTTTATAGCCTTGTTAGTACGAGAAGATCTAGGTGAAATTCTTTTCTGTCCTTTTGTAACATTAATATTAAACTCATCGCCATTAAGAGTCACATACTTTTTTTTAGATGTATCAAAATACGAGAACTCAAGTACAGGAATTTTATATTCTCCTTTATAACGAGGAATAATAATATACTCTTCGGTAACTTTACCTGTCATTCCATACTTGCCAAGTTTTACTTTTTCTACATGTTTTGGGTCGTAGGCTTCTAGTTCTTCGGGTACTGTAAGCTTTGGAATACCAAACAATTTCATGTTTCCAGTCCCTTTAACAACCGCTTTTAGGGTGATAGATTCATTTGCCTCTACCGTAGTTTTACTAGCAGTTACATCAAAAGTAAATTTACCTACTGCACCAGTAAAACTCTTTGGTTTACCTTGTATAGGAAGCGATTTTACATTTATAGTGCGTTTGCCTGTGGATGTTGTATAGCTGTACTGACGAGTCATTGGGTTGCCAAAGAAATCTAATCGACCCGATGATATTTCCATTGGTACTTGTAATGTAAGTGGATCTATAACTAACTTACCCGATTTCTGGGGGATAAGAACAGTTTTTCTTAGTAGAATACGCTGATATAATTCTTCATCAAGATATTTTTTTTCAATGTTATATCTCTTTGCCTTCTCGAAATCTTGACTCCAAAAACCATTGAATTTTGGCATTTCCAAAACTTGTGGAGAACTTATATTTACTTTGAAATATAAGTAATAGGCTACAGTTATTTGCTGATTAACATATGGTTTTGACGAACTCAATTCCATCTTTAATTTGATATTGTTGGAAGCTAAAGTCTCTGGGTCGTTCGGATTATCAGATTTTTTCTTTTGCTCAACTACAGTAATTGTAATTGGGCGAGTACGGTAGGTCATTCCATCGACCTTAATTTTTGCAGGTCCAATATTAAATTTACCAACACCCTTTGGCATTAGGTAATAAGTATAGGTTTTATTGAATGACGATTTGCCATTTACCCAACTCTGATTTACAGAGGTACTAGGACCTCCCAAAAAAGCAAATTCCGAAAAATCAGGTGGAATAATATCTCCCGCTTTCTGATTAATTGTAAAATCAACTCTAAATTTCTCGAATTTCCCAACAGTTTTCTTTGTTGTTACTGCATGGAATTCTACATCCTGCGCAAACACGTTTGCCACAGAAATTAATATTGTAAGTATAAGCAACTTTAGTCGCATCAT
>JADGDT010000003.1:16547-78417 GCA_016744755.1 Ichthyobacteriaceae bacterium | reverse complement strand
TCCAGTTCCTTCAAAATAGTGAATAAGTCCGTCAATTTCGCCAATAATTATATCCGCAATATCATCGTTGTTAAGGTCGCCAAATGCGGGGTAAATATTCCGCCAAGGGTATTGTTCGAAATCACCAAAGTTTTCATCTACAAATTCAAACTTCGCATGTGTAGTACTCCCAACGTTTTTATAAAATGAAATATTTGATTTATAACCTCCACCAGTTTGGTAGTAACCATAATTGCCAATTAGTAGATCTAGTAATCCATCGCCGTCTATATCGTATAAATGAGGATTTGCACCTTCGCCAACATCTATCATTTCGTCTTGTAAAAATGATTTACTGTCTCTTACAAAATTTGGGATATTATTACCAGAAATATCTTTGTACCTCCATACACTCTCTACATTTTGAGAACCTTTTATAGCTGGACTAGCAATTAAATCTAAGCTGCCATCAAGGTCAATATCTATCATAGAAAATCCAGGAAAATACTCTAAGCTGATAGGCGTGGAGTAGCTAGGGAAAGTTTTGTCTTGCTCTGTCATCCACGCTGTATTTTTATCGCCGTGGTTGTAAACCATCACTGCATTCTCGAAAGTAATATCGCCAATAAGCATATCGGGTAACCCATTACCACTAAAATCACTAACTAACAACGATGATCCAGCGTGCATTTTTACTCCCTTAGTTTTTGCAAGACTTGTTGGCTTTATGCAAACTTCTAGAGAAACAGAATTGTTTGTGTAATTCTCGGCAAATCCTCCCCAGCACGATGTAACTCTTTCGAAATCTAAACCGCAAGGACTTCTATTTTTATGAAATTCTACCGTAGAACCTTCGGGTATTGCACTTCCCAAACCAAAGTTGAGTATGTCTATGCTACCATCTCCATCAACATCAACTATAGCAGGAATATCTTGGTAAATAATATGTAGGTTGGTATCGTAATCGCCACCAGTATCTGTTTTTATGGCTGCTAGAATTTGTGTTCCATTAGAAAGGTGATATTCAAAAAACTGTTGTTCGAAATTAATTTCATTTTCAGAGCTAATGTTTTTCCATACTTCAATTCCTAATATGTTATATGCAAAAATATCTTTTTTACCGTCACAATTGTAGTCTACAAGTTTTATCCAATTTATAACTTCGGGGAAAGAAAAAGCAAAAGAAGCATCATATTTGTAATAGGAATTATTGTCTTTTTTATGATAAATAAATGGCATTATTTTATTACCAGATCTATCAAAAATTAATAGATCGTCGTATCCATCGTAGTTAAAATCGAAGGTTTCTATTTGTATAAAATTTAACCCTCCAGCCCAGGCATTTTTTAGGATGATTTCTTCTTTTATTACAACTACATCATTATCAAAAATATACTCAGGTATTTCTTGAGCACAAGCACTTTTAATCCAAAAAACATGGAGTAGTAAAATTATTGAAACTGTTTTTATTATAGGTGGCATGGCTGTAAAGATATGTTTTTCTAATGATAGGTAGAAATATCTATATCAATAGATGTAATAGACCCTTCGACCAGCCTCGACGGATAGGTGGCCTGCTACCTATGACAACATTGTTTATCGCCCGCAGATTCCGCAGATTTTCACTGATAAAATATACGTTAATCAGCGGTATTAGCGGGAAATAATTTGTCATCCGCTTACCTGCCTCGACGGCTCGCCTCAATCGTCGGAGCGGGCAAGGCGGGTTGGAGTTTTTCGTTAAAAACTTAAGCCTCGGGGTGATGATATTCTAATTTAGTAAATTTCAAAAGATAAAAAACATCATATTTTAAATTACCCACTACAAACAACATAGCCCCATAATAAATGTGTAGGTAGTACTATTAACCGAACTTTAAGTACGGTTAAACCGAACTGCATTTCATTTTTTAGAATATATGTTTGTGGCATTAATAAATATTAAATTCTAAAGTATGAAAACTTACAAAATTATTATTGCCTTAGTTCTATTTTCAATAGTATTATCCTCTTGTACAAAAGATACTATAAATGAGTTGTCAAAAGAAGAAAAATTTATTTCTGAAAGATTTGTATCAGATGAGGGAGGAGAACAAGATAAAACGGTTAAGAAAGAAGAAGAATAGTTAGATTTTAGGGTTCTAAAATTTTATATTAGCCCCCTAAAATCGTTTTACTTGAAACTACCTATTTCATTTTTTTTAATCTTCATTTTATTCATCTCTTGCAATAATAATTACAAGAGTAAAGATGCACCACAAATTTCAGAAATAGATAGTATTAATTATTATATTACGCAATCTAGAAACGATACTATTAGCATAGAAGACAGAACAATATATATTGTTGATGGAATAGAAAAATTAGAGAATTATAGGTTTAATGATTCCATATCTAATTCATTTAAAATTAAATTCTCATATTCTGCTTATAAACTTAATGATTTCCCACTTTTTAATAAAATAACTAACGAAATTATAGACCATTCAAAACTAATTAACGATACGTTGGTTTTGGCAAAAGCATATAAATACAAAGGCTATTATTTTTTAAATAAAGGTGTAGGTATAAAAGCATATAGTAGCTTTAATACTTCAAATAAATTATTGTTGGCTATAAAAGATACAATTAGTTATGCCAAAAATCTAGCCTTTTTATCTTGCGTGCAAAAAGATTTGCATCAGTATAACGGTGCAGAGAATGATATGTTTGAAGCAATCAAAATCTTTTCTGATAACAACATGGATGATTGGTTAGAATCTTGCTATAATGATTTAGCTAATTTGTATTCTGAAAAAACAGAAAGTGAGAATGCAATGAAGTTTTTCCTAAAATCAAAAAGTTTAATTGCTAGTGATGATATTCTATCACTTGCTACAAGTGATAATAATATTGGACATGAATTTTTAAAGATAAAGAATTATTATAAAGCAACACTTTATTTAGAAAAAGTAATAAAAGTAAAAGGTTTAATAGTTGATGACCCTCAATTATACGGAAGAGCAAAAGATAACCTTACTCATGCCAAATTTAAAAATGACTTATTAACAGAGGGTGTAGAGAAAGAATTTATAGACAACTATTATTTCAAACAATCAATAAAAGATACTGCGGGTATAATAGCTAATAGGCTTCTTATTACTGAGTTATACAAGCATCAGAAAAGAAAAGATAAAGCAATAGAAACTGCAAGCACTGCTTTAAGTTTATCAAACCTATCAGGAAACAATACATTAAGGTTAAAGAGTTATTTAATGTTGATGGATGTAGATAGTAATAACAACAAATACAGCCGTAATTACATTGCTCTTAAAGATTCGATAGATTTAAGAGATAGAAAGGTGAAAAATAAACTTGCTCGTATAAGAATGGAAACAGACGAGTATATGAGTAAAGCAGAAGTTTTGGAAGAAAAAAATTATATGCTAATAATTACTATTATTACTTTATTACTACTTATTCTAACCATTTATTTTTATTTGAAACAGCATTTTAAACTAAATAATTTAGAAAAAGAACAAGAATTTAGGGATGAAGTTAGAGGTATTCTTGAAAATGAGAAAGTAAATATACAAAAAGCTAAAAAAACAGTTAACTCTAATTTATCTAAAGAACTGCACGACAATATTCTTTCAAAATTATTTGGAGTTAGATATAACCTGGAGGTAAGAGAGAATGCAGATAATAATATATTTATTGAAACTCTAAAAGAAATTGAAAATGAAATTAGAGATATTTCTCACGAGCTTAAAAGCAAATCGGACTCTAATCTTTCCAAGACAGTAGATAAGTTACTAAAAAAGTCATTTTTATCTTCAAATATAAATTATCAATTACTAAATAATTTCGATAAATGGAATTTAATATCAGAAGATGTTAAAATAAACTTATATCGTATTATTCAGGAAGCAATAACTAATATTGCAAAACACTCAAGAGCAAATAGTGTTACTATAAGTTTTAATGAGGTGGATAATGATTTTATATTAGAAATTGAAGATGATGGAGTTGGTTTTAGCAATGGACCTAATAAAAAAGGAATAGGTATTAGCAATATAAAAGATAGAGTAAAAGAAATAGATGGTATATTAGATATATTTTCGGAAAATAATAAAGGAATTAAACTCACTATAAAAACACCCATAAATGCAAACACTTGAAATATTGTTTATAGACGACCATCCAATGATACTGGAAGGATATACGTTGACGCTACAAAATTGCGAAAATTACAAAGTAAACGTACATTCCAAAACTACTCTAGATGATGCTTACGACTACATAGTAAACGAAAACGATTTAGATAAATTTGATATTATATTTTTTGATATAAATATGGATGATTCTGAAAAGCACGGATTGATTAATGGAGTTGATTTAGCCAGTAGAGTTAAGCAAGCTACAAAACACCCTAAGCTAGCTTTTTTAACAATGATAAAAGATCAGCTACTAATGGAGTCAATTATAAAAGATATAAATCCCGATGGGATACTTATAAAAAGTGAAATAAGTCCTAAAGTATTAAAAGAGTCAATATCAGAAATAATAAATAATCCACCTTGTTTTAGCCCATCTATTAAAGAAAAAATTAGGTCTAAAATAAATTCGAATATCTTATTAGACAAGACCGATACACTTATATTAGATCGTTTAAACAAAGGAGACCTTACCAAAAACTTATATTTTAATGAAGATATTGGACTAACACAAAGAGCAATAGAAAAACGCAAACGAAAAATTAAAATACTCTTTGGCGTAGAACAAAAATCAGATATAGGTTTAATTGAAGAAGCAAAAAAAAGAGGCTTTCTGTAAGTAATATTCTTCTAAAAGTAGTGTTTAAAAATATCGTAAAAAGTTAAACATTTAGTTTTCAGTAAAGTATGTTTTTTAGGTGTTCGGTTTAACCGAACTTCAAGTACGGTTAAACCGTACCTTGTTTTATTTTTTGATGTTTACATTTGTGTAGATAAAAACTAAAACACCTAAAATGAATACTACAACTCCCACCCATTGGATAAAATACATTCAAATTATGGGAAGCCTATCTACTAATTACTGGTCTAACTCTGTTATTAATCTTTTTTTCTAGCAATGTTATCATTAACGATAATTTGCTTTACGATGCCTACGAAGGTTTATCGTTTTCGCAAATAGAAAAAATGATTGATTTTAATAAAGAGTGGAGCTGGATAGGTTATGCAATTACACCTATCATTTTAATACTAAAATACATTACTATAGGAAGTATTCTTTATGGTGGTATTTATTTAGTGTTCGATGAGAGAGAATTTTCTTTTTCAAATATTATAAAATCAGTAATATTTGCCGATATAGTATTTTGGATAGCAAATGCCTCAAAAATGGCATACTTCTATTTTCAGAGTTCGTATAGTTTACAAGATATTAATTATTTCTTCCCACTATCGCTTACACAGTTGTTCGAAGCCGATGAGGTAAACAGTTATCTCTACTACCTTTTGCAAAGTTCCAATCTATTTGAGCTTGTATATTGGTTTGTATTAGCTTGGATAATATCAAAAGTTGCAGATATAGATTTTGATAAATCATTCAATAACGTGATGCTATCTTACTTGCCCGCATTTATTATTTGGGTGGTGTTTGTTACGTTTATATCAATAATGTACAGTTAAACTCAATTGTCAATTGTCAATTGTCAATTGTCAATTAGCAATTATCAATTAGCAATGTTCAATTTGAAATTATTAATTAGTAATGAAAAAGAGTAAGAAAATATTATTAGCTGTTGTTTTAATAATACTTGGTGGGCTTATAGTAGCTTCCGCTTACATGTTAAATAATAAGAATAATGAACATGCTGAAATTCAGATTTTACCAAAATTAAGTTTCGAAACATTAAATGGTGATTCTTTAGAGTTGCAAATGCCAAAAGACAAAAGCTTAATTATTTCGTTTGTAAATACTGATTGTATGTTTTGTAATGCAGAACTTGGTTTGTTTAAGAAACATTACAAAAAAGTATCAGAAAAGTTCAACGTATATTTTGTAAGCGCCGAAAAACAGGAAAAAGTAAAAAAACACTTCGATGAATATAAAATTGAGAATTATCCTGCTTACAAAGTATTACTAGATAAAAATTACGAAATAGACAATACTTTTAAAGTAAAACATGTGCCTACTTTATTTGTGTATAACAAAAAAGGAGAGTTGTTAAAAGTACTGAAAGGATTAAGTAAAATAGAAAAGATAACTGCTTTGGTTGATTAACAAAAGTAGATAAAGATATTGTTGCAACAATAGGCAGAATCCGAAAAGCCTTGGTGAAATCAAGATTTAACTTGAAACCTTAAACAGAGTAGGAAACTAAATTTTAATTTTTAAATATTATGGAAAAATTAACTATTGAACAGATGGAAGGTATTGATGGTGGAGCTTGTGTACATAAGGCTGCTGGTCTAATGACAGCAGGAATGATTATGGCATTTACCCCTGCTGGTGCAGCGCTTATAATAGGAGGAGCATTATATGGTTATTTTGCTTGTTAATAATTTTAAATAAAAAAAATGAAAGAGTTAAATTTTGACGAATTAGAAAATTTAGAAGGAGGAAGTGATTTTGGTGATTTTTGTGCTGGATTCGGTGTTGGATTAGCAGTATTAAGTCTTGCAAATAGTTGGAATCCTGGAGGATGGGTTGGTTTAGGGGTTGCAGGAGCATGCTTCCTTGCTTAAATCTTATATTATTGCCCCACCAACTGATAGTAGGTGGGCAGTTTTTAAATACATTTACAAATTTTAATTATTATCTTAATTATGAGGACAATCTGGAAAATATCTGTTCTATTAAACTTAGTAATATTTTTATTAATCTTTTTTGATATTGAGATGCCTAAATATTTAATAAAGGCTAATTATTTATTATTAATCATTAATATCTTGTTTAAGTTTTATTTAGAAAGAAGAAAAATCACGAGGTAATATTCTAATAAAAAAAAATATGCTATTTATTTATATCTCGAATTATAAATATCACTTGTTTCGTTATTGGTAAATAAGCAGATAAAGATATTGTTGTAATAATAGGCATAATCAAAAAAAAAGCCTGGTGAAATCAAGATTTAACTTGAAACCTTAAACAGAGTAGGAAACTAAATTTTAATTTTTAAATATTATGGAAAAATTAACTATTGAACAGATGGAGCTTGTTCAGGGAGGTATTAACCAAGAGACTGCATGTGGACTAGGTATTGCAGCAGCCGTTTTTTTTCCTGGACCATGGTCTTTTGGTGCAGCAGCGGTATTATGTTTAACAGGAGATACAAGATAATATAGTTATGGAAAAATTAAATAATATTCAGTTAGAGTCTATAGAAGGTGGAACGAAAGCCTTTTGGGATGGATTTTGTGCAGGAGCAGGTTTATTCGCATTAATGGGAGGTGGAGCTAATGTTGTTGCTAATGTAGCGGCAGTTGGATGTGTGGCTTATACTATTTATAATTTATAAAATCACTACTCATGAGGGGAGTAGTACTCCTCTCTTAATAAAAAAACATGAGAATAATACTAGATAATATTACAAAAATATACTCAGGGAACTCGGTTCTAAAGAATGTGAACTTAATATTTGATTCAGGAACATACGGAGTTATCGGAAAAAATGGTGCAGGAAAAACTACACTTTTTAATTCTATTACCAAGTATATAACTCCTACAAGAGGAGGAATCCTTTATAACGGTGAAACATATATAATTGATTTACCTCAAAGTATAAAATTAGAAATGGGGTACCTTTCTAGTGTTAATAGTCTTTTTGAAATGTTTTCGGTGAAAGAATACCTAGAGTATTCATCTAAGCTTTTTAAAGTATCTAAGGAAGATGCGAGACAACGAATTAATGAATTATTAGATTTGTTTTTCAAGGAGCAGAATACAGATACCTTAGTAAAGGATTTATCTACTGGAAATAGAAAGAAGTTAGAATTGTGTTCTTGCATAATACATAAGCCAAGTTTTCTAATTTTAGATGAACCATTCTCTGGCTTAGACCCAATAGCATCTAAGCAACTAATAAGTTTTATAAATAAATATGGCGAAAATAAAAAACGCACTATATTAATATCATCACATAATCTCAATCACATCGAAAAAATAATTAATCACTTAATAATACTAGACGATGGGAAAGTTGTATTGGATAGTTCTATTATAGATATTAAGGAATCATCTAATTATAATTTAGATGAGTTATTAAGTACACATGTAGATAATGGGATTTCTAATACAGAATTAGAATTAAACGAAAAATCTTCGATATGGAGTTAGGTATATATCTTGTAAAGATGTATTTCAAAACTAAATATAATTTTACAAACAGCAAATTTAATATTATTAGTCTTTTTCTATATACGCTTACTGCTTCAGTTTACGCTTTTGTAATATCCAGAATAATAGATAGTGAGGCTTTAGCCAAATTCAATTGGTACGATCAGGTTAATTTTATCAATTGGATAGGTTTAGGCTTATTTAGTTTAACTATTGTTGAATCATTCATCACTAATAAAAAAACGGAATTAAGAATATTTAATAATTCTTTGCCTGTATCTAATTTGTCAAAATTTAATATAACTATTATTATTCATTTTTTGGATAATTTTACAATAGCGAGTTATATATTTATAATGATACTGATTACAACTTCAGAGAGTATCTCTGCAATTGATGCATTGAAGTTTATTTCATATGTTATTACATCAAATTTTATAATAATTATGTATTCTATATGGTATAAAAAAAAATTAAATATATTTCAAATGGGATTGCTAATTATTTCAATTGCAATATATTTGCTTACCATATATTACAATAACACTACTTTTAGTTCAATTACTTTCACAATAATATTTTATCTAATTTCTTTTTATTTATTTACTAAATCTAGTTTTAAAGTTGGTGTAAATGCGATAAGTTATATTAGCAACAAATATTTATTCTTAAAACTACTTTTATCTAAACGAAATCTTTATGTTGCTCTATTCACATCATTGCTTTTTAAAACAATAGCTCTTGTATATTTTTATAATTTAGAAAGTAGAAGTTTAGATACTGAAACTTCATTTTTTCCATTATTTATTATAGTTGCAGTTTCTACACCTGTTATGTTATATAATTCTGTTTTTAACAATTTATGGGGATATTTACGAGAAGTATGGTATAATATTTCATTTATGGATTATAAGATGAGGGAGTTGAAAAATACGCACCTAAGACTTGTTGGTTTCCCTTTAATTTTAGATTTTATAATATCATTAGTGTTTTTAATCTATTTGGATAATAATTTTTGGTTTTTAATAATATCATATATATCATCAACTATTATCTTAACACCTTTAAGTGTTGTATGGTCTTTAGTACTCCCATCACATGTAAATAGACCATTTGGAATAAAAAATAATGTATCAATTGTATCATCACTTAGTACTGTATTAGTCTCTTTGGTATTAACACTTCCTATTTTAGGAAAAATATATTATTTAGGATATATTTTGTTGTATATAATTTCCATTGGTATATTTATTTATTATAGACCAAGTCCTATACGAAAGGAAAGAATGTATCTAAAATTATTCAATTAAGTCATCAAAGAATATTATACTTTTTTTTAATCTCAAATGAAAAAACAAAATCCAAAATCAACCTTCACTCTCCAACAAGACCAGTCTGATTGTGGTGTAGCGTGCTTGCTTTCTATTATTAAATACCACGAGGGTGATTACTCTTTAGATCAATTACGTAATATAAGTGGTACAACTAAAGAAGGCACTACCATGCTTGGCTTAGTACAATCAGGTGTAAAATGTGGGTTGCAAATAGATGGTTTTAAAGCAGAAATAAAACATCTTAAAGAACAAAAAGAGCCTGTAATAATACATGTGTTAATTGATGGCAGACTGCAACATTACTTAGTTGTTTACAAATACGAAAACAACAGGTTTACTGTTGGCAATCCTGCTAAGGGAATAGTGTATTACAATGAGGAAGAGTTAGAGGGAATATGGCAGTCAAAAAGCTTACTTACTTTATCTCCAAATAACGATTTTGTAAAGAGAGAGAATGCAAAAAATAGAAAGAAAAAATATTTGCTCTCTTTATTAAAAGATGATTATCCCTTGCTAACAATAAGTTTGGTTTTTGGTGTAATATTAGCTGGGCTTAATATGGTAATGGCTTTGTATTCCGAAAAATTAATAGATGAAATTTTGCCACAAAAAGAATTTACACGTTTTATAGTAGGTACTTCACTTGTAGGTTTTTTACTTGTTGTACGAGCATTATTTGTAGGTTTACGCCAACGAATACTCATAGAGCAAAGTAAAAACTTCAATATCAGAATAATTAATAAATTCTATGGCAAATTACTGTCATTACCAAAAGTATTTTTTGATACTCGTAGAATAGGAGAATTAATTTCTAGGCTAAATGATACTGCACGTATTCAGAGTGTAATTTCGCAATTGGCAGGAAATATGATAATTGATATTCTAATAAGTATAATATCTTTAATAGTATTATTCTCGTATTCGGTAGAAACAGGCTTAATAACTTCCGCTATAATTCCACTTGTATTTATTGTATTATACAGATATAATAAACCTGTAATAGAGGGGCAAAAAGAAGTAATGACAAACTATGCCCACTCTGAGAGTAATTATATAGATAATATACAAGCCATTTCGGAGATTAAAAATTCAGATAAACAAAAGCTTTTTTCAGAAACTAATTCTAAAATTTATTCTCAATATCAAAATTCAGTATTCAACCTTGGTAAGATAAATGTAAAATTAATTGTAAACTCAGGAGTATTATCAGCATTATTTTTAATGATAATATTGGGATATAATAGTTACGAGGTTTTCAACGATAGACTACAAACTGGCGAAATGATGGCTATAATTGGTATAGCATCATCTATGCTGCCATCAATTACTAATCTAGCATTAGTAAGTATAGTAGTAAACGAAGCAAAAGTAGCTTTCTATAGAATGTTTGAGTTTGTAGATATAGATGCCGAAAAAGAAGATGGACAAAAAATAGAAGAAAAAATATCATCAATAAAAATAGATAATCTATCGTTTAGGTTTCCAGGCAAAAAGCTATTGCTAGATAAGGTAAATTTGGAAGCTAGTTTAGGTAAAATGGTATTTATTATGGGCGAAAGTGGTAGTGGTAAAAGTACTTTAGCTCAGATTATGCAAAGATATTATTTACAAGAATCAGGAAAAGTACTTATCAATAATAAAATTGAATTAAAGGATCTTAAACTAAATAACTGGCGGAATAAACTTGCAGTAATACCACAAGAAATCCCTATCCTTAGTGGTTCAGTATTATTCAATATAGCTATGGATAATAATGAAGAAACATTGAAAGAAGCACTTACTTTCTTAAATGAAAACGGATTTGCTTCTTTTATAGATTCCTTACCTCAGGGCTACATGACATTGATAGGCGAAAATGGAATAAATCTTTCAGGAGGACAAAAACAAATGATTGCTTTAGCAAGAGCATTATTCCAAAAGCCAGATTTATTAATAATAGATGAAGGAACATCAGCAATGGATTATTTTACAGAGCATGTAGTATTGCAAAAACTATTAAAGTTTAAAGAGAATGGAATAGTAATATTCATTACACATAGAAGTAATCTACCCGAAAAATATGCCGATAAAATTTATAAGCTAGAAGAAAAGAAGCTAATTGAATTTGAAGATTATTATGTTTATGATGAGCATCAAAAAAAGGCTTTCCAAAAATCCAAATTAGCAATAAATCACTAAAATATATTGTTGCAACAATAGGCGGAATCTGAAAAGCCTTGATTAGAGTAGGAAACTAAATTTAAATTTTTACAATATTATGGAAAGATTAGAAATTAAGAATCTTGAGAGCATTAGTGGTGGTTGGTCATGGGAAAGATGTGCTACTGGTGCCGCAACAACAGTTATGGCACTTGGTCTAGCAGGGGTTGTAGGTGGGCCTTGGGGTTATGCTGCTTTAGCAGGTGTAGGATGTGTTCTTCAAGGAATAGATTAAATAATAAAATTTCACCTCCATTATTTAATTGTAATGGAGGTGAAGTTCTAATAAATAGGAATAGAATGTTAGAAGTAATAAGACTAATTAATCATGCTAGAATTATATCTTTTAGAAGGTACAAGCAGAATGTGACATATTTAGAAATTTACTTATCCAAATACGGAATTCCATATCCTCCAGATTGGGGTGCTTTGGCATTGATAATTATTTTCTTCGGGCTTATAACCGTTGGTATCTCTGCTGAGGCGCCAACTTATTATGGAAAAGAACTAACATTCAATATTGAGCGACTTGTTGGGCTTGTTGTATTCTTCACTATTGTTACAAATATATTAAGTAATATATATGTAGAAACAAAATCAAGTTTAATTTTAGATCAGATAGCAATCTCAAGAATAAAAAAATACATTGTACAAATTGGTGTAGAAATATATAGTATTACTCTAATTATTCCAGTTACAATATTGCTATTACTTCCTTTTTTTATATCATCTTACAATCTAACAATCGATATATTTGTTAATTCCGAAATATTAATAATAGTAGCGATATCTTACCTTATAGCAGCTACCATATCTGTATTGATACTTAATATTTCTAGAATTGTAGTTATCCCTAAAATTTCTAAAAATATTTATAGACTTATCTCCCTATTATTGATAGTTGCTGTTAATTATTATGGAATACCAAAAATAAGTTTTACTATTATCAATTCTATAATTGATATAATTATATCCTTAACATTAGTCTTGATATTAATTTTTTCTTCGGGATATTATTTACATCGAAATAGAAAGCAATGCTAAAATTTTACCTGAAATATTTTTTAAGATACTACTTGATAGGAGAATATTATCTTATTGCGCTATTACTTATAGTAATCAGTAAATTTCAGTATTTACAAATAGGTCTCCCATATTTATACCCGTTATTTATTTACAAACATTTTGTAAATGTATTGCAGAATGGGGTGTATTGGGATGCAATGACGAACAGTATTTATGGGGTTTCACATAAACGAATATTAATTTCACAAAATGTAATAGAGACTCTCGTTGGATTGTTTTTCTTGGTGATATTTATAATTATACAGAAAGTGTTTTTAGAAGAAATTATAATTCCAAATATGATTACTCATTTTATTACAACGTTATTTAGTGCAATATTCTTTGGAAATGTTATCAGTGTATTAAAGACTGAAAAGGGTAATTCATTTTTGAATAAGAATGCAATTACATTAATAATATTTTCTATAGCTATAAGTTTTTTAGATACGTTTTATAGTTTGATGGATTTAAAGTATGTTGGAATAATAATATCTTTTTCTTTGGTTGTATTTTCTGTTTATTCATTTCCTAAATATATAAAATCATGATAGAAGCAAAAAATATAAATAAAAAATTTGGTAAAAATATAATCTTCAAAGATTTTAATCTTAAATTAAAAGAAGGTGAGATTTACGGACTTACTGGTAGAAATGGAGCAGGAAAATCTACGTTAATAAAAATACTTAGCGGAAATTGTTTGCTAGATTCTGGATTAATTGAAATAGGTAATAATATTATAGAAGAATCATCCTATAGCTATAAAAATAATTTAGGAGTGTTATTTGATAAATCACTATTGATAGAAAAGTTTACAGCATTAGAGTTTTTCGATTTTACAGCCACATTGCGAAAAGTAAAAAATAAAGAAACAGATATATTAGTACAAGAATTAATAGATGTATTTTTTATCAGGGAAGAAGTAGATAAGTATATAGAGAAATGTTCGAAAGGAACACAGAAGAAAATAGAGATAATATCTACATTACTTCATAAACCAAAATATTGGTTTCTTGATGAGCCTTTCGAAGGATTAGATGTAGAGTCTATTATTAATTTGAAAGAGATAATAATTAGTAAATCAAGAAAAGGACATACTATACTAATAGCATCTCATCAACAAAATCATTTGGAGGATATAATTACTAAGACTATTTCAATCTAAAAGTTTAAGAATAAAAAAAGGCTTTCCAAAAATCCAATTTAGTAATTAATTACTAAAAGATATTGTTGCAACAATAGGTGGAATCCGAAAAGCCTTAATGAATAGCAAATATATTATATATTACAATTAAAACATGATACTAACAGAAAACTTCAAAAAGGAAAAAATCACCTTCGACATTGTTAGTTACGGTGTGTCTTTAAGACACACCGTAACTTTAGAGTTCTACATGGCAAAAGTTATATAAAAACAATACTTGTAATAGTGTAAAGTTTTATTTACATTTGGTAAAAAATAATTTACACATGAATATTCAAGTACTTCCAAACTGGTTTAAAAAAATAGCTTTTATTATATTTTTAGCAACATATATTTTATCTAATGGCGATGATTTTATTGATGGATTTAATGAAACTAGATATACAGAAAAGAATAGTGCAAATATTGAGACTTCTCATCAGTTTTATGATATTGCAGGTAATGATACCAATATTCATTGGCTAAATGTTGTTTCAATTTTATCATTGATCACTTACATGCTTTCTAAAGAAAAAGTAGAAGATGATTACATTAGCATTCTCAGACTAGAATCTTACCAGTTTTCATTTCTTATAATAACCATTGTTGCATTTATTTTCTACTTATTTAAAGTCAACACTCTTTATGGTATCTTCGATTCTGTAACCTTATTTATTTGGTTATACCTAATTGTTTTCTTTTTCAAAAAGCGTAGTGTATGAAAAACTTAGTAAAAGTTGAGAGGGTAAGAAATGATCTTACACAAGGTAAATTAGCCGAAGAACTAGGAGTTTCTAGGCAAACAATCCACGCTATAGAAAAAAATAAATTCAATCCATCTGTAACTCTTGCTATAAAAATGGCAAGATTCTTTAAAGTTACAGTTGAATACTTATTTGATATTGAAGAATAGACAATGTATATTACATGGAAAAAGTAGAAAAATTAATTTCAGAAAATAAAAAGCTTAAAACTAAAAATAAGGTACTATGTGCATATGTTGTGCTAAGTATAGTGGTAATGATTTATGATAATTTCTGAAATACCTAATGCGAATTATTTAAAGTCTAATCAGTTAATTTGAAACAAACCCAATAAATTAAAATCTTATAATAAAATGAACAAACTCACAATTGAAAATCTTACTAAAACTTACCCAAACGGAGTAAAAGCTTTAGATAATGTAAGCTTAGAAATAGAAAATGGAATGTTTGGACTTCTCGGTCCTAATGGAGCAGGAAAATCATCGTTGATGCGAACTCTTGCTACTCTACAAGAAGCAGATTCTGGTACTGTAATGCTAAACGATATTAATGTTTTTGAACAACCTACAGAACTTAGAAAAAATCTCGGATATCTTCCTCAAGAGTTTGGAGTATATCCGCAAATAACTGCTTACGAATTATTAGATCATTTGGCTATACTTAAAGGTATTTCAAATTCAAAAGAAAGAAAAGAATTGGTAAGTTATTTACTTAACAAGGTTAATCTTTACGAGAAAAGAAATAAAAGTGTAAAAGAGTTTTCTGGAGGGATGAAGCAACGTATTGGAATTGCACAAGCACTTATTGGTAATCCTAATTTAATTATTGTTGATGAGCCTACAGCAGGATTAGATCCTAGCGAAAGAAATCGTTTTTACAATTTACTTGCTGATGTTAGTGAAGATGTGATTGTGGTTTTATCTACTCATATTGTTGATGATGTACGCGAGTTATGTACAAAAATGGCAATTATGGATTTAGGGAAAATTGTTTTTCACGGAGCACCACAAGAGGCAATAGATTCGCTAGATGGTAAAGTTTATCAGAAATTAGTAAGACGAGATGAGTTAGAAGAATATGCAAATAGCTTCTCTATTATTTCAAACAAAATGGTAGGAGGTCAACCATTAATTCATGTTTTAAGTGAAACTGATTTAGGTGGTGATTTTGAATTAGTAAAACCAAACCTCGAAGATGTGTTTTTCTCAAATATTAATACAGAAAACACTCTAGTGTAGGTTGAAAAAGCTCGAAGCTGAATGCTCGAAGCTCAAGCTGAAAGTAGTTCCCTCACTGCATTACTGATCACAGCATTACTGTTTCACTAAAAATAACATAACTCAAAATGTTTAAAACTTTATTTATATCAGAACTCAAATCATCGCTTAAGCGACCGATGGTTTATATTTTCACGTTTGTTCTAACTGCTATTATCTTTGGCATTACTGCAACCGATGTTTCCATTGGAGGTGGAGTTGGTAACGTTTACAAAAACTCTCCATATACAATTACTAGTCTAACGCTTGCCATGGTGCTTTTTGGCATTTTAGGAGCTACTGCTTTTTTTAACAAAGCAGCTTTAAAGGACTACGATAATATGTTTAACGAAATTATTTTCAGTACACAAGTTTCTAAAAGAGGTTACTTTTTTGGTAGATTTTTTGCTGCACTAATTCTTTCTTCAATCCCATTTTTAGGAGTATTTATTGGTATTTCTTTGGGGTCTATCTACGGTCCTTTATTTGGATGGACTTCTGAGGATCAATATGGAGATTTCCATTTTATGGCCTACGTTAATAGTTTTTTATTATTTGTGTTGCCAAATATGTTTATTGTAGGAAGTATAATATTTGCACTTGCTATGAAATGGAAGAAAACTAGTATTTCGTTTATTGGAGTACTAGCAATTATTGTAATATATTTTGTAACACAAACATTGACATCCGATTTAGATAACGAAACCATAGCGGCTCTTTTAGACACTTTTGGGAATAAAGCTTACGACAATTACACAAAATATTTTACTGCCGTAGAGCGAAATACTATTAACCCAAGTTTAGTAGGAATAATATTGTACAATAGATTGATATGGGTTTCTGTGGGGATAATTATTTTATTATCATCATATTTTTCATTCTCATTTAAACAGGTGTCCAAAAAAACTAAGTCTAAAAAAGAAGAGTTAATTACTAACAAAGAATTTTTATTGCCATCTGTAAATTCAAGTTTCAATTTCAATGGAACTTTTCTACAATTCAAATCATTTTTCAAAATAAATTTCAATAACATATTTAAAAGCACAACTTTTAGAGTGTTAGTTGTTTTTAGCTTTGTTTTATTAATATCAACACTAGTTGGTGGATTTGAATATTACGGACTTAAATCTTACCCTGTTACCTACAAAATGATGAATGCCATTACTGGGTCCGTAATAATATTTATTATCATCATACTAGTTTTTTATAGTGGAGAACTAGTTTGGCGTGATAGAGATAATAAAATCAACGAAGTAATTGATTCTACAGCTCATAATTCCCTTATTTCACTTTTAGCAAAAACTATATCTCTTATTGCTCTTGCTTCAATAGTGTATATTTTTGCAACTGTTATTGGAATTGTATATCAATTAGGTTTTGCATATTTCCGTATTGAATTGGGTGTTTATTTATTTAATTTCATGTTAGATACTCTACCCCGTTTCATTATTATGAGTAGTTTCATGATTTTTATTCAAGTTATTTCGAGTAATAAATACTTAGGATATTTTATATCCATAATTTTAATTTTTGGGACTAACATAATTAAAGCGATACTACACATCAATACAAGAATGTTGTCGTTGGGTAGTATACCTAGCATTAGCTATTCCGACCTTAATAGTTTTGGGCCTGGAGTTTATGGAGCTGTTTGGTTTAATATATATTGGATGCTCTTTGCTTTGCTAACATTAATTTTGGCTGGTGCAATGTGGAATAGGGGTGTTGCTACTCCTCTTTTTGCAAAAATAAAAAATGCATGGAAATCATCTACTAAACAGTACAAAACAGTTTTTTATACAGTGTTAGTACTTTGGATGATTACAGGGTCATTTGTCTACTACAATACTCAAGTTCTAAATCCTTACGATAATTCGGATACTGTAGAAAATGGACAAGTAGAGTACGAGCAGAAATATAAGAAGCACGAAAAAGCTGTTCTTCCAAAAATCATTGATATTAAATATTTTATTGATATTTTTCCTGAAGAAAGGAATGTATCTGTAAAAGCAAAACTTACTCTTAAAAATGAATCAAATACAAAAATTGATTCTCTATTTTTTAACACTTCTGATAAATGGGTAGCTAAATTTGATATTCCAGATTCTAAAGTTGTTTTAGATGACGAAGATCTAGGGTTTAAAATATTCAAATTCAACAATGCCCTAAAGCCTGGAGATACACTTAGTATAAAATTAAATACAGAGTACAAAACAAAAGGATTTCCTAATGGTACAGGAAGTACTAATGTTATAAAGAATGGTACGTTTATAAGAAACAGTCAAATTCTACCATCTTTTGGATATAATTCTTCTGTAGAATTAAGTGATAGACATAAGAGAAAGGAACACGGTTTACCTACAAAAGAGCGTATGCCAAAGTTAGATTCTACAAACACTAAAGCACTAATGGCTAACTATCTTACCAATGGAGTGTCTGATTATATTAATGCGGAAACTGTAATTTCTACTTCTTCCGATCAAATAGCTATTGCTCCAGGTTCGTTGATAAAACAATGGAAAGAAGGCGATAGAAATTATTATAAGTATAAGGTAGATCACAAATCGCAGAATTTCTACTCGTTTATTTCGGGCAGGTATGAAATTGCAACTAGAAAATGGAATGATGTTGATATTGAAGTTTATTACGACAAAAAGCACAGTGCTAATATTGAAATGATGATGGATGCTGTAGGAAGATCTTTGGAGTATTACACCAAAAATTTTGGCACATATTATCACAAACAATGCAGAATTATTGAGTTCCCTAAATATTCTACTTTTGCGCAGGCTTTCCCTGGTACTATGCCATATTCTGAGTCTTTCGGGTTTATAATTGATTTAGAAGACGAAAAAGAGAATAACATTATTGATGCTGTTATTGCTCACGAAATGTCACATCAGTGGTGGGCACATCAGGTAATTGGTGCAAATATGCAAGGTAGTACGATGATGAGTGAGAGCTTTGCAGAATATTCATCGTTAATGACTTTGAAAAGCACTACTGAAAATCCCATGAAAATGCGTGAATTTTTGAAATATAATCATGATCAATATTTAAGGGGTAGAGGAAGCGAAACTAAAAAGGAACTTCCATTGTATAAAGTAGAAAATCAGCAATACATACATTACAAAAAAGGAAGTGTTGTACTTTATGCTTTGCAAGATTATATTGGCGAGGACAAGGTAAATCTTGCAATGAAAGAATTCTTGGATGAATATAAATATAAATTACCTCCTTATCCTACATCTTTAGATTTCTTGAAACACTTAGAACCTAAAGTTCCAGATTCGTTGAAATATTTGATTAACGATTGGTTTAAAGAAATAACACTTTACGACAATAGACTTGTTGAAGCCAAATACACCAAGCTCGAAAATGGAAAATACAAGGTTACTATAGATGTTGAATCTTTTAAAGTAAAAGCCGATTCATTAGGGAACCAAACAGATGTAGCAACTAACGATTGGATAGACATTGGAGCATTTGCCGATAAAGATGAAGATAAGTTGATATATCAGAAAAGGGTTAAGATTGATAAACCTAAAATGACATTCTCTTTCGATCTTGATACTATCCCAGCTAAAGTAGCAATAGATCCTCGTCACTTACTAATTGATAGGGTTTACAAGGATAACATCAAGGTTGTTGAAGAAAAGTAATAGAACATTAAAATATAATAGAGGCATGCCTTGGTGGTGTGCCTCAATTATGTCTATTTCATCCTATTCAAAACAAAAGTAGTAATCAACAGAAATGAACTAGTAACAATAAAAGCAGTCCCAATACTGAAATTATCGGCAATTACTCCAAAAGAAAAAGCCAGTATGGCGGTGATTACAGTTTTTAATTGCGATTGTACCGACATTACCGAAGTCAGTATTTCGTTAGGAACGTTATCGGCAATAAATCCTGTGAGTATAGGTTTCCTAAGATTCTCGATAAGGTAAATTCCAACAAAAGCTATGAATGATAGAATCCATAAGTCGTAATAGAAAAATATACCGCTAAAAATACCTAGGCTAAAACCAGCTACAAGGGTGATGTAAGAAATAGAATTCCTTTTTTTATCTGCTGCTTTAGAAGCAAACTCAGAAGCTTTTGACGTAAGTAGATAAATAACAAAATATAGAATACCTATAATTAATCCGTTCTTTTTGTTGACATCAATATCTGTTAAAAAAGGGATTACCAACGCAATGTTTACCATAAGTGGCTGAATGTAATCTTTCACAGCTTTGAGGTAGGCAGAGTGCACAGCAGATGCATTCAGAATTTTCAATACTTTAGGTTGTTTCACTATCTCCCAAAAAGAATTGAATGTTGTTTTCACAACTACTTTATTTTTAGTTTTGCTAGTGTCTGTAGTTTTATTAAGCTCAGCTGGGTAAGACCAAATTAATATCAGATTTAGCAAGTAAGGAATTATTGAAAACAAAAATATATTCTGATAAGAACCACTGAAGAAGACTAGAATACCTGCAACTAACGATGAAATTGCTGAGCCTTTTTGAGAACATGCTCTAGTATGTCCGTAGTAATTTATTTTTTGGTCCGACCAATTATTTATTTTCAAATAATCCATTATCATTCCCTTGTGAGTGCCTGATCTGAAAGCTTCTCCAACACCATAAAGAATAAAAGCAAACATGAATAACCAGAAATCTTTGGCTAAGTAAAAAATCACAAAAGAAATAATATAGGCTACAAACGATGCCATTAGTGCATTCTTCCTTCCAAAGGCATCGGCAATTATACCTGAAGGAACTTCAAAAATATTTATGAAAATTTCTCGTATAGCATAGAGTAGCCCAATTTCGGTATATGAAATACCTTCATCAACCAGAAATAAAATAAAGAAAGCATCAAAAAATCTAAGGTTTTTCAGAAAACCATAGAAACAGAATTTGTAGTACTGATTAGTTTTGTTGAAGACTGTCATTAAATCATTAATACATTATTCTTCACAGATACAATCGGCTTCAACCATTTTGCCCGCCATGCATATTCCTGCCATTGCCTCTGCTTCGTGATACGAAATTGAGATTTTGTTACCATCCTCAATATTTACATCGAAATCATTTAGATTTATAACTTGTAATTTTTCGCCATCAGTAAGTTCAACCATAAAAGAACATCCATCTAAACTAGAGTAATCTTTTATAGTTCCTATTTCAGAACCTTCGCAACAGGGCTTAGTCTCGCAAGAATATACCATTGATAGAATTACAACACCTACAATAGCAAGCTTTTTTAAAATATGTTTGTACATAGATTTAAGTTTTATACTTTTTTAAATCTACAAAATCAATTGCCAACAACCAACATCAATTTGTCTATTAAACTTTCTTCCAATTTCTTTGAAATGGGCAACTTTCTCGAAGCTCAACTTCTGATGCATAGCAATACTAGAATCGTTAGGAAGGCTAATAACTCCAAGTATAGAATGATATCCATTTGATTTTAGGTAATTGATGAGGTAGGTGTAAAGAGTAGTGCCAACACCTTTGCCTTCGTGTCCGGTTTTAATATAAATTGTTCCTTCTACACTTTGATTGTATGCACTTTTATCTTTCCACTGGATAGCATAAGCAAATGCAATTAGTTCATTGTTTTCCATTAAAACAAACCATGGATATATTTTTATTGTATCTGTTATTTTGTTTTTTATCTCCTCAAGAGTTTTCTTATCCTCATCGAAGGTAGCAATTGAGTTAACGATGTAGTAGTTGTAAATTTCTAGAATTGCTTCTGTATCTTCAGGTGTAACTTTTCTTATTATTTGCATCTTACTTAAGGTCAAAAAATTTATAATCGAAGTTCAAAGATTAAAGCTCAAAACTAGAAGGTGAAAGGTGATATTTCAATACTCAAAGTTAATATGAAATTGTTCACTTCTAATTGCTAATTGCTAATTGCTAATTGCTAATTGATAATTGCTAATTGATAATTGATAATTGAAAACTGCTAACTGCTAATGTCAACAATATATAATCCATTACCATATTCCAAATCAACACTTTCTACTTTCGTAGAAATTGATTTTAGTTCATCGCAAATATTTACCTTGAAATGCTTGTAATCACTACGTTCCATAAATTCTAAAAAACGTACAAGTAGAGGCGTTTTGCCTTTAAAATCGTGGAGAACTATGTGTTTTTTAGAAACTCTTTTCATTTCTGATAGCATCCTATTTCGGTGTTTTTGTGTTACTCCGTGTATTACGTACGATGAAGTAACAATATCAAAAGTGTTATCTTCAAACTGATGAAGGTTTTCAGCATCGCCTTGCATAAAGTTAAGGTTTGGATAATTCTTGTTGCTTTCCAAAACCATTTTCTTGGCAAAGTCTATTCCTATAACTTCCCCTGCTCCATTATTTTTATATACTGCCGACCAAACTCCTGTTCCACTTCCAATATCGAGTATTTTTTTACCCTCAATATCTATTTTGTTTTTAAGAGTTTCTATCACCTTAGAATAATTTGTCCCAATTTGATGATTCATTTTGGAGTAGAGTGGGGCTATGAGGTTGAAAATATATTCAGACCTTTTGTTTTCGTCTTTCGAGAAGTAATTTTTTATGCTCATATATTTCTAAAAACTATATTCATTTTCAACCCTAGCAATTCTGACAGTGTAATTTTTGTACCAATTACTTTTCCCTTTTTGTTGAGCAATTTTATGTTCACTGTTAGCTTTCCATTTTTTAATAGATTCTAAGTTTCTCCAATAAGAAACAGTAATCCCTATTTCTTCTCGTGCAGAATCTAAAGAAATAAATCCATCTTGTTGACTTGCCAATTCTACCATTCTATCAGCCATTTTTGAATATTCATTATCGCCTTCGGTTCTTGTTGATGTAAATATTACTGCGTAGTAAGGAGTGAACTCATTTTTTTTAGACATTTTTTATTTGCAATATAACAAAAAAGTCACGCTATTTTTTAGCATGACTTTTAAATATTAATTTTTCATTAGGTAGGTTAAATCATAAACAAAAAAGCCACGCTAATAGCATGGCTTTTTCTGTCAATCAATACAATGAGATAATATAGATTATTAAAATAATAACTTAAAGCAGGAATCTCAAGACTGCATTTCATTTATACTTTGTACATTAGCTTAGTTAGCAACTAACCTTTAGCATTTTTCTTAGTTGAGTGAGCTTAGAGCTATTAATTAAAATTAACCACAACCACCAGAAACTGCTTTCTTCTTACGTTTTACAGCTTTCTTTTTCTTAGTAGGTTGTACTTTAGCTGAAGCAACTGTTGCTCTTGCATTTGTTGGGTTAGCTCCAGTTATGCTAGGGTAAGAATTGGCTACTGCACTTGCAGTAAATCCAGCCCAACCTTTACTTACTAAAACAGAATTCTCAAAGCTATTTGCTCCAAATACCATAGTTTTTGCATCGTAACCCAGAGTTCTTAAATATGCAACAGTGTAAGCCGACACTTGACCCGTATAACAGTAAACTACAATAGTTTTGTTTGTAGGTAAAGTATTTAACGATGCGTCCATTCGTAAATCTTTTTTTGGGGTATATTGTATTGCTCCTTTAAGGTGTCCAGAGTTGTATCTTGCTTTAGGCCAGTAACTAATAATATAATATTTATCAGGATTAGCAGTTACATCATCAACTCTTATAGTTGCAGCTTTCCATCCTTTATTAAGTACAGTTATGGCTCTTTCTTTTAAGATTGCCGAAGCAAGTTGTTTTTCGGATTTAATTACTGGAAGCTTTACTGATTTTCCCTTAGGGTTATCTTTAGTTTCTAGATTATTTGATAATTTACTTGAAACATTAGCTACCCATTTATTAGGATATTCATTACTCCAAGAATTCATACCATACTTCATAGAGTAAACGTTGTTGTACCCAATAGTACGTAGAATACCTGCTGCAAAAGATGCTGATTGACCTGAGTGGCAAGTAATCACAACTTTTTTGTATGCATTTGCGGCAACTTTATTATTCATGTATTCAACTAATTTTTCTAGTTCAACATTTAAAGCTCCATTAATATGCCCTTTAGAATACTCATCGGCATTTCTTAAGTCAATTACTAAATAATCTGATAAGTTTTCGTAAACTTCATCAGCAGAAACTATAACAGGTCCATTTGAAACCACATATTCTCCAGTAGCCTTAATGAATCTATGTGTAATTTCTGTAGGATTCACAGAGTCTTTAACTACTGTTACATCCTTTAAACCTTTTCCTGGTACACATACTTCATCGCTACAACTAGTGAATGATGCAGTAAGAGCAAGAAAGATTAATATTTTATTTAAATTTTTCATATTTCTTTATTTTAAGTTTTTGGCCTATAGCAATTAGCTATTGGCAAAAAAATAGTTCGAAGGTTGAAATCGTTATTTTGAAGAATACATGATACTTCTAACTTTTGACTTCGAGCTCCTATCTTATTAACCACATCCACCAGAAACAGCTTTCTTTTTACGTTTCACTGCTTTTCTCTTTGGCTTTGATGCCGATGAAGAACTAGCAACTGCTGCTCCTGCTCCCGATGTTTCAGCTACAACTTTAGAATAGTCATATCTTGCTGTTTCTCCGTTATAAGCTCCAGTACGCATACCAAAGTTATTCATCAAGTATCCTTTAGAATAGTGACATCCACCTAGTGCAACTTTCATGTTCTTAAAACCAAGTTGCTTTAGTAATAAAAATGTTGCTACAGATTGAGAAGAGTTTTTACCAAAAAGGACCAATATTTTTTTATCCTGATTTAATTGTTTCATGTTAGCATCACATAAAAACTTCTTAGATAAAGGGATGTTGATAGCATCAGGTAAATGAGAACCTATAAATTCATGAGCACTTCTAACATCAATAAATTGATAATTTGCAGTGTCTTTCAATAGAACTATGTCAGCAAACTCTTCTTCACTTAGAGCGAATTTAGAATTTGTTTTTCCACCATTTACATAGAAATCTAATATTTCTTCTGGTGTAAGAACGTACTCTTGTTTTACCTCTTCAGTACAACTAGTAAATGAAGCAGTAATAACAAGGAACAATAATATTTTACTTAAATTTTTCATATCTGTTTTTTTAAGCTTTTGGCCTTTAGCTTTTAGCTATTAGCAAAAATAGTTAGAAGGTTGAAGTTATCAGATTGAAGTAAACTTGTTAATTCGAGCTTCTGACTTCCAGCTTCGAGCTTTGAGCTATTAGCTAAAATTAACCACAACCACCAGAAACGGCTTTCTTTTTACGTTTTACAGCTTTTCTCTTTGGCTTTGGAGCTGCTGATGCATCTACTACTGGAGTAGCACTTCCTCCACCAAAGTAAGCTTGAGCCCCTTTACGGAATTGGTATAATTCTTCAGTTGTAATATCGAAGTTACCTTCGTGTTTTGGACGTAAAATTTTCTCAACCCATTCGTTAAGCCCTCCTTTCATTACATAATTGTTTTTGTAGCCCTTACGAGTAACTACCATTAATGCTACAAGAGCATCGGTAGTACCGTTTGAATAAAAAACAGTATTGTAAATTTCTTGATATACATAATCCTGACTTGATACATCTAGTATTTTTTCAAGAGGAATATTTATTGATCCAGGTAGAGAGAATTTATTATATTCTTCTTCAGATCTAACATCTACTAATTGTAGTAAAGGATCTTTTGATATTAGTTGCTCTGCAACTTTATCAACACTATAATAGTTTTCGTTTCGCTCTAATGTTCTTACTAAATCTTCAGGAGCAATTTCTTCCTTAGGGACATAAAGTCCTGTAAATGCAAGAAATACACCTGTAGCAATAAGAACGGTAGCAGATAATGTTTTTCTAACTCTCATTTTTTTATTTGTTTAGTATTCAACATCAGCTATTCTTTCCTTGATTTTACTCACAAGTAAGAATGTTGCTATTGCAATTATTGAAAAAATCAATACAGATACTCCATAAGAAACTCCCATAACATCAGACATAAGGAGTACGCCAAGGTTTGAAGTTTTACGGAATTCCATCCAAATTGATTCGAAAGTTAAAGTATAGAATAAAATACCTAGTACTAAGCCTCCCAAGAATGCTAATGCATCTAGTTTCCCAATAGCTGCTGCACAGACGCTGGTTCCGGGACAAAAACCTCCTAGTAAGAATCCTAATCCCATAATTGATCCACCAACGACTGTTGGCCAAAGAAATGTAGTAGGAACATAAATTGCTCCGAAATCTACTATTCCGAAATGATTAAAAAGTAATAGACCTGTAGCCGCTGTTACTGCTGCCGTAAAGAATACTTTTAAAACTGTAAAATCGTATCCGTAGAACAACCCTACAAGTTTTCTGGAAGTAGAGAAGCCTGCCGCTTCAAGAATGAAACCGAACGCTATACCTATAATGAATGCCCACATTAGGTCAAATTCACTTCCTGGTGTTATTAATGGTGCCATATTTTTTTGTTTAATTGTTTAATCGTTTAGTTGTTGAGTTGTTATCATGTATTTCAATTAAACAGTTCAACAGTTTATCGATTAAACTCTTTATTTATACCCAATATTTTTTAAATACCCATGCAAAAGCATAACCTACTCCGAATATTGCACCTACTGCAATGAATCCAGAAGCTGACATTACTGCCATACCACTTAATCCTGCACCAGAGGTACAACCTCTACCAAGTTGAGAGCCTAATCCGAAAAGTACACCACCTGCAATTGCCATAATAATTCTAGTTTTAGAGGTTATTTTTGGTGAGTGTTCTACTTTTAGAGCAATTCTGTTGGCTAATGCTCCAGATAAAATTGCTCCCACAATTACACCTAGTATTTCAAAAACTAACCACGCTTTTGCTGGAGAATGTTCTGCTCCTACATAATGATTAAAGAATGCTGATGACTCTGCAAACTCAGGTGTGAATTTTACAACTCCTGCTGCAATAATATCTTTGAAAGCACCACTTGCTCCAGTACCTTGTCCAGTTATTACAAACGATGCTGTAATTACTAATCCTAGTAACACTCCGGCTACGTAAGGATTCATATATTTTTGTTGTGTATAAGACATCTTTATATCTAGTTTATTGGAAGAAATATCTCGATAATTGACCTGCATCAACCATTACAAAACGGAATAATGCACCACCAACAAGAATTAGGAAAGCAGGAATCGCTATAGGAATTTTAAATCCTATTAATTCCATAATTTCTAGTGTTGCAGGCAATAATAATCCCATTGCAACAACTCCTATCCAAAATACTGCTGTGTATGGTCCTCCCATAAACAGGGATGCTGCTTCGGCCGAAGCCTGAGTACCTGCAGTAAGTCCCATAAACATATGAGTAATTAGGAATAACTCAACTGCAATTAACCAAAGGTCAATTCTACTAAAACGTATTCTTTCGTAGTGGTCGTTAGTCATCCACATAATTGTAGCTGCTGCTGTAGATATACCTGATGTTAAGAATAAAGGCCCGAGTATTGCTGTGTTCCACAAAGGACGTGCATTAAATGCAGACAATAAAATACCAGTATAAACACCGAGAATTACTGATAAAATAATATTAGCCCACGCAATTACTTTTTGATTTTCCTTTAACCAACCTAATAATGATTTAGTAAAATCAAAATCATTTATAAGTCCCTCGAGCCAATCTATAATCTCATATATTATAATATTTTTGTTCCAAAAATATTTTTTCAAATCATCTAAGTAAAGTAAAGGCCAGATAATAGATAATGGCATTACAATACCTAGTGTCCAAGCTCCCCATGACATAGGAGAGTCCAATCTGATAGTTGTGTACAACTGCCAGAAGTAAAGTTTGTGTTTCAAGTCTAATAACAAGAAAATCAAACCAATAATAATAGCTATAGGAGCTACAAAAGGAGCAACTTTTACAGCTATTGGCATTTTGTCTTCTTTTCCTCTTAAATAGTAAAAGGAAGAGAAGAAAACTAATCCTGCGGCTAATCCTCCTAAGAATAGGTATGCTGGAATTTCCCAGTGCCATGCATGTAATACCGGATCGATATCTAGCATGTTTCTACCGCTTGTGAATAATCTTTCTTTCATTTTTATAAGCTTTTGGCTTTTGGCTTTTAGCTTTTAGCGTTTGGTTTCTAACCTTTGCTATTTGCTAACCTAATTATTATATTAAAGCATACTTTAGCTAAAGGCTTACAGCCAGTAGCTAAAGGCTTAGTTTACGTTAAGAAATACAGTTGAGGTTTTGTACCTGCTTCTTCAGCTAAAACTTTATATTTTCTTGTAGCAAGAAGTTTAGATATTTCAGATTCAGAATCGTGAAGATCTCCAAAAGTTAAAGCGTGAGTAGGACAAACAGATACACAAGCAGTAGTATCTCCTGCTGCAACTCTATGGTCGCAGAAAGTACATTTATCTACATATCCATCGGGGTGGAAATAACGAGCATCATAAGGACAAGACTCAATACAAGCACCACAACCAATACATTCTTCGTGAGTAACCTTTACGATTCCTCCTTCGATTACGTGACTAGCTCCTGTAGGACAAGTTCTAACACATGGAGTATCCTCGCAGTGATTACATCTTTCCGAACGAATTTCTAGATCAAGTAGGGGGTAAGTACCATCTACATTTTCTACTATCCAATCTCTACAATATCCCTCAGGAACATTGTTTTCAGTTTGACATGCAACTACACAGTCCGCACATCCGACACATAAGCTAGTGTCCATTGCCATTGCATACCTCATTATACTATATCTTTTTTGTGTGGATTTTCAGTTAAAAGCGTAACAAAGTTCGATCTCATACCAGTACCACCAGTAATAGGATCAACTTTAATCTTTGTAATCAATTCAGAATCAGCAATACCTTTTCCGTAAGCTCTTGTAAGCTTCTTATTTGTATGTCCAAATCCGTGAACGATGTAAATAGAATCGTGTCTTATTCTCTCTGTTACTCTAACTTTTGCAGAGAAAGTAGATTTAATGCCATCTTGGTTTTCTAGCCAAATCTCCTGACCAGATTTAATATCGTTGATTTTAGCAACTTTAGGATTGACCCAAATTGCGTTCTCTTCCATCAAATCACTCATATTAGGAGAGTTGATTGTACGTCCGAATGTGTGCATTGGAGCACGTCCGTAAATCAATCTGTAATAACCATCTTCTGGTTGCTCATGCTCTGTGTATTTTGGCATAGGATCGTAGCCCATTGCTTCCAAATCTGTAGAGTATAATTCTATTTTACCAGTATTTGTGTTGAAGAAATAATCTTCGCCATCATCTAAGTAAAGCTTAGATTTTTTGTCGAATTGCTTAACTCCAATCTTTTTCATCTCCTCTAGTGAAGAACCAACTTGCTTAAATTGCCAGTCAAGAACATCTTCGTACTTCTCCCATTGGTAGTACTTGTCTAGACCAAGTCTTAGACCTAGCTCACGAGTAATCCACCATCCTGGTTTAGAATCGCCTTTTGGCTCTGCAGCAGGCATACGAAGTGCAATATTTGGAATACGATTTTGCGCAACACGTGCAACATCGTATCTCTCTAAATAAGTTGCTTCCGGAAGAATAACATCAGCATAACCAGTAATTTCCATTGGCATAGTATCGACTACTACAACCAAGTCTAGATTTTGAAGAGCTTCAATTGTTTTATCTTTCTGAGGCATAGATTGAATTAAGTTTGTTGCAACAACAAACCATCCTTTATATTCGTGTCCGAATTTTTCTTTTGCTCCCGGTAAAGATGCTTCACGTATTACGTTTGTAATACCAGCTATAGCTCCTTTATATCCAACTTTCTTAGCTAAATCGCCAGCAGTCCAATGTGGATGTGGATATTCTGGATGTGGATAAGCAGGAAGTTTTGCTTTTTCAGGAAAATAGTATCCTCCTTTTTTACCGTAAGAGCCAAGAAGTGCATTAAGTATTGCAATAGATCTTGTACGTTGTGTATCATCGCCATACCAAGCAGTGTGACGACCTGGGTGAATAATAACTGAAGGCGATGCTGCAGCCATTTCACGAGCAGTTTTACGAATGTCTCCTGGCTTTATATCAGTTTTAGTATACGCCCACTCTGGAGTGTATCCTGCAACATGAGCTTTTAATTCATCAAATCCATAAACATATTGTTCAACATATTTTTTGTCGTATAATTCTTCGTTAATTATAACATGCATCCACGATAACAATAAAGCCATATCGGTAGAAGGACGTATAGGTAACCAGAATTTTGATTTACTAGCTATAGTAGAGAAACGAGGATCAACAGTGATGATAGATGCACCTCTATTTACAGCGTGAGATACCTCTTGTACGTATCCGTTGTGCATGTTCTCTCCAATGTGATTCCCTATTAATACCAAACACTTAGTGTTTTTAACGTCAGTAGGCTCAGGAGAAGCAAGACCAGCACCATAAGTGTTGATAAATCCTGATTCGCGAGTAATCAAACATTGAGAAGAAGCAGGTTTAGCTTCTGATTTTGATCCGAAAGATTTGAACAGGTGCTTGAAATGAGGACCAGCAGTACCGTGGTGCATCAAAGCCATTGCTTCTGCTCCGTGTTCTGCTTTAATTTTGTTCATCTTTTCAGTGATGAAATTTAAAGCCTCGTCCCACTCAACTTCTTTGAATTCTTGCTTGCCAGGTTCTCCAACACGCATTAGAGGTTTTGTTAGTCTGTCAGGATCGTTGTAGATTCCTACTCCTGCAGTACCTCTTGGGCAAAGGCGACCATTTGAATTTGGATCGTCTTCGTTTCCAATAATTTTTTGGATGTTACCATCTCTATCTTTGTAAACCCATCCTGCACAGTTCCAGAAGCATACTTCACATACTGTAGGGGTTCTTTCTGCATGAGACTCTAATAAAGGTGTTACTGAATCTTCCAAGAAACTTGGAACCCATGTGAACATAGACGAAGCGGCTAGCACTCCTCCTGTACCCATTGCAGAAGTCTTTATAAATTCTCTTCTATTTACATTTTTACTCATCAGTTCGGTGTTTTAATTCTGATGTTAATTTTGCTTTTTTGAAATATTAAGTATCTTAATTAGATACTTATTTATTTCTATATAAAAATATTTACATTGTAAAGTTGAGACTGTGATAATAATCACTTTTACCTGTGTAATTGACTTTTTTTTCAAACTAAATTTATTAAGTATCTAATAATCAGTAAATAACAAGTAATTTATCTTATTTAGAATGTTTCTATCTTTCGTTAGTACTGATAAAAATCTACACTAAATATGTTAAAAAACATATAATTTAATTATTTAGATTTACTCAAGAGAAAAACAAGTGCAAGAACATTTTTTATAATGACATATACCATGTTTTAAATATGTTTTAAGACATAAAAAAAGATAAAGTTTCCTAAATTTACTTTTTGTGATATAAAAGTTTAACTATATAGATAATTATGCAGTCAAATTTTTATAAAATTCTTTAAAATATGTTATCTAATTTTCATTAAATGTTAAAGGCTTTGGAATTTAATAAAACAATGTTTTTTATATATGTTTGTTCTATATTGAAAATTGAGTAAAAACCAAAAAATGATTTCAAAATGAAAAAAACACTAAATAGGATATTGATAATATTTATGATTGCAAGTTTTACATCTTGTGCCGTTGATGATAATTCTTTAGATGAAGATATTGCTAGTTTGTATGTAGGATCCTGGACAAATAATTACAATTTAGCTAAGACAACAGATGTAAATGGTGTAATTATAGATAGGATTAACGAAAATGAGATTAGAATGATTAATTTCTTTAACCTCGGAAAGGGATCTGTTTTTAAAGTAGAAGGGAATGACCTTATTCTTAAAAATACTGAAGTTGACGGATATAAAGTTAGTGGAAGTGGCACATCTAATTATAGTTACGATGAGGTTACTATTTATTACAGTTTTGATGGAGATGAGTATGTAGCTTTATTAACTAGTTTGAATTAGAACTGATCAACGATAGTTTTAGGGGACTACTCATTAGAACTTAACTTTATATCAATAAAAAAGAGGCTCTATAGCCTCTTTTTTATTGATATAAAGTTTTTCAACTATTTAATGTATTCTTTAGCTTTTTCAATAGCAGATTCAATTCCTGCAGGATTTTTACCTCCAGCCGTAGCAAAGAATGCTTGACCACCTCCGCCGCCTTGAATTTCCTTCCCAAGCTCTCTAATCATGACACCGGCATTAAGACCTTTCTCTTCGGCAACTGTTTTAGAAATCATTATTGTAAGTATAGCTTTTCCGTTTACATCGGCTCCATAAACTTGAAGTAGATTTTTTTCTTCTCCATTTATTTCAAAAGCAAGTGTTTTTATTGAATTGGCATCTAAATCTAGTTTAGCTGAAATAAATCTAGTTCCATTTATTTCGACGATATTATTTTTAAGATTTTTCTTAAGCGAACCAGCTTTTTCTTTTATTAATTCTTCAACTTGCTTCTTAAGTTTATAATTTTCATCTTGAAGGCTAATAATAGATTTAACAGGATCAGTTTTACTCTTAAGAGAACGTTTAATATTCTCTAGCAATAAAATCTGAGACCTGTAATACTCTCTTGCTTTAATTGATGTAACGGCTTCAATTCTTCTAATTCCTGAAGCAATAGCTGTTTCAGAAATTATTTTTAAAGTCCATATTTCGCTAGTATTTTTTACGTGAGTACCTCCACAAAGTTCTATAGAATCTCCAAAACGAATAGTTCTTACCTTATCTCCATACTTCTCCCCAAAAAGAGCAATAGCACCATCGGCAATTGCTTGTTTAGTAGTAGCTTCTCTATTTTCATCTAGTGGAATACGTGCTTGAGCTAAGCTGTGAACTTGCTTCTCAATCTCAGTAATTTCTTCTTCGGTAAGTTTAGTGTAATGTGAGAAATCGAAGCGTAAAGAATTTGGAGATACATGAGAACCTTTCTGCTCTACATGTTCGCCCAATACTTTGCGCAATACGTGGTGTAGCAAGTGAGTTGCAGAATGATTAGATGCTGTTTGATCTCTTAAATCCTTGTTTACTCTAGCAATAAATTTATCGTCTAAATTCTTAGGAAGTTCCTTTGTATAGTGTACTATAAGATTGTTTTCCTTTTTGGTGTCTTCAATATAAATTGTTTTTTTACCTAAATCTAAAACACCTTTATCTCCTACTTGTCCGCCGCCCTCTGGATAAAATGGAGTTTTATTTAGTACTAGCTGATAAAAAGTGTCTTTTTTAGATTTCACTTTTCTGTATTTAGAAATAGTAACCACAGCCTCTAAAGAATCTAGCCCTACAAACTCAGTTTCTTTATCGTCACTTAAAATGACCCAATCTTCAGTGTCAATTTTAGAAGCTGATCTAGAACGTTCTTTTTGCTTTGCCATCTCAGTATTAAAACCTTCAATGTCTAGCTCAAGATTATTTTCTTTAAGTATAAGAGCCGTTAAATCAATAGGAAATCCGTAAGTATCGTAAAGCTCAAATGCTCTAGGCCCATCAACAATATTTGTTTTTACTTCTTTAACTATTTGATCTATTCTCTTTAATCCAAGTTCTAGAGTTCTTAAAAAAGAAATTTCTTCCTCTTTAATTACATTTCTAATTATAGATTTCTGATTTCGTATTTCTGGAAAAGTATCTCCCATTTCCAATACAAGAATCTCTACTAACTTGTGCATAAATGGTTTTTTGATGTCAAGAGTAGAGAAACCATAACGTAATGCTCTTCTAAGAATACGTCTGATAACATATCCTGCACCATTGTTTGATGGTAGTTGCCCATCGGCAATTGCAAAACTCACGGCTCTAATGTGATCGGCAATTACTCGCATTGCAATATCTACCTCTTCCGAATCTCCAAACTGGAATCTAGTAAACTCGTCTATTACCTGTATAATAGGAGTGAAAATATCTGTTTCGTAGTTAGATTGTTTTCCTTGTACAACCATAGCTAAACGCTCAAATCCCATACCGGTATCAACATGTTTAGCAGGAAGGTCTTCTAATACTCCATCAGCTTTACGGTTGTATTGCATGAAAACAAGGTTCCAAATCTCAATTACTTGAGGATGATCCATGTTAACTAAATCCTTACCATAAACTTTGGCTTTTTCTTCGTCAGAACGAATATCAACATGAATTTCGGAACATGGGCCACAAGGTCCTTGAGCACCCATTTCCCAGAAGTTATCTTTTTTGTTACCGTTAAGTATTCTTTCTTTATCAATATGTCTAGCCCATAAATCAAATGCTTCTTGATCGAACTTAGTTCCGTCTTTTTTATCGCCTTCGAAAACTGTAACGTAGAGATTATTTTTATCAATTTTGTAAACATCAGTAAGTAGTTCCCATGCCCAAGCAATAGCTTCGTCTTTGAAATAATCACCAAAAGACCAGTTCCCCAACATTTCGAATAAAGTATGGTGGTAAGTATCTACACCAACTTCTTCTAAATCGTTGTGCTTGCCAGAAACTCTTAAACATTTTTGAGTATCGGTAATTCTATTTGATTTTGGAATTCCATTTCCTAAGAATAAATCTTTAAACTGATTCATTCCGGCGTTTATAAACATTAAAGTTGGGTCATCTTTTACCACTAAAGGAGCAGATGAAACTATCTGGTGTTGTTTTTTTTGGAAGAAATCCAAAAACGTTTTTCTTATTTCTTGAGCTTTCATGTAATAAAGTTCTTTAGTCCTAAGTAGCTAGGAACTCTAAATTATCAAAATATACTGTTTTTTTACACTTCAAATATGTTGCTATTAAGTTGAAATACAGTCACTTGAAGATTTAAATATACGGTTTGTTAGTAGTGTGATAATTGATTTGTATGAAATTATTATCTTTGCTTCACTTTTGCATATATTTATAGTGCAAACATCGTGAAAAAATAGAAAAAAACTAAGACTTATGTCTAAACTAAAATATTTCTTTGATTCTACTACTTTAAAGTATCATCCCATAAAGGTTGGTAAGTGGGATAAAATTAAAAAATCTGGTAGATTCTTGTTTGCCTCGGCTTTATTTGGGGGGTTGATTTTAGTTCTTGTTAGTCAGTTTGTAGAGAGTCCAAAAGAAAAGATTCTAAATAGAGAGTTGAGTAATATGAAGTTGAATTACGATCTACTAAATCGTAAAGTTGATCAAGCAGAGGAAGTTTTGAAAGGCATACAGGATAGAGATGATAAACTGTATAGGGTTTATTTTGAGGCTGAACCTATTTCTAGCGCTGTACGTACTTCTGGTTTTGGAGGTATTAATAGGTATAAAGAATTAGAAGGTTACGATAATTCGGGGTTGGTAATAGAGAGTAGTAAGAAACTAGATATTCTTTCAAAACAGTTGTATACACAGTCAAAATCATTAGATGATATTGTTGCACTAGCAGAAAACAAAGAAAAATTATTTGTACACATTCCTGCAATTCAACCTGTAGCTAATAAGGATCTTAAAAGAATGGCTTCGGGATATGGTTGGAGAATGCATCCAATATTAAAAATTAGAAAATTTCATGCAGGTATGGATTTTTCAGCAAAAATAGGGACACCTATATATGCTACTGGCGATGGTGTAGTGAGGAAAGTGATTAGTGCTGGAGGTTATGGAAAACATATTGTTATTGATCACGGGTTTGGGTATGAAACTCTTTACGGCCACATGAGCAAATTCAATGTAAAAAAAGGACATAAAGTTAAACGTGGAGAAGTAATAGGATATGTTGGAAATACGGGGATGTCTAGTGGGCCACACCTTCACTACGAAGTTCATAAGAATAAAAAGGTAATGAATCCTGTTAATTATTATTACAATGACTTAACAGCTGAGGAATATGATATTTTATTAAAAATGTCTCAGGAAGAGAATCAATCTATGGACTAAAAATTGATTTTTCATAAAAAATTATACAGCGCTATTTTCGTTAGAAATTAGCGTTGTTTTTTTATATTAGCATAGTTGTAAATTTATTTTAAATGATATTAAAATTACCAAATAGAGATCATTTTACCATAGGAGAAGTTGCAAAAGCCTTTGACGTAAATACTTCCTTGATACGTTATTGGCAGAGCGAATTTGAAATTCTTAATCCTAAAAAAGATAAACGCGGACAAAGACGTTTTGAGGCTAAGGATATAGAAAATCTTAAATTGATTTATTCTTTAGTGAAAGAACAAGGGTTTACTTTGGAAGGAGCAAAAGATTATTTCAAAAAGAAACTACATAAATTGGAGTACAAACAAGAGGTGATAACCAAACTTGAAGGAATTAAAGAAGAACTGTTGAAAATTAAATCGGAGTTGTAGATTTAATTACAGGAAAAATTAGGGTATTAAAAAAGAGGAAATTATTAGATTAATCTCCTCTTTTTTAGTGATTTTTTTTAAAATTTCTCGAAATGTAATTGTCCTTCAAGGTTGCGTTTGTTGTATTCTGAAAAACCAATTTTTGCCGTTTCCTCTATCATACTGTCAATCATAAAAGGATTTCCACATAAGAAAATATGAGAATTTTCGGGTATAGGTTTAAATCCCATTTTATCTGAAATTGTGCTATCTTTCCATATATCCTCAATATATCTAGTATCTCCACTCCATTTTGCAGCTTCTAAATCAGGGTTTGTGATAGTAGGGTAGTAAGTGAAATTAGGCATCATAACATCTAATAATTCCAATTCCGATTGATAACCTAAATCCCATGAATTTGCTGCGCCGTGAATAATCATTATCTTTCCTTTACGGTGCAAAGCATTAGCTCTTAGCATACTCATGTAAGGTGCAATTCCAGTTCCTGTAGCAATAAGAATAATGTTTTTATTGTCATCAACCTGATCTATAGTAAACATTCCAGTTGCTTTTTTTCCCATCCAAATTTTATCTCCAATATCTAACGAAAATAGCCGTGGAGTTAAAGAACCCGAATGAACTACCGTAATGTAAAATTCAACGTAATCTTGTGTAGATGAGGAGGCAATAGAGTACGCTCTTTTTATAAACTTATCTGGTTTTGTTTTTTTATACTCTTCGGTAGACAACTCGTACCTCTCTATTTCTGGAGGCAATCCAACAACTACAAATTGGCCAGATTTATACTCTGGAAGATCCCATCCTCCGGGTTTAACTCTTATGATTCGCATCATAGGAGAAACCTTAATTACATTTGTAATAATGCTATTTACTTCTTCGGGTGTTTTATTTTTAGACATTTTATTATTCTATAGATCCGTAATATTTCATAAATTGGATTCTTTCAAATCCTTTTTTTATTTCTTCATTTTTATGTAAAATTCCCTTAAAGTCTTCTATTGAATTGTATTTTTTACTCTCCATCCATGTTTCAATATCTTTCAATATTGTAGAAATATGTTGTTCGCCATTTTCGTAAACTGCAGAAACAACTTGTACAGCTTTGGCTCCCGATAAAATATGTTTTATAACATCTGCACCTGTGTGAACACCTGTACTAGCAACGATGTCAGTTTTAACTCTTTTACTTAAGAAAAGTATCCAACGTAGCGATTCTGCCAAATCATCTGAGTTAGTAAAAATACCACTACTTTTTAGTTCTAGAGTATCAATATCAATATCTGGTCTGAAATACCTGTTAAACAATACAAAGGCATCTACATTTTTGGTCCAGCTCAACTCGTTTATTAATTTTGCTAAACCAGCAGAATAGTTGCTCATTTTCAGAACTACAGGAATTGATACTGCTTTTTTTACTTTTGCTGTTATATCGAAATATATTTTCTCGTTTTCTGCTCCCGATAATTCAAAATCATTTGGCAGAAGAGATACATTCAATTCTATAGCATCGGCACCAGCTTCTTCCATTTTTTTTGCATAGTCTATCCAACTACCAACGGTGTGGCAGTTGATACTTGCAATTATAGGAATAGAAATATTCTGTTTGGCAGATTTTATTAAATCTAGATATTTTGTAAAACTCTTATCGCTAGAATATGCTTTGATGTAATCTTCAATTTCAGGATAATCATGAGAGTTTTTTTCTTGCTCCTGCCAGTTCTCTTGTTCTATTTGCTCTTCAAAAAGAGACTTTAAAACAATTGCTCCAGCTCCTGATTTTTCTAAAGATTGCAATTTTGATAAGGAAGATGTAAGTCCACAACTACCAATTATTATTGGATTTTTTAATTTTAGTCCTAAATATTCTACAGATAAATTCATAAGCCGAAAATACAATTATTTTAGTTTTATAAGTATGCTCAAAAATATAAAATTATTTCTTTAGAGTAGTAAGATTATCTTGAGATATAATACTTTGCATTTTTCAAGTGATTTTTTTTGTCATGCTAGTTTATTCTGATTGAAATTCATTAAATTAGATAAAACAATTACCTAACTATGAATGAAGAACTCCTTGTTTATGTATGGAAATATAAGTTGTTTTCAAACTTCAACTTTAAAACTACTAATGATGTAGATTTAGAAATAATTTCCTTTGGGTCTATAAACTTAGATTCTGGCCCTGATTTTTTTAATGCTAAAATTAGAATTGGCAATCAGCTTTGGGCTGGAAATGTAGAGATTCATGTTAATTCGTCTGATTGGGTAAGACATAAACATCAAAATGATAAGGCTTACAATAATGTAATTCTTCATGTTGTTTTTAATCACGATAGGGAAATTGAGGTTTTGGGGAATGCACTACCTGTATTGGAATTAAAGAACTTTGTTTCGGAAAAAGTAATCGAAAATTATAATTCTCTTACAAAGCCTTCTAAATCATTTCTTCACTGTGCAAACACTAATTGCCTAAACCACAATTTTGAATACGATAATTGGATTGAGAGTATTTTTATTAAAAGAGTAGAGAATAAGTTAGAGAACATAAATAATCAGCTAAATATCTCGGCATCACATTGGGAGCAAGTTTTGTTTAGAACTATTGCTCGTTCTTTTGGATTGAAATTGAATGGTGAAGCCTTTGCCAATTTTGCATCTTCTTTTGATTACAAAATACATCAAAACTTATCTAGTGATAAGAATTCTGTTGAAGCTTTGTTTTTTGGTCAGGCAGGTTTTTTAAACGAAGACCATGAGAGCGAATATTTCATCAATCTTAAAAATGAATACAAGTTTATAAAAAGTAAACACTCATTAAATACAATTAATAATTCTCAGTTTAAATTTTTTAGAACTAGACCATCAAATTTTCCAACAATTAGGATGGCACAGCTAGCATCTGTTTACTCTAAGCATCCTAATTTATTTTCAAAAATAATAAAAAGTAAAAATATAGAAGAGGTAAAATCTTTTTTCGAGATTGATGTGAATCCTTTTTGGGAAACTCACTACAATTTCAAATCGGAAAGTAAAAAAAGTAGCAGGATGTTAACAGATAGTTTTGTTGAATTAATAATTATGAATAGTATAATTCCCATAAGATTCGCTTATTTTAAAGCAATTTCTGATTTTGATAAAGTTGAAGAGAGCATAGTCCTAGCAGAAAAATTAAAGAAGGAAAGTAATACAGTAATTTCTGAATTTGTGGCTGTTGGTTGGAAAGTTGCTAATGCAAAAGAGAGTCAGGCTTTACTTTATTTAAAGAATAAATATTGCGATAAAAATAAGTGTTTAGATTGTTTAATTGGTAAACGTGTATTAGAGAGAAACTAGAGATGGAACTATAAGATTTTGTTATAGGATTATTTACATTAGTTTCATTTCTATTTACTAAATTGCCGTTAATAAAAATGTGAATATGTACAACAAGTTTATACTGCCTTTAAAATATTTCTTAGAGAAGAGAGGATTCGAAGTAAGTAGTAGGTTTGGCGATAGATTGGGAATGAGCCCTTCGAGTGTCAGATTATTTTTTATTTACCTAACCTTTGTTACTTTAGGGTTGAGTTCAGGTTTGTACTTAATTCTCGCTTTTTTGTTAAAATTAAAAGATATGGTAATAACCAAACGCACTAGCGTTTTTGATTTGTAATTTAGTGTGGGAAGTTTTTTTATAAATTCTAAGATTTATCGAGCTCTATTGTTATTGTTTACAATAATAACTATGGGAATTTTAGGCTATATGTTTATCGACGATTATAATTTTGTTGATGCATTATTTATGACTGTGATTACAGTATCAACTGTTGGGTTTAATATTATAGACCCTTTAAATCCGGCAGCTAAAATATTTACAATATTTTTGATTTTTTCTAGTATAGGTACATTTATGTATGCAGCCACTATTGTTACTAAATTTATTGTAGATGGTCAGTTTTTAATTCAATATAAACATAATCAGGTGTATAAAAAGATAAGCAAATTGTCAGAACATGTAATTGTTTGTGGCTATGGTAGAAACGGTAAGCAAGCTGTTCAGAAATTAATAGATTACGATAGAAAATTTGTAATTATAGAGAATGACCCTGATAGGATTCAAGACCTTTCTCAAATGGACAATGTTCTTTTTATTGAAGGTAATGCTGTTGAAGATGAATTTCTGGTAAAAGCAGGTATTGATAGAGCTTCTCATGTAATTACAACATTACCAAGAGATTCAGATAATGTATTTGTTGTTTTGTCTTGTCGTCAGTTTAACTCAGATCTAACTATTATTAGTAGAGCTGCTGATGAAAATTCTAGAGATAAACTTAAAATTGCAGGAGCTACAAATGTAATTATGCCTACAAAAATTGGAGGAGAGCACATGGCATCTCTTGTTGTTACACCCGATGTTGTTGAGTTTTTAGATAATCTTTCTGTAGATGGAAAAAACCATACTAACATAAAAGAAGTACTTATAGAGGATATATCTGTAGAAGGTGTAAAAGCTACTATCAGAAATTTCGATTTAAGGCGTAAAACAGGTGTTACAGTAATTGGATTGAAATCAGAAGGTGGAGACTATCACGTTAATCCTGAAGGAGATTTAGAATTACTTCCAGGCACTAAATTAATAGTTCTAGGACAGAGTTTTCAGATAGATATGCTGGAGGAAATGTATGGAATAAAATAATATCAGTAGATATAAAAAATGAATAAAATTTTAATTACAGGTTCTAACGGGCTATTAGGTCAGAAGTTGGTTTATAAATTACTTAAGGATAAAACTCACGAAATTATTGCAACAGCAAGAGGAGATAATAGACTTAAAGTAAAAGAAGGATATGAATTTATAAGTTTAGATATAACTAATGAGAAAAATGTTGATGATGTAATATCTTCAGTCAACCCCGATGTTGTTATCAACACAGCAGCAATGACCAATGTAGATCAGTGCGAAACAGAAATAGATATGGCTGACTTGTTGAATGTACAAGCTGTTGAGTTTATTGTTAATGCCTGTATCAAGAATAAAATTTTTCTAGTTCATCTATCTACAGATTTTATCTTTGACGGAAAAGATGGCCCTTACAACGAATCTGCCGAAGCAAATCCTTTGAGCTTTTATGGAATGACTAAACTTAAAGCCGAACAAATAATTTTAAATTCTAAAGTTAAAGCCGCTATTCTTAGAACTGTATTGGTTTTTGGAATTGTTGACGATATGAGTAGATCTAATATTGTACTTTGGGCAAAAGGGGCTTTCGAAAAGGGAACTCCTATAAATGTTGTAGACGACCAGTTTCGTACTCCAACATTAGCCGAAGATTTAGCCGATGGATGTATGCTTGCTGCAGATCAAGAAATAACAGGAATATTTAATATTTCGGGTAAAGATTTTATGAGTATTTACGAATTAGTTGAGCGTGTTGGTAAGTTTTGGAATCTCAATACGTCAAACATGACAAAGGTGCCTTCTAGTACTTTAAATCAACCTGCAAAACGACCTCCAATTACAGGGTTTGTTTTGAATAAAGCAATGGGTATTTTGGGATATAACCCACGTAGTTTTGAAGAAGGATTAGAAGTGGTTAAAGAACAAATTGAGTAGATTAGTGTTACGGGTTGTGTGTTGCAAGTTATGGGTTGCGAGTTACGTTAGACCTCGTAGCGTGTGTAGCTCCTACGAGAGTAGAAATTAACTCAAAGTACTTTTAACTTTAGGCACTCATAGCTAAAATATTTATACAGATGATAAATCAAATAGAGTGGCTCCAATCGAGAAGGGATTTCGTTAAAAAAATGTCCTTTTTGGCTGGGGCTTCTTCTTTGCCTTGGTTTATGGATTCTTGTACAAGTGAAACAGCTGAAGGCAAAAGAACTGCTAATTTTGATTCTTCACAGTTTTACATTTTATCAAAAGTTCACAATATATTATTTCCAAGAGATCAATTCGGGCCAGGAGCTATAGATTTTAGAACAGTAGAATATTTAGATTGGGCTTTAAGCGATGAGAATTTAGATAAGAGCAATAAGGATTACTTATTGAATGGAATAAAATGGATAAAAGAAGCTTCTGATGAAGAACTTAGTAAGTCCTTTTCTAATTTATCAGATTCAGAAATAGAAAAACTTATAAACAAAGTAGTAAAACAAAATTGGGGAGAAAGTTGGTTATCAAAAAATCTCACATATATTTTTGAAGCACAATTTTCCGATGAACTTTACGGTTCAAACATTGGAGGTAAAGGTTGGAAATGGCTAAACCATTATCCTGGTTATCCACGTCCCTCAGCCGATATGATTTACGATGAGGTTTTTGAAACTATATCCAAATGATATAAAATAATAGGTTATATTACTTAACCGCTAAGTATCACAAAGTTTAGCGCAAAGTAACGCAGAGAAATAATTTATAAATTAAAGCCAATAAATTATGCATGAAAATGAAATTTCTCAGTTAATTCTTAATTCAGCTTTTAAAGTTCATACACAGCTTGGTCCTGGTTTGTTAGAAAGCTCTTATCAGGAATGTTTATTTTATGAATTGAGAAAAAGCGGATTATTTGTTGAAAAAGAAAAAGCACAGCCATTGATATATGACGAAGTGAAACTGGATATAGGCTATAGAATTGATTTGTTTGTTGAAAATAAGGTTGTTGTTGAGATTAAGTCAGTTGAAAGTTTGAATGATGTGCATTTAGCTCAGGTACTTACCTATTTGAAATTATCAAAAAGCAAGTTAGGATTATTGTTGAATTTTAATGTAAAAAGTCTAAAATATGGTATAAAAAGAGTAGCTAATGGGATATAAATTTACTCTGTGCAACTCTGTGCAACTCTGCGCAAAACTTTGCGAGTCTTAGCGGTAAAAAAAATGAAAGTGAATAAGAATAAATACGATGCAATAATTATAGGTAGTGGAGCAGGAGCTGGACCAATAGCCTACGAGTTGAGTAAGGCAGGTAAAAAAGTTCTTGTTCTAGAAAAAGGTCCGTGGTTTAAAAACGATGATTATTTTAAAGATGAAATTGTTTCATCGAGGCGAAGTGTTTATACTCCAAACTTAAAAGATGAACCTCAAGTTATAGAGGAGCTTAACGCTGAAGGAGAGTGGGAAGCAAAATCAAATGCCGACTCTGGACGTGATTTTTGGAATGGTAGTGTAGTTGGTGGTTCTTCAAATTTCATGAGTGGATATTTCCACAGAATGAAACCTGTTGATTTTAATCTTAAAACTCAGTTTGGAGAAATAGAAGGTGCAAACATTGTTGATTGGCCAATTGATTACAAAGATTTAGAATCTTATTACGACAAGGTAGAAAAAGTAGTAGGTGTGTCTGGCGAATCTCGAAAGCATTCTACTTTAGAACCTCGTTCATCATTAGATTTTCCTTTTCCGCCACTAAACGAGAATATAGTTTCTACTTGGATAGACAAAGCCTGTGAGAAAGAAGGTTACTCAGCTGTACGATGTGCTAGAGCAATTATTTCTCAACCTAAAAATGAAAGAAGTTCATGTTCTTATTCTCACTATTGTGGTAGCTACGGTTGTTCTACAGGAGCAAAAGGTAGTTCAAGAGTTGCCTTGCTAGACGAAGCTCTTAAAACGGGGAACTTAACAATTTCAGCATTTTCTAAAGTGTTTTATTTGAAGAGTGATGAGAATGGAAAAGTTACAGAAGCATATTTTTATAACAAGGAAGGTGAGGTGAAAAATGCTACTGCAGATATTTTTGTTGTAGCAGGACAAGCAATAGAAAGTTCAAGATTATTACTTGCATCTAAAAGTGATAAGTTCCCAAACGGATTAGCAAATAACAATGGACTTGTTGGTAAAAATATTGTTTTCTCTGGTGGAGGTGTTGGTTCTGGAGATTTACACAAAAAGGATTTAGAAGATAAAGATTTCGAAGAACTTTTACGACCAGGAATATTTGTAAATAGATCAATTCAGAATTGGTATACTATTGATGATGATGATTTGGGTATGGCTAAAGGAGGTACTGTAGATTTTCTTTTTGAACATTCTAACCCTACAGGAAAAGCTATTAGACAAAAATGGAACAATGATGGAACTCTACTTTATGGTAGCGATTTGAAAAAGAAGATGAAATACTACTTCACTCAAATGCGTAAGATTTCATTCGAAGTTTTTAACGATTGGCTACCTACCGATAATTGTTTTGTGACTCTAGATCCTGATGTAAAAGATAAATGGGGAGATAATGTTGCTAGAATTAGAATATCAAATCATCAGCATGATATAAAAGTAGGAGAATACCTAGCAAAAAGAGCTGAGGTAATTCTTGAGAATCTTGGAGCAAAGAATATAAAATCTAGTATTAGTGGAGGTGCACCCCCAAATTTAGTAGCAGGGGGATGTAGGTTTGGAGTTGACCCAACCACATCTGTTTTAGATAAAAATTGTAAAGCACATGAAGTGGAAAATCTTTATGTGACTGATGCGAGCTTCATGCCTACAGGAGGTAGTGTTCCTTATACTTGGACTATCTATGCAAACTCTTTCCGCGTAGCTGACCAGATACTAAAGAAGATGAGTTAACAAGTATATATTATTTAAGGTTACTTTAAGTTTTTGGTATAATTGCATTTGTGCTATTATGACAGTAATCTAGAATAACTCATATTATTACCTTGTTTCAAGTATAGAAATTTAGTTTAAATTATTGGTTCTCTACCACTAATCTAGTGGAACAATCGTCACCTTGAGCGTGGTTGGTGAGCGGAGCCGAACTAGAGCTAAAGCGAAGTCGAAAAGCCTGTACTGAGCATAGCCGAATGTAGTCTATTCCAAAATAGCTCACATTATGTTATCACTGTAGCTATAGATGTTTCGACTACATTCCTTTTGTTCCCCATTCGGCTTCGCTCAGGGCAGGCAACAAAGGAAATTACGCTCAACATGACGAATATTCTAAATTATAAAATCCACACAAATGAGGATAGAACCATTAAAATAACAGTAGAACCAAATTATTCTTATATTAATAACTAAATTTTTATGTTAAGAAAAGAAACATATTCTTGCTTTTTGGTATTCTAAGCTTTTCATGTCCTTTCTTACTGAGTTGACATCAAACACTGCTATTACCGAAATGCTGTTACCAATACTTGCAGGTATAGCAATTAAAATTGAAATTAATCCTTTGTTGCTGATGTTACCTGCAACATTATCGGCATCATTGGCTTTTATGTTGCCTGTGGCCACCCCTCCTAACGCAGTAGTTTTTGATACTAATAGATTAAATATTGCCGACATGATGAGAACAGGAATACTCCTGAATCTTATAAGTGTAGGTTTAGTAACATTAGCTGTATACTATTTTGCTATTATTTCCGATTATTTTCTCTCACTTACTGTTAGTTAGTGACATTGAAATTTATATTAATGAGTCTAATTATTTTTGTTATTTAAAACAAAATATAAACCATAAAAGATGTAATATCATATTACTCAACAACTACTGTAATTGTTGAGTTATTGATAGTGTGTGCTCTGACTGTCTTCTAGTAATGATATTGCTTGTGAGGTAGAATTGTAATATTTATATTCGCCAATAATAAATAAGCTTATTTAATGGAATTGAAAAGAAAAATATTGATGTTAGCATTAGTAATTATTGCTAACACCACTTTTGCATATGGACCTATTGGTCATAGAACTATTGCGAAAATTGCAGAATACTACCTTACTGATACTGCAAAAGAGCAGATAATAGAATTGCTTGATGGCGATGGAATAGTAATTGTCTCAACTTATGCTGACGAAATTAAATCAGACAAAACATACGATTACACTCAAATGTGGCACTATGTTAATGCCAAAGATGGCGAGAGTTACGAGCATTCTCAAAAAAATCCTGATGGTGACTTAATTAGTGCAATCAACAAATGTGTAGAAATACTAAAAGATGCTAAAAGCAGTAAAGAAGAAAAGGCTTTCAGACTTAAAATGCTAGTCCATTTTATTGGCGATTTGCATCAGCCTTTGCACACAGGTAGAGCCGAAGATATGGGAGGCAACACTATTAAAGTTAAGTGGTTTAAAAAAAGTACAAACTTGCATAGAGTTTGGGATTCTGATATGCTTGATAGCAAAAAAATGAGCTATACCGAAATTGCCGAAACAATGAAAAGACCTCCATATATAAATATAGATGAGGTTGCTAAGGGTAATGTTATTAGTTGGTACAACGAATCTAAAGAGTTGAGTTACGTAGTTTATAATTCAGTAAAACCCAATGAAAACTTATCTTATGGATACAATTATAAATATTATCCATTGATGAAAGAAAGAATAAACTATGCTGGTATTCGTTTAGCAAAAGTACTTAACGAAATTTTCAAATAATAGAACACAATTTTTTATATTAAAGACGTTTATCTGAGGTAAACGTCTTTTTGTATTTATGATGAAAAACACTCTTACATACATGTTTATTATGCTTTCTATTTTTGTGAAAGCACAAGATACTAGTGTAGATAGCACACATTATAATAAATCAATAGGGTTTAAGTTTGATAACGATATGTTTTTTCAAACTGATTATTACTATACTTCTGGAGAGAATATTTTTTTTATCCATCCTGGAATTTCAAAATCTCCAATAACAAAACTGTTTATTTCTAAATTTAATGAAAAAGATATAGAGTATAATGGAATTTATATCTACCATCAAATGTACACTCCCACCGATACTCCTAGCGATACTGTAAGAATAGGAGATAGACCCTATGCTGCTTCGCTCAGTATAAGTCAGTTTCAATTATTTGAGAACAACTTAAAAGGATATAGAATTAAATCTACATTGAGCTTTGGTGTAATTGGAGAGTCTGCTTTTGGGAAAGAAATACAAAAATTAATTCATGAAATAACTCCATCAGATCCACCAGTAGGTTGGGATTCTCAAATAAGTGACGATATCTTACTTAATTACAGTTTTCAGTTTGACAAAAGGTTGTTTGAGTCCAATGTTTTTGAATGGCTAGCAACAACCATTGTAACTTTAGGAACTGTAAATACCGATATTTCTGTATCTACTACAGTTAGATTCGGGTGTATGGAGAGTTATTTTTCATCTTATGCTCCTAAACTTAATTCAGGTTTTAAAACTTGGGTAGAACTAGGGTATAACGCAAAATTGGTTATCTATAATGCATACTTACAGGGAGGTGTTTTTAATAGAACTAGCCCTTACGTAAAAGAAGCTTCGGAAATTAATAGATTGGTTCATACTTTTAATGCTAGATATTATTTGCAGTACAACAAGCACAGATTAATATTTGAAGCCAATACTTTAAGTCCCGAATTTGATAATTCCATGTGGCATTCTTGGGGCAGAATTTCTTATCAGTATTGGTTTTAATACTTTGTTGAGGTGTTGATTTGTTTAACTGTTTATACGAATTACTATATTTTTGTTTATGCAATAAAATTTACTAGTTTTGAACTGTAAATAATATTGTACAAAATGTCAAAAGAGAAAAAACAAGGAAAGGTAACTGTTTTCGATATTGCAGAAGCATTAAATGTTTCGGCATCAACAGTTTCACGTTCTCTTAACGATCATCCAAATATTAGTAGAAAGACAAAGAAAAAAGTTTTTACTATGGCCAAGAAAATGGGTTATGGTATGGGTTTAAAGTATAAAGAAGCTAAATCTACTAGAAATTTAATCGCTTTAGTTATACCAAGTTTAGAATCGTCGTTCTATATTGATTATGCAAAACATCTTCAGTATTACTTAGATTTATTTGATTACAATTTGGTAATTTTCTCTACAAATAATCAATACTCCGAAGAAAAGAAAATTGCAGAGCAGTTAACTCAATTCAAATTAGCAGGAGCTATTATATCTCTTTCAAATTCTAGCGAAGATGCTAAGAGTTTTAAAGCACTAGATGAGTACAATATTCCATGGGTAATGTTTGACCAAATAGATCCCATTATAAATAAAATTTCTGTTACTACTGATGGTATTGCTATATCTAAACGAGCAATTAGTCATTTATTAAGAAATGGTTATAAGCGTATAGCTCACCTAGCAGGTCATCCTAATAGCAGTAAGTTTAGCGAAATTGTTAGAGGCTACAAAACCGCATTAGAAGATGATGGTATAGCTTTTAATCATGACTATTTAATATATTCCGATCTTACTAAAGAGGATGTTACAGAAAGTTTACACAGACTGTTAACACTAGATATACCTCCAAATGCTATATTTATTGCAAGTAGTGATGCTACTGTTGAAGCTTTGCAATTCCTTAAAAATAATTCAATTGAAATTCCAAAGGATATTGCTCTCGTTTCTTATGGTTTTGAGAAGGCACTAAAATACACTAGCCCATCTATTTCTCATGTTCAACTTCCTGTAAAACAGTTAGCTCAACAAACTAGCGACATAATTATTAGCATGATAAGAGAAGATCATTTTTCTACTTCTTCATCGGTACTAACAGCTAAGTTTATTATTCGTAAATCATCTCTTAATGTTAATTAAGTTCTTGTTTTATATTTTTCAGAACTCAACCATGTAATCAAAATACTACGTTTACACCTACGTATATTATGTTTTATGCAATTTTATTGCATAAAGACGAATATTGTATTTTCTACACCATCTAGTAAACTCTATTGCTCCGAATATTTTATCTTCTAAAATTTTAAATACTAAATTAAAAATTCAATCTATTAAATAGATATATCATTTTTTACGAGAAGTAATTTCCCTTTTTACATTTACAACATAACAAATAGAAAACTTCAAGTAGAAAAATTATGAGTAAGAATTTTACTTTTTTAATAATCGCTTTATCAGTATTAAGTCTGATTTTAGGTTCATGTAGCAAAAAAGAAGATGTTGCTAAGTATGTAACTACTTCATTAGAGAACGAATGGACAATTACACCATCAAAAAAATTAGAGGTTTCGGGTAAGGATATTTCATCCGCAGAATTTGATACTAATAAATGGACTAAAGCAAAAGTACCAGGTACAGTTTTAGCAAATTTAGTAGAGCAAGGAGTTTATACCAATATTTTTGTAGATAGTAATTTCGATAAAATAGATAGAGAGCAATTTAAAGGAAGCTGGTGGTACAGAAAAGATTTTGATATTTCTAAATCAGAACTATCAAATTATAATTTAGTTTTTGAAGGGATTAACTACAAAGCTAATATTTGGTTAAACGGCAAACAGATTGCAAGTGCAACAGATGTAGAAAGTCCTTACCGCATGTTTACCTTCAATGTTACTGAAAGTTTAGTGCTAGGTAAAAATGTTTTGGCTGTTGAGGTCTTTCCTCCTGCAAAAGACGATTTAACAATAGGGTTTGTCGATTGGAATCCTGAGCCATCCGATAGAAATATGGGTATTTGGCGTCCTGTAAAAATAGTAGAGACAGGAAAAGTTGCTTTGTTAAATCCACAAGTTATTTCAAAATTAAATTTAACAACTCTTAAAGAAGCTGATATTACTGTTTCTACGGAATTAGTTAACTATTCTGATAAAGAAAAAACTGTAGTTGTTAGTGGGAAAATAGAAAATATAATTTTTGAAAAGGAAGTTAAACTAGAGCCTAAATCTAGTAAAGTAATAGAGTTTAATTCAGAAAGTAATCCTCATTTGAAGTTAGGTAATCCAAGGCTTTGGTGGCCCAATGGTCTTGGTGAACCTAATTTATATAACCTAAGTTTAAAAGTAACAGATTCTGAAATTATTTCGGATAAAAAAGAAATTCGTTTCGGAATTAGAGATATAGAAGAATATGTAAACAAGCAAGGACATAAAGGTTGGAAAGTTAATGGTAAGAAGGTACTTATAAAAGGTGCAGGTTGGGTAGATGATATTTTACTTAACGATGATGATCAGAAAGTAATAGACCAGCTTAACTATGTAAAACACATGAATCTTAACACCGTAAGGTTAGAAGGTTTTTGGGGTAAAAATAAAACTCTTTTTAATAAGTGTGATGAACTTGGTTTATTGGTAATGATAGGCTGGAGTTGTCAGTGGGAATGGTCTGATTACTGTGGTCGTCCAGAGTTAGATACTTTTATGTCTATTACTACCGATCATGATATGGAGGTGCAAACTCAAGGTTATGCCGATCAGGTTACTTGGTTACGAAACCACCCATCAGTATTTATGTGGGTATTTGGTAGCGATAAATTACCTCTTACAAAGTTAGAAGGAATGCTTAATAAAACAATTACTGAACTTGATGGTACTCGTCCAATTTTATCGAGTTGTAAGGATCAAAACAGTGAACTTACAGGTCCATCTAGAGTAAAGATGGAAGGTCCTTATGGTTATGTTACACCAAACTATTGGTATATAGACGAGCAATTTGGAGGAGCATTTGGTTTTAATACAGAAACTGGTCCTGGCCCTCAGATTCCACCAATAGAGAGTTTGAGAAAAATGCTTTCAGAAAAAAGTATTTGGCCCATGGGCGAAGATTGGAAATACCACTTAGGTAGAAATGAGTTTCATAGTTTAGATAGATATATGAGAGCATTTGATGCTAGATATGGTAAATCTAATTCTGTAGAAGATTTTGCAAGAGTTTCGCAGATGTCAAACTACGAAGCTATTAGACCAATGTTCGAAGCATTTGCTGTAAATAAGTTTGAAGCGACAGGAGTTATTCAATGGATGTTAAATTCTGCCTGGCCAGAAATGTTTTGGCAACTTTACGATTATTATTTAATGCCAACAGGTGCTTTCTACGGAACAATGAAATCTGCACAAACAGTAAACATGATTTATAATTATGGAGATAAAGGTGTTTATGTAACTAACGAATTATTCGAAGCTCAGAAAAACATGACTGCCGAGGTTAAAGTTTTTGACATCAATTCTAAAGAACTTTTAACTAAAACTATAAAAACTGATATAGCAGAAAATTCATCAGCTAAAATATTAGACATACCTAATCTTAAAAATATTACTACTACATATTTTGTTCACGTAAGTTTAAAAGATGCAAATAGCAACGAAATTGTAAATCAAATCTATTGGTTAACAACAGGCGAAGAGACTTTCGACTGGGACAAGACTTACTTTGTAAACACACCAAACAAAACATTTGGAAGTTTAAAAGGCTTGAGAACAATGCCAAAAGCTAATGTTGAAAATAAAGTTTCTTTTACCGATGAAGTAGATCAAACTGTAGTAACAGTAGAGTTGAAAAACAAATCGAACAAAATTGCATTTTTCATTGAGATGCAAGTAAATAATAAAGATAAGAACGAAAGCATACTACCTGTTTTTTGGAACGATAATTATGTAACTCTTTTGCCAAACGAAACAAGAGTTTTTACAGCTAAAGTAGCTAAAACAGAGCACAGTAAACTGGAAGTTAAGTTTAATTAGAGTATTGAAAAAGAGAACAATGAAAAATAAAACAATCATAGGGGTAGATTTAGGAGGTACAAATATGCGTGCTGGCAGAATAGAAAATGGAGTACTTGTTGAAGTATCTTCAAAATCAGTACCTAAAACTGATGATGCAAACATAGTTTTAGACCTACTTAAAAATACAATTACTACAGTACTTACTAGTAATGTAGTAGCTATAGGAATTGGAATACCAGGGATATTAGACAAAAATACTGGAGTTGTTTTTGATATGGCTAACATACCTTCATGGAAAGAAATAGAATTAAAAAAAGAACTTAATACTCATTTTAATTTACCAATATATTTAGATAACGATGCAAATTGTTTTGCACGTGGAGAGAATATTTTTGGTAAAGCTCAAGGAGTTGAAAATGTGGTGGGATTGACACTCGGTACCGGAATGGGTGCAGGAGTGATAATCAACGGGAAGCTCCATTCGGGTCTCATGTGTGGTGCAGGAGAACTTGGTGAGCTTCCTTATCTCAATGCAAATTACGAGAAATATTGTAGCGGACAATATTTTAGAGATGTACGTAATACAACAGGAGAAGAGGAGTATAACAAAGCTGAAAAAGGAGATGTAAATGCTATAGATATATTCGAAAGTTATGCATCGCATCTTGCTAAAGCTATAGAAATGGTAATACTAACTTATGCACCAGATAAAATAGTTATGGGAGGGTCGGTTTCAAAATCAAAAAAATACTTTGAGAAACTAACTTTACAATATGTGGCTAAAAATAATTTTAGAAATATACCTGTAATTGAATATTCTGAATTGGAGAACTCAGCCATTTTTGGAGCAGCATCGCTCTGTTTTTAGGAGTGATTATGGTTTACGAGTTATGGAACAATTAAACAACTCAACAGTTAAACAGATAAACAATAAAAATGATACTAAAACACGACAACGATAACGACGCCATAGTAGGGGTTTTCCTTGGAGGTAAAATGTTACACGCAGGTAAAGTTGTAAACGATAGAATAGTAAAAAGTACTACTAAAACTATTGATAATCTTGCGAGTGAGGAAGAGGTTTTAGCAGAAGTAATTAATGCAATTAACGAAGTTTTCGACGATGAAGTTAAGGGTATTGGGGTAGGAGTACCTAGTTTGGTAGATACAGAAAATGGAATTGTTTATGATGTACAACACATACCATCGTGGGAAGAAGTTCACTTAAAAGATATTCTAACTGATATTTATGGAGTAAATGTTTACATAAATAACGATGCAAATTGCTTTGTTGTAGGAGAAAAATATTTTGGAGGAGCCACATCAAAAAGAAATGTTGTAGGGCTTGTTGTTGGAACGGGTCTTGGAGCAGGAGTAATAGTTGATAATAAATTATTTACAGGTAAAAACTGTGGAGTAGGAGAGATAGGAATGATTCCTTATAAAGAACACAATATAGAGTATTACGTGAGTTCAAAATCGTTTTTGAGTAAATACGATATGGATTTTCAAACTTTACTTAATAGGGCAAAAGAAGGGAATAAAATTGCTTTAAGAGTTTTTGAACAATTCGGAGAAGATTTAGCCATGGTTATACAAACTACATTGTTTGCATACGATCCAGAGGTTATTATTATTGGAGGTTCTACAGCTGTGGCATATCCTTTTTACGAAAAATCTATGCACATAACTCTACAGAAATTTCCTTATAAAAAAGTAATAGAAAATTTAGAAATACAAGTAAGTGCAAACGTTGGAATGCCAGTTCTAGGAGCTGCAGCTTTGTTTTACGATGCACGACAAAAGAAATTTGTTTTAAACTAAAATTTAAAAATATATGGTATAAAAGTAGAAAGACAATTCCCCATCACACAGAGAATTGAATTTAATTAATATATTTCTGTATGTGTCTAACCAACCAAGCAGAATTACAAAACAATCTAACTTATGAAACATATTAACACAACACTGTTTCTATTGTTGTTTTCACTTTCCATTTTTGCACAATCGCAATATTCAGGACAAGTATTAGACGAAAACAACTTACCCTTACCGGGAGTTTCCATTATAGTAGTGGGAACACAAAATGGTACTTCTACCGATTTTGATGGTAATTATTTAATAGAAGCAAATGAAGGAGAACAATTACAGTTTTCTTTTATGGGGTATCTAACTCAAACACAAACTTTATCAAAACAAACTACACTAAATGTGTCTTTAGAACCAGATGCTAAAGCATTAGACGAAATTGTAGTTGTTGGTTATGGTGTTCAGAAAAAATCTGATTTAACAGGCGCAATTTCTACTGTTAAACCAGAAGATTTACAAAATAGAGATGTAGCTACTGTAGATCAAGCACTACAAGGGCAAATGGCAGGAGTTACTGTTACTCAAGCATCAGGTACACCAGGTGAAGCGCCATCAGTAAGTGTACGTGGTATTGGTACGCTTAATAATGCCGATCCTCTTTATGTAGTAGATGGTATGATGGTTGATGATATTTCTTATTTGAATGCAAGAGATATTGAGTCGTTGCAAGTTCTTAAAGATGCATCTTCTTCTGCTATTTACGGTTCACGTGGAGCAAATGGAGTTATAATTGTAACTACAAAAAAAGGTAAAAAAGGCGAAGGGAAAGTTAATTTCAACGCATATTACGGTTTCCAAAACTTTGCACATACTCCTGAGCTTACAACAGCATCAGAATGGGCAATGCTAAATAACGAAGCAAGATTAGCTGCTGGTCAAACACCAAATTATAACGATCCTAGTTCTTACGGAGAAGGTACAGATTGGCTTGGAGCTATTACTACAGAAAATGCACCTATTCAGAATTACGATTTGTCTTTTTCTGGAGGAGGCGAAAGTGGAACATATTTTATTAGTGGTGCTTACATGAAGCAGGATGGAATAATCCAAAAATCTAATTTTGATAGAATTTCATTAAGAGTTAACTCTGATTACAACGTTAAACCATGGTTGAAAATTGGTGAGAATATTACAATTACAAACTCTAACCAAGGAACCATTTTAGAAGAAGATGATTGGAATAACTTATTAGTTACTCCTCTTACAAACTCTCCTTTACAACCTGTCTATAATGCAGATGGTTCTTATTCTGTATCAGAAAATCAAGTAAACAACCCTGTTGCTAGAATTGATAATACTATAAATAACAATAATACTCTAAAATTAATAGGTAACGTTTATGGTGAAATTGAGTTTATGAAAGGACTTACTTTTAGATCTAATGTTGGTATCCAATATGGTATGGGGCAGGAAGATAATTATTCTCCTGTTTATTACGTATCGCCGACAGAGGGTAACGCTATAAATAGTCTGTTTAAAGGTCATTCAAAAGATTTTTCTACAGAGTGGACTAATATGATAAACTATAATACAACAATAGATGAAAAGCATAGTATAGCTGCAACTCTGGGTACATCTGTTTTTATGCAGAAATATGAGTGGGATGGGTTAACTGTAACCAACTTACCTACCGATGATGAAGATAATAGAGTTATTGATAATTCGCCAAATCTTGACAAAGGAAATGTATATGGTTCGTTTGTAGAGAATAAACAACTATCATATTTCGGACGTGTAAATTATGCATTTGACAATAAATATTTGTTAACTGCTAATTTAAGAGCAGATGGTTCTTCTAAATTTGGAGATGCTCATAAATGGGGTTACTTCCCTTCGTTTTCTGCGGGTTGGAAAATTACAGAAGAACAATTTATGAATAATATAGATTTTCTTTCAAGTTTGAAAGTTAGAGCTGGTTGGGGACAAATTGGTAATCAAGGCTCAATACCTTCTTATACACAAACTACACTAGCTACAGGTAGTAAAAGATATGTTTGGGGCAACCAGATAGTGAGTGGTGTTGCTTTTGAAAGTGTAGGTAATAGTGAAATGAAATGGGAAACAACCTCTACAACAAACTTAGGTGTAGATTTCGGATTGTTGAAAGGTAAATTATCAGGATCTGTAGAATATTATATTAAGAATACAACCGATATGATTTTGCAAGTTCCTGTTGCTGGACAATCAGGAATAGAGAGCTTCCCTTGGCAAAATGCTGGAGAAATGAAAAATAGTGGGGTTGAATTATCTCTTAATTGGAATGATAATATTGGAGATATAGAATATTCTATCGGAGGTAACTTTACTTCAATCAACAACGAAGTAATAAGTTTAGGAGGTCATAATGAGTTTATTGATGGAGCTGAGTACCGTAACTGGGGTTATATTACTAGAACTGTAGTTGGTCGTCCTATTGCTAATTTCTACGGATTAGAGGCAGAAGGGTTATTTCAAAATCAAGCTGAAATTGATACATATTATGCAAATAATCCAGATGGAGTTCCTAGTGATATTAAGCCTGGCGATGTGAGATATAAAGACATTAATGGTGATGGTAAAGTAGGAGAAGATGATTACGATTTTATTGGCAATCCATTACCAGATTTTACTTATGCAATTACAGGTAGTTTGGCATATAAAGGATTTGATTTTAATTTTATGCTGAATGGAGTTTACGGTAACGAAATATATAACGGTACAAACGATTATTTATTAAACTCTACTGCTTATTGGAATTTAAGTAAAGAATCTTTAAACAGATGGACAGGAGATGGATCTACAAATGATCCTAAGCATGCACGTATGAATTCAAAAGATACAAACAATTCTAAAAAATCTAGTAGATATATAGAGGATGGTTCTTATTTGAGAATACAGAATGTACAATTAGGATATTCTTTACCAGAGAGCTTATTAACTAAGATGAAGATTGAAAGACTTAGAGTTTATGTAAGTGGACAAAATTTATACACTTTCACTAAGTACATGGGTTACGATCCTGAAGTTGGAGGCTACGGTTTAGACAGAGGTTTAGATAGAGCAACTTATCCAATTCCACGTACTGTAACTTTAGGTATTAATTTAGGATTCTAGAATAAGTAATTATTAATTGTCTATTGTCTAAAGTATATGGCGTAAAGCTTGTTGCTAAAGACTAAAGGCTAAAAGCAATTAAAAATGAAAAAAATAAACATATATATATCATTAGCTTCGGCACTTATTGTGTTGTTTAGCTCGTGTTCAAAAGATTTTCTGAACACACCTGCCCCAAACATTTCTGATGAGTCATATTTCACATCAGATGATGCTGCTATTGCTGGTTTGATAGGAGTTTATGATCCATTGTCTCGTTATGAGTCAACAGAGATTCACGAGTGGATGCTTGGTGATGTAGTGTCAGACGATTCAGAAAAAGGAGGAGAAGGACCAAATGACCAAGCTTATTGTCAAGAGCTAAAAGAGTTTAGAGCTAATTCCGAAAATCAATTGGTTCAAGCACGTTGGACAGATTCTTATGTAGGAATAAATAGAGCAAATAAGCTTATTGATGGTATATTAGGAAATGATAAAATTTCAGCAGATGTACAAGCAAGAGTAATTGGTGAAGCAAAATTTTTAAGAGCTTATTACCATTTTCAACTTACTAAAGTATTTGGTAAAATACCTGTGGTTATTAAAGTTTTAAAACCATCAGAATTTACTTTACCTCAGAATGATATTTCAGAAGTTTATGCTCAAATAGAAAAAGATTTATCTGATGCGATGCTAGTTTTACCTAAGAAAACTGATTTAAGTACTGATGAGATAGGAAGAGCTACAAAAGGAGCAGCACAGGCAATGTTGGTGAAAATGTATATTTTCCAAAGCAAATGGCAAGATGCAGCTGATTTATCAGATAATTTTATAGCAAATTTAGGCTACACATTAGCACCAGAATATACAGAAGTATTTACATCAGCTGGAGAAAATGGACCTGGTTCAATTTTCGAGATTCAACGTATTTCTATACCTGGCGATGGTGAGTGGGGAAATGATAACGAAGGTCAAGTTACTTCTATTTTTCAAGGTACAAGAGAGATTTATGACGAAAATGGAGATATAGCATCAAGTTGGGGTTGGGGATTTAATTTACCTACTCAAAATTTAGTTAATGAGTATGAAGCTGGAGATTTAAGAAAAGATGCAACTATTTTAGACGATCATACTATTGTATTTGCAGGTACTGATGATGAAGAAGAAATTTGTACTCAACACATAAATAGCATTGGATATAGTGATAAAGTTTATCACAGTCTTAAATATTATATTCCTGCAAGTGAGCGTAATGATATGTCTGATTCTCCTGCAAACTGGAGAGTAATAAGATATGCAGATTTATTACTTTGGAATGCAGAGGCTAAAGCTAATCTTGGAGGAGATTGGGAAACTCCTTTAAACGAAGTAAGAACAAGGGCAGGTTTAGCAAATACTATTAATCCTGATGGAATTAAAGCTGTTGCTCATGAGCGTAGAGTAGAATTAGCAATGGAAGGTCATAGATATTGGGATTTAGTTCGCACAGGTAAAGCCGTAGATAAATTAGGAGATAACGGTTATACTGATAATAAAAAGTTCTTACCAATACCTCAGCAAGAGATTGCACTTAATCCAAACTTAGTTCAGAATCCTTATTAATGGTAAAGGCGCAATGCGTTGCGCCTCAACTTTTAAAAATATTAAATTATGAAAAATATAAAATATATATCAATCTTACTTGTGCTGGCATTGTTTAGTGCCTGTTCGCCAAGTATAGAAGTTAGGGATTTGCCAGCAAATTTACCTGAGACTGATGTAACAGTAGATTCTTCAGATCCAAATCAACCTATTTTATCAGTAAACGATGAAACTGTTTTTACCGCAAACTGGGATTTTGGTTCAGGGATATTATTGCAGGGAAAAGAGGTTAAAGGCTTTTTCCCTATGAAAGGAGATTACGCTTATACGCTAACTTTAATGAATGGAGCAGGCTCTTCTACAGTAGAAGGTTCTGTAAATGTAGAATCTAGTAACCCAAGTATGGTTTACGATATTCCTGCATTTAAGGCATTAGTAGGAAATGAGGGCGATGGTGGTAAATATTGGGTTTACGATCAAGCTGTACCTGGTGGAGGAGATGTTTGTTTTATGACGGCAAATTACGATTGGGCAGAATTTTGGTGGAATCCTTATGGTTCCGATGGAGATCCATTACCTGGAGCATTAAACGAAATTAAATTTGACTTAGAAGGAGCATTCAATTTTACTCGTTATAGTACAAAAGATGAAGAAGCAGAAAAAGGAAATTTTGTGTTGGATATTAAAAATATGACAATACAGTTTGTAGATGCAAATATTCCTGATTACGATGAGGCAAATTGTGATCCTGATGTTACAGCAACAGGTGTTTATAATATTAAAGTTCTTAATGATTACGAGTTGTTATTATGGCAAGATCAGAGTACTATAAATCCTGATGATTTTGATTACGGATGGTCGTGGAAATTTAAAGCTCGTGATATGACAGGAGATAACCCTTTAAATACTCTAGCAGGAGAAGAAGGAGAAGGCGGTAAAACTTGGATATTTAATCAAGACGCACCAGGTGGAAATGTATGTTATATGACTGCTTCTGAAAAAGATTATGATCCTGCTGGTGAAGCATGGTTAGAGTTCTGGTGGAATCCTTACGAAGGTGATACAGATGGACTATTGCTACCAGATTATGATAATGATATTAAGTTTGAATTAGATTATACTTATACTCGTTTTGCAACTGATGGTTCGGAGATAGAAAAAGGAACATATGAGTTTAATACTGGAGCTATGACGATAACTCTTATAGATGCTCATATACCAAATTATAATGATGAAAATTTAGACCCTGCAGCTATTTCTGATACTTACGATGTAAGATTGTTAGAAGATGGCAAAATGGTTATATGGCAAGATCATGGTCAATTAGGAAATGAAGGCTATGATTATGGATGGGCTTGGGAATTTAAACCAAAATCATAATTATTTTAGTTAGATTAATTGTTGTTTAGAGTCAACCATTAGCCATTAGGATATTGGTTGGCTCTTATGTTTAAGCATATAATTTTGTTATTATGAAGTATAAGTTAATAGTGTTAGTTTTTGTGTATTCTAGTCTTCTTTTTGCACAAAATATACCATACCCACATCATACCAACTATAAAACTAATATTAAACCAGATGTAGAACAATCAGTTTTAGATAAAAACACATCAGATTTATACCAAAAATGGAAACAAGAATATTTAGTATCTGGTTGTAATAGCGGAGAATATTATATTGATTATGATGCAGGGCAAACAGTATCTGAAGCTCATGGTTATGGGATGATGATAATGGTTTACATGGCGGGATTTGATACTGATGCAAAAGTGTATTTCGATGGAATGTATAAGTATTTCCGTAATCACCCTAGCGGAATTACTCCAGATTTAATGGCATGGAAACAAAATTCTAGTTGTGTAAATGTAGAAGGGAATGATTCTGCAACAGATGGAGATATTGATATTGCATTTTCACTCTTGTTAGCCGATAAACAGTGGGGTAGTAGTGGTGTAATTAATTACAAAGCAGAAGCAAAAAAAGTTATTTCAGCAATTATGAAAGCTGAGGTAAATAAAACACAATACAATATTCTTTATGGAGATTGGGTAAATTCATCAAGCACAAAATATTATAATGCAACACGTAGTTCAGATTTTATAGTAGATCATTTTCGTAGTTTCGATAAGGCATTTACAAGGTCTAACTGGATAAAAGTTGTTGATAAGTGCTATGATATTATAGATGAAATTCAAACTAATTATTCTAGCACAACAGGTTTAATTCCTGATTTTATGGTTAATACAAATGGAAGTGTTAAACCTGCACCAAAGAATCATTTAGAAGGTGAAAATGATGGTAACTATTATTACAACGCTTGTCGTTTCCCCTGGCGAATTGCTACCGATTATTTAATTAGTGGCGAACCAAGAGCAAAATCTTCATTAGATAAACTTAATACATGGATTAAAACAAAAACAAACAATACACCATCAAAAATTAAAGATGGTTATAAACTAGACGGTACAGCCATTGCTAGTTGGAGCGATGCTGCATTTGTTGCCCCTTTTGCTGTTTCGGCAATGTTAGATTCAAATCAAGAGTGGATGGATGATATATACACATATTTGCAAACAATGAAGTTTAGCAATCAAGGATATTACGAAAACACCATTCAACTTTTATCATATGTCGTTATTTCTGGTAATTATTGGACTCCCGAAAGTATTGCTTTGGCTAATGATAATTATGAATTTAAAAATGCAAAATTATATCCTAATCCATGTACAAATAATGTAATCACACTTGAAGGTTCTTTAGATATAAAAATAAATAAGGTTTATGCTATTTCTATGCAAGGTAAATCAATAGAATTATCATTTCAGAATAATAGAATAAATATGAAAGAACTCAATGTGGGTACTTATATAATAAAAATTTTCACAAAATCTGATAAATCCTTTTCAAGGATTATATTTGTAGAATAATCCACTGAGTAATTTATGTTAAGGACTATAATCATAGATAATGATAACGAAAGTGTAGAATATTTAAAATCGCTAATTAATAAGTTAGATGATTTTGAATTATTGGATACATTTTCAAATCCTTTCGAAGCTTTAAAAACTGTAATTTCAGAAAATATTCAAGTTATTTTTATTGAATTAAGTATTCCTAATTTTAATGGATTTGAATTTATTAGAAATCTACCAGAAGATATTAAAGTTGTAGTAATTTCTAATGTAAAAGAATATGCCATAGAGGCTTTTGAGTTGGAAGTTTTAGATTATTTAATTAAGCCACTTTCACAACCTCGCTTCCTTAAAACAATTTCCAGAATTTACAAATCTATTAATTATAATCCCTCATCAATACCTCCGTCAGAAAGAAGTCATGTTTACGTAAAAGTAGATAAAAAGATGGTGAAAATATATCACGATCAAATTCTGTTTATAGAAGCCATTGGCGATTACATAAAAATAGTTTGTAAAGAGGGAATTTTTATAAGTAACAATACATTAAAAAAGTTCACAACCAATCTTCCTAGCGATGATTTCTTGCGTGTGCATAGGTCTTACACTATTTCTATACCCAGAGTAACTGCACTTGAAGGCAATACCATTGAAATTGGCAACAACAAAATCCCTGTTGGACGGCAATATATTGCAGAAACAAGAATCTCTATAATTAGTTAGT
>JADGDT010000003.1:2262-16447 GCA_016744755.1 Ichthyobacteriaceae bacterium | reverse complement strand
TAACTGCACTTGAAGGCAATACCATTGAAATTGGCAACAACAAAATCCCTGTTGGACGGCAATATATTGCAGAAACAAGAATCTCTATAATTAGTTAGTATTAGAACTAAGCCCTTTTAAATCTTCACAAACTCTAGGCACTCACTAACTCCACTTAAAATAAATAATACAAAAACTACTCTCTTATCTTACAATATTCATAAATTCGCATTCAATTAGGTAATCATACTTACATTCTATAAGTTTTACTCGATTGAAATGATAAACTAATAAACGTAAAAAATATTGATATGAGTCAGGAAGTTAGAAAACTTGAGCCAAGTGCAATCTGGAAAAATTTTTCAGATTTGAATGCAATTCCAAGAGGATCAAAAAAAGAAAAAAAAGCAGAGATATTTCTTAAGGAATTTGGAGAAAAGTTAGGTTTCAAAACATTTGTAGATAAAGTAGGAAACGTAATTGTTAAGAAACCTGCATCGTCAGGAATGGAAGATAGAAAGGCAGTGATTTTACAGTCTCACTACGACATGGTTCATCAAAAAAATTCTGACATTGATTTTAATTTTGATACGGACGGGATTAAAATGTACATTGATGGTGATTGGGTAACAGCCGATGGTACTACACTTGGAGCTGATAACGGAATTGGTGTTGCATCTATCATGGCACTTCTAGAATCTACTGATATTGCTCACCCTGCTTTAGAAGCTCTTTTTACTTCTGATGAAGAAACAGGAATGACAGGTGCTTTTGGTCTTGAAGGCGGAGTACTTGATGGTGAGATTCTTTTGAACCTTGACACCGAAGACGACGATGAATTGACAGTTGGTTGTGCAGGAGGAATTGATACAACTTCTAAACGCGAGTATGCTTTAGAGGATGTGCCAGAAAATAGTGTTGCATATTCTATTTCTGTTCGTGGACTTAAAGGAGGTCACTCAGGTATGGATATAAATCTTGGTAGAGCTAATGCAAACAAGGTAATGAATAGATTGATGTTCGAGGGTTATACAAATTTCGGTATGCGTGTTCATAGCATCGATGGTGGAAGTTTGCGTAACGCAATTCCTCGGGAGTCGTTTGCTGTTGTAACTGTAGATGAAATCAGCAAAGAAGCTTTTGTTGCGGAGACTGAGATAATGATAGAAAATATCAAAAAAGAATTTTCTGCAAAAGAAGCATCGATGGATATTGTAGTTCAAGAAACAGAACTTCCTTCAAATGTAATGGAGATAGGTGTTCAGGAAGGTGTAATCCGTTCTATTTATTCTTGTTTCAACGGAATGTACCGTATGAGTGATAGTATTGATGGATTGGTAGAAACTTCTTCGAATCTATCTAGAGTTATCATTAAGGATGGTAAATTCGAAACACAAGCTTTACAGCGTTCATCCATAGAAACGGGTAAAATGGATGTTGCTTACACAGTTAGAACGGCTTTTGAATTAGCAGGTTGCGATGTTGAGCATGCTGGTTCTTACCCAGGATGGCAACCAAATATGGAGTCATCAATTCTTAAAGAAATGAAAGGTCTTTACAGCGAAATGTTTAACGAAGAGGTTAAAGTATTAGCTTGTCACGCTGGTTTAGAGTGTGGTATTTTAGGAACTAATTATCCTGATGTTGAGATGATTTCTTTCGGGCCAACTATAAACAATCCTCACTCACCAGACGAGAAAGTTAATGTAGAGTCTGTATCAAAGTATTGGGGATATTTATTGGAAACATTAAAACGTACTCCTAAAAAGGCGTAGGTTTTTTATACATTTATTTTAAAAACTGAGTTTCTATGGGACTCAGTTTTTTTATGAAACAATGTTAATAACTCAGCAATTCACAATCATATATTTGATGTTAACTCCAATAAAATCAACAAATTAGTTGATTAACTTGTTCTTTGTTTCGATGAATTGTCATATGTTTTATAATTGATTAATATGTAATTTAGTATTACTGTATTATTAACCAATTAATATTTTGTTATGGGAACTTTAGGGTGGATTTTAGTATCATTAGCAGTAGGCTTTGTAACTGGTTGGTTAGGGCGTAGTGCTAAAAAATGTACAGCAGATGAAGCAGTAGAAAGCTTACAATTCAAATTGAAAAGTATGCATCAAGAGCTAGATGCTTGTAAAGAAAAATATAATGAATTAGAGAAAAAATCAGCTTAATGATTTTGATATAAATTCAAAGATTTCCAGCTATTTAATTTTTTTTGGTTCTATCCTTATTTGTGTGGAAGTTGTAATTTAGAATAGTAATCATCTTGAGCATAATTTTCTTTGTTGCCTGCCCTGAGCGAAGCCGAATGGGGAACAAAAGGAAATGTAGTCGAAAGATCTATAGTAACAGTGATTACACAATGTGCTATTTGTGTAATAGACTATATTCGTCTATGGTTCGTCTATGGTTCGTCTATGGTTCGGCTCTGGTTCGGCTCCGCTCACCAACCACGCTCACCAACCACGCTCACCAACTACGCTCAGTGCAGTTTTTTCGAATTACTCACCAACTATAATATTATTGGTGTTCGGGAATCGCTTCGCTTATTTAGTTTTGGCTCTGGTTCGGTTCTGGTTCGTCCATGGTTCGGCTCCGCTCACCAACCACGCTCACCAACTACGCTCATCAACCACGCTCAAGGTGACGATTGTTCCACAACATTAAGGGTAGAATCATTTTTTTTTATTACATATTTATTTTAGAACCAAAATTTTTAATTTGCAGACTTAATAGGTTTGAGCTTTTTATTCTTTTTCAGTATTTTTTTGTCGGGAGAAGTTGATTTTTTAAGTTCGTTTTTGGGGCCTACAAAGTCTTCGTCTTTATTATAAACCTTTAGAGGAGATTTTCTAAATATATCTTCTTTCTCGCCAAAGCGTTCGTCACTTCGCCAAATGAATCCTTTAAGTTTTCTAGCATTCTCTGGTATAGTTTCATCGGGCGATAATTCTGCTTCGGGTTCCTGAATAAAAGATATTTCATTTATCTCATTATCTTTTAGCTTTATTAGCATAGAACTACTAACAGCTTTATTTATTCCAATTAATTCCTTTTTTTCGTTTCTAGCGTAGTAGAAGGTTTCGCTATTTCCAACTACATTAATAGTGCTTAGTTCATCGTTTTTAAATTTACCGTAGATATCTTTTCCTTTTATTTGGTTGTAGTTTTCTATTGTATCGTTAGAAATAATAAATCCATTTTTCAATAACTTCAAAGAATCTAATTTTTGAGTAATGGTGTTTGTTGTTACAATAATGGTATCAGATGTCAATTGATTTTTACCTGACCACAGAATGGGATCGTACAACATTTTCATTTCCCCTTCAAGCTCATTGTAAGTTAAAGAATCGCATTTACCTTGCATATCAGGTTTAAATATTTTTACATTGTGAAATACTCTCATTAATCTATTCTGAGTATTTGGAATAATAGTCATCATCAACGTATCACCATGAATAAATACAGAATCTTGTTTCATTACATTTATCGCTAGAGCTCTGTCTGTAACAAAAGTAGAATCAGACTTTTCGAAATACTCAGCATATTCACCTTTTATGATTATGTCTTTTGTAGTATCATTCATCACAATACTTTTAGAAGCAGATCCAAAACCAGTATTTCTATTGTAATACAGCGAATCTCCCCTTAAAGTTTGAGTTCCATAATTGATAAAAGCATTTTTCTTAAAGTATGAGATTTCATTTTTAGTATCATAAAACCCATTCTCACAATAAATATAGTTTGTCTCACTTGTAATGGTTGAGGGACCGTAAAAATATACTGTTTTAGGATCTGTATAATAAACCAAGTGATTTGATTTCATGATGTATTTATCGTTAGTAACAGTAACATTACTAGTAAATACAAATTTCTTGTTAGTAGTGTAATAGGTGCCAACAATGGAAGTTAATAAATTTTCATCATCTTTAATTTCTCCAAAAGCAGGGTAGTAGGCTATTTGTTTATTTCTGTCGAAATGAATGGTATCACTCTTTAGAGTCATTTTAGAATCTATCAGCTTTACTTTACCATGAGCTACAGATAATTTGGTATTTCCATCGTACTCCAAATATTCCGAATACATGTGTAAAGTATCAGCTTGGTTTATTTCTACATTGCCATAAGCACGCATAATATTTTTACCCTGATAAAATACGGCGCTATCACAAGTAAGTATTGACCCTCCATGCTCAAACTCAACATTTCCAACCATCATCTGTGCTTCTGCATCTATCCTAGAGTCAAATTTATGTTCGTCGGCATGACGATATTTTATTTTCTGAGGCTTCTGTTGAGCAAAAGTAGATGTAGCTAATAATAAGCTAATGAATAAAAATAGATACTTCAAAATATAATTCTCTTAGATGAATCTTTGTGAAAGCAGATAAACTGCGTTTGGCAAATTTAGTACTTTAAATCGTAATTATCGACAATAAAAAAGGGAGCTAAAAAGCTCCCCTTTAATAATATTTAACTTTAGTACATAAGAAAATCAAATTTAGCTAATAAATTGGGGTTTTCTTATATACACAAATTACATAGTTATTGTCTGAGTCCTATCTGGACCAACAGAAACAACTTCTATTTTAATACCTGTTTCTTTTTCAATATACTCAACATATTTGTTTAGGTTTTCTGGGAATTCTGAAGAAGACTTTACTTTAGTCAAATCTTTTTTCCATCCCGGAACCTCAGTGTAAATAGGCTCAATATTTTTCTCCTCAATGTTGTAAGGGAAGAAATCTATTTTTTCTCCTCTGTACTTGTAATGAGTACAAACTTTTAGCGTGTCAAAACCACTAAGAACATCAGCTTTCATCATGTAAAGCTTTGTAACACCGTTTATCTCACAAGCGTATTTAAGAGCTACTAAATCTAACCATCCACATCTACGAGCTCTACCAGTAGTAGATCCAAACTCGTTACCTGCTTTAGCAAGTTGAGCACCATCAGCATCAAAAAGCTCGGTAGGGAAAGGCCCGCTACCAACTCTAGTAACGTATGCTTTAAAAATACCAATTACATCGCCTATGTCACCTGGAGCAACTCCAAGACCTGTACAAGCACCTGCTGCAGTAGTAGTAGATGACGTTACAAATGGATAAGTTCCGAAATCAACATCTAATAAAGTACCTTGAGCACCTTCAGCTAGAATTGTTCTTCCACCTTTTTTAGCATCACTAAAATACTTTTCGCTATCTATAAATTTTAGTTTTTTTATAGAATCAATAGCCAAGAAAAATTCTCTTTCAAGTTCTTCAAGGTCGAACTGAATATCAACATTGTAATTCTCTAACATTTCAAGATGCTTTCCTCTAAGAGCATTGTATCTATCCATGAAATCACTTAATTCTATATCTCCAATTCTAAGGCCATTTCTACCAGTTTTGTCCATGTATGTTGGACCAATACCTTTAAGTGTAGAGCCAATTTTAGCTTTTCCTTTTGCTGTTTCAGAAGCAGTATCAAGTAGCCTATGAGTAGGTAGAATTAGGTGGGCTTTACGAGAAATAAATAATTTCTTAGCAAAATCTATATTAAACCCAGAGAGTTCGTCTATTTCTTTCTGAAAAATAACTGGATCGATAACTACTCCGTTACCAATAATATTTTCAGAATTTTCGTGAAAAATACCTGAAGGAATAGTGTGAAGAACGTGTTTTATTCCGTTAAATTCAAGTGTGTGACCTGCATTAGGTCCTCCTTGAAAACGTGCAATAATATCGTAATCAGATGTTAGTACATCTACAATTTTTCCTTTTCCTTCGTCGCCCCATTGAAGGCCTAGCAATAAATCAACCGCCATTTTTTCTTTTTATAATAATGTGAAATTAATCCTTATTTTTTGCACCGTAAAAGTAAAGAGAATGACTCTGAATTTTTACTCCAAAGTTGTTTTCAATATCTTTTTTTATAGCTTCAATTCGAGGGTCGCAAAACTCAATAACTTCACCAGTATCTGTAATTATAAGATGATCGTGTTGTTTATCGAAATACGATTTTTCGTAAAAAGATTGATTGTGCCCAAATTGGTGCTTTCTAACCAAACTGCAATCAAGCAATAAATCTATAGTGTTATAAAGCGTAGCTCTACTAACTCTGTAGTTTTTGTTTTTCATTTTGATATACAAAGATTCTATATCAAAATGCCCATCGTTAGCGTATATTTCCTGAAGGATTGCAAAACGTTCTGGAGTCTTTCTATGCCCTTTGTTTTCTAGGAAGTTGGTAAAAACTTGCTTAACAGTATCTTGATTATTATTGTCCATGTTTCTGAGTTTAGTGCGAATTGCTAAATAACCAATTATTATTTAGATTACCTAAAAATATGTTAATTCTTTGATGTGTCTTTTTAACTAATTATCATTGATAATTGTTAACTTTTACAAGCAATATTCGTTCATTTAATTGTGAGTTTTAAAGTTTTTTTATTAAACGATTAATCTGATTATTCTATTCTTGTTTATACGTTTATGTAGTATCATCCTAATCTTTATCACTAAAACTTAAAAAATATTATAAAATGTTTACTTTTAACGTTTACTTAAATCGAATAAATAGCTCTTACTTAGAGAGAAAAATATAAATAATGAAACTTACGCTTAAAATTAATTATCATACACGCTGGGGGCAAAGATTATTTGTTACTGGTAATGTACAAGAACTCGGGAATAAAAATATAGATAAAGCTATTGAGATGGCTTTTTTTAATGGAGATCAATGGGAGCTAGCTTTAAATCTGAAGAATTCTAAAATAACAAAATTAGAGTATTATTATTTTGTTAAAGATGAAACAGGTAGGGTAGTAAGCGAATGGGGAGGAAATAGAGTTTTAGATTTAATACCAAGTTGGAGTAAAATATTAGTTGTTTACGATCAATGGAAAGCTGAAAGTAACCCTCAGAATATATTTTATACTTCGCCATTTAGAGATGTCTTTTTTAATAATTTCACTACTATTAAATCTACAGAAACTTTTAAAAAGGAAGCAACACACGTTTTCAATATTCGAATACCAAATAATACAGATGGATACAGTATTTGTATGGTTGGGAGTACAAAAGAATTTGGTCTTTGGGAAAAATCAAAATCAATTATCTTAAATAGAATTTCTTACGATACTTATTCCGTAGAGTTAGATTTGTCGAAGATGAAGTTTCCTCTGGAATACAAATATGGGTTTTACGATAATAAAACTAAGCGTATTGTAGAATTTGAATCAGGAGAAAATAGAAAATTACTTATATCGTCAAAAGATGCGGAAAGAAAAGTAATTATAAATGACGAAAATTTTGTTCGCGAGTTTAATGAATGGAAGGGTGCAGGAGTGGCAATTCCAATTTTCTCGTTACGAAGCAAAACATCGTTTGGGGTAGGGGAGTTTCAAGATTTAAAATTAATGATAGATTGGGCTTCAAAAACTGACAATAAGCTAATTCAGGTTTTACCAATTAACGATACAATTGCTGCTCGTGGTTGGATGGACTCAAATCCTTACTCAGCAATATCAGTATTTGCCCTACATCCAATTTATTTAAATCTAGAGAAGTTAGGTAAGCTAAAATCAACATTTACACAAAATATTATAGATGAACTTAGGGAGGAGTTAAACGAAAACTCTACAGTTGATTACGAGAAAGTATTAAATGCCAAGCTCCGATACATAAAACAAATTTATACCGAAAATAGAGAATCTCTAAAAAAGAATTCCAAGTATAAGAAGTTTGTAAAAGATAATGCTGATTGGTTAAAACCTTATGGAGCATTTAGTTTTCTTAGAGATATAAATAATACTTCCGATTTTTCTAAATGGGGTAAATATTCGAGATTCTCTAAAAAAATATTATCAGAAATAACATTCGATAAATCAACACATTTTGCCGATGTAGAAGTTTATTATTTTACTCAGTACCATTTGCATTTGCAGATGCTAGAAGTAAAACAATACGCTCATAAAAGTGGAGTTGTATTGAAAGGAGATATTCCTATTGGTATTTTTAGAAATAGTGTTGATGCTTGGACATCGCCTCAATTGTTTAATATGGAAATGCAAGCTGGTGCTCCACCAGACGATTTTTCGGTAAGCGGACAAAATTGGGGATCGCCGACTTACAATTGGCAGGAAATGTCTAAAGATGGCTACTCTTGGTGGGTAAAAAGGTTAGATAAACTCTCTACTTATTTCGATGCAATTCGACTAGATCATATTTTAGGTTTTTTTAGAATTTGGCAGATTCCTTCTCATGCGGTAGAAGGAATTTTAGGATATTTTAATCCGGCTACTCCTCTAAAATTAAATGAATTTATAGAAAAAGGATTGAGGTTTACATCAGCAAGATTTTCTAAACCTTACATAAAAGAACACATTTTGATTAATGTTTTTGGAGATAACTTAGAGCTGGTTAAGAAGATGTTCTTGATAGAAAAAAATATAGGTGTTTATAATATGAAAGAAGAGTTTTCTACTCAAATAAAAGTAGAAGCTTTCTTTGCAGATATTTCTAATATCAACAAAATAAAAAAGACTGAAAGAGTAAATGTTAGGAAGGGATTATTCGACCTTATTTCTGACATAATGTTTATAGAAGTTGATGGAGAAAGTGGAAAGGAATATCATCCTCGTATAAGACTTCACAATACATTTTCTTATAAAGAACTGGATGATAATAGCAAAGGAATAGTTGATTATTTTTACAACGATTATTTCTACAACAGACAAGAAGAACTTTGGAAATCAAATGCATTAGATATTCTCCCATCTTTAAAATACGCAACAGATATGCTTGTTTGTGGTGAAGATTTAGGAATGGTGCCGAGAGTTGTAAACGAGGTAATGACAGACTTGGGTATTTTGAGTTTAGAAGTTCAGCGTATGCCAAAAGATTCCAGTAAAGAATTTTTCCATCCATCGGATGCTAAATACTTATCGGTAGTTACAACTTCTACTCACGATACTTCTACTCTAAGGTCGTGGTGGGAAGATGATTACCAGCGTTCACAAAGATTTTACAGCAATACTTTGGGCGACGAAGGAGTAGCTCCTTTTTATGCAGACTCGTGGCTGATAACAGAAATAATGAATCAGCATATTTATAGCCCTGCTATGTGGACAGTTGTTCCTATGCAAGATTTATTAGCGTTGGACGATAATTTAAAAGCTGTTAATTCTGATGCCGAACGTATTAACGATCCTAGTAACCCTATGCAGTATTGGCAATATAGGATGCACATTTACTTAGAAGATTTGCTCGAAGAAGAAGAGTTTAACAATAAAATAAAATACCTTATAGAAAAATCGGGCAGGTAATTTTATTTAAAAAAAATCACAACTTGTATAAAAATCTAAATATATAGTTATGTATAAAATAATAGTCCTTTTCTTGAGTGTAATTTTGTACAGTTCTTGTTCCGATAAGTACGGTTTAGATGGGAAATGGGAAGATAATATTAAACTTTCAACTAAAAAAGTTGAATTTGGTGTAGAAGCAGATTCTGTGATAATAACAACAAAAGGAGATTGGTGGTGGATAGATGGAATTTCACTAAATGATAGTAATTACGGTTATTATAACAATGAAGATATTAATCTTGAATCTGATTACTATAAAATTGTAGAAGATGATTTTGTAGTAGAACGCCGAGATAAGAATACTCTATTTGTAAAGATGAATAAAAATTTAACAGGTAACCAAAGAGTAATGACAATAGTATTTGAAGCAGGAGATTATTTTGATAGGGTTAATATTATACAATCTGCTGATTAATTTAAAGTTTTATTGGTGTAATCACTTAAAAAAGTTGCAATTAGTTTTGCAACTTTTTTTATGTTCAAAAAAAAACCATAAAATATTCCTTGGATTAAAACGTTTATCTATTAAATTCGCAAAAAAATCACACACAACCACAAAATTAAAGTAATGAAGTTATTTTTTGTTTTAGTATTCATGATATTGTCGCATTTTTCTTTTGCACAGATAAAAGCTGAGAAAATAAACTCTGATGTAGAAGAACTTAATAAAGGACTTATTCACGATGTTTATAGATACGATGAGGCTACTAATACAATATATTACCAAATGTATTTTTTAGATGAAGAATCTTTTGGTGTTTACACACATTTCAATAGTGTAGAATCTATTTTTCAGAATACATTTAAAAAGTTAAACTCTAAGGGTGTTTTAGAAAGAGTAAATGCATTGGGAGTGGTAAATGTTGGATTTTTAATTAAAAGTGAAACTACTGGAGATATATTAGGAAGTAAATTACTTAACCTAGGTGTAGCTAAAGTTAAAACGGCTACTACGCTATCTTTAGAAGAAGGTAGTTAGATTCTATTTAAGTTTACTGAAGTACTTGTTTCCTAATACATAGAATTGAAACACTACACTTTTATGCTTGTAATATTTGTTAGAAAAAGTTGCTTTTGGGTTTCTTTTATATAACATTTTTTTCATGTTTTTATAGAAAGAGAAATGTGCTTTAATAATTGCAAAAGTATGTTTCACATTCCCTTCTAAAACAAATTTCATACCTGCTATCCCATCTAAAATTAACCTTGATAAAATAAGAATTGGGACTTCGTTAAAAGGTGCGTTCTTTAGAATTGTAAATAATGAATTTCTAAAATTCAAATAAGTTTTCTGAGGGTTAGATTCCTTCAAAGTAGCTCCTCCAACATGATAAACTTTAGAGTATGGAGTGTAGATTACTTTCTTACCAAGATTGTGTGCTCTCCAACACAAATCAATCTCCTCCATGTGGGCAAAATAATCTTCATCAAAACCTCCAACTTCTTCAAATGTTTCTGACTTAATGAAAAAACATGCACCTGACGCCCAAAAAATTTCGGATACATCGTTGTACTGTCCTTTGTCTTCTTCAATTTCAGTAAAAACCCTTCCTCTGCAATATGGATAACCAAGTTTATCAATAAACCCACCTGTTGCTCCAGCAAATTCAAATTTTTTGATGTTTTTGTAATCTAATATTTTAGGTTGGATAATAGAGAAATCTTCATCACTATTAAAAAGTTCTTCAATTGAACTTAACCAATTTTTTGTGACCTCAATATCAGAATTAACTAGTGCATATACATCCGCATCAACATGTTTTAGTGCTTGGTTATACCCTTTTGCATAACCTCCATTTTCATCATTCTGAATTATCCTTACGTCAGGATAGTTTTCTTTTACCCATTTAACAGAATCGTCAGTAGATGCATTATCTGCAACAATAATTTCTGCATTTTCAGAATAATTAACTATCGATGGTAAAAATTGTTTTAGAAGATTTCTTCCGTTCCAATTAAGAATAACTATGGCAATTTTCAATTTGTTGAATGTGTTTTTTAATAAGATGCAAATGTAAAATTTCTGAGGTTATTACAATTAAATCTTTGCTTTAATTTTACTAATTCCATATTCGCTAATTGCAGTAATTGATAGGGATGGATTTACACCAGGATTTGCCGAAATCATTGATCCATCAAAAACATACATATTTTCGTAATTAAAAACTTTATTGTTTTTATCAATTACTCCTTTTGTATCATCTTCGCCCATACAAGCACCTCCTAAAATATGAGCTGTTGAAGGAAATCCAGTTATCGATTCTGTCGCAATAACTTGTGGTATAGCTTTTATTTTTTTTGCGTAAGCTTTTGCAAAGTTCAGAGCTTCGGGAATAAATGCTGTAGGTTTTTGTTCGTTTTTATTAAGAGTAGTCTTTAATCCAAATAACCCTTTTTTAAGTTGTATAGTTGATTCTAGATGTTGCATAAATAATAATACAGATGTGTTACTTCCAAAATCTTTAGTGAGAATTATCTTTAAGCGTTTAGGTGCTAAAATTAGCATTTGATAAATAATTTTAAAAAAACGTAAAAAGAAATTTGGTTCGTTAACAACAGGAACCATTAATAGATTCCAAAATCCACTGCCTTTTCCATAACGTACAGTTTCAACATGACTGTTCTCATCCATAGTCATCATAGATCCTATGGCGATACCTTGAGCCATTTTACCATCGTACTTCCCACCATAAACAGTATTCAAGGTAAGAGACTCGTTGTTAGTCCTTACCATTGTTCCAACTTTTTCGCTTAAATTTGGAAGGCTTGTTTTTTTAAGGTTTAGCAAAAGAGGGATAGTACCTAAAACTCCTCCGGAAAATATGATTCCTTTTGCTTGTAATTTTTTCTTTTTCGAAAAATAAGAGGTAGAACTTTTATAAACAACTTCATACCCATTTTTTCCTCCTTCACCATTAGGGATAACATCAACAACTTTATGTTCTGATAACACTTCTGCTCCTAATTGACGAGCAAAATAAAGGTAGTTTTTGTCTAGTGTATTTTTAGCATTATATCTACATCCAGTCATACAAGCACCACACAATTCACATCCTGTTCTGTCTGGTCCTTTACCATCAAAATAAGGATCATCAACAGTTTCTCCTTTATTACCAAAATAGACAGCTACTTTTGTAGGTTCAAAAGGGGTGCCCATTTCATCAGCTATTTCCTTTAGCGAATTATCAGATGGAGCCAACACGGGGTTTCCTGTTGCTCCTAACATTCTCCAAGACTCATCATAAAATGGAGCCAATTTACTTTCCCAATTATCTAAACCATTCCACGTACCATGATTGAAAAATGGGGTTTTGGGTTTTGGCAATGTGTTTGCATATACCAAAGATCCTCCTCCAACTCCTGTCCCGCTTATAATAGAAACGTGTCTAAAGAATGATATTTTCTGAATTCCAAATAATTTGAGAGATGGTAACCAAAGCCATTTTTTTAAATTCCAATTCGTTTTAGGAAAATCAGTAGTTTTAAATTCTTTTCCTTGCTCTATAACCAATACTTTATACCCTTTTTCTGTTAACCGTAATGCTGAAACAGAACCTCCAAATCCAGAACCAATTATAATGTAATCGTAGTTATTGCCCATCTTTTACTTTATTAAGTTTTTTATTTATCAGTATTACTGATTAGGGTTTAATGATATTAGGTGTTGCAGTTTGTTTAAAGCCCTATTTGTTCTTCACAGTTTTATTTTCAATTACTTTATTCAATTCAGCTTCTTTTTGAGTCCCGACTAGAATTTTTCCCCCATTCAGAAGCTCAATTGCTAAACCTTTTTTGCCTTTTGTGTTATAAACTGTTCCGTATTTTGTGTAAAGTCGTATTCCCCAACCTCCAACAAATCTATAATTTACAATTTCAGCTTTTTTAATATCCGTCCAATTTACTCTCTTATTCACGAAAGGGAAGAATTTAATTCTAATTTTGGTTTGGTCAATTTCGGTTTCGAGTTTCATAACCATAAATAATGCTATTAAACCAAAAATAAATACACAAAAAATAATAAGACCTAAGTCAGACATTGGATTATTTCCAAATTTTTCTCCAAGTATTATCTGCTTATAAATACCAAAAATTGGAATAATTCCAATTCCTATTAAAGTCAACCAAAGCCACCATTGTGTAAATTTCTGTTCTTCTTTAAACTCGAGTTTCATTTTGTGTTTATTTTTTGCTTAGTTATAAGTTATAGGTTGCAAAGATGATTAGTTGAACTCAGGTTGCTAATAAAATAATAACATCTTTCAGTGCTTTTATCCCACCTACTATATTAGGCATAAATTCACACTCAACAAAAGCATTTACATCTTTAATCAGACAAAAACAGCATTTTAGCCAACATAATAAAAAGGTTCTACACTTATTTGTGTGGAGGTTGTAATTTTGAATAGTCGTCTTCTTGAGTAGAATTTCCTTTGTGCAACAAAAGGAAATGTAGTCGAAAGATCTATAGCAACAGTGATAACATAATGTAAGGTTTGCGTAATAGACCACATTCGGCTCTGGTTAGGCTCTGGTTCGGCTATGGTTCGGCTCCGCTCACCAACCACGCTCACCAACCACGCTCATCAACCACGCTCACCAACCACGCTCAGTACAGGCTTTTCGAATTACTCACCAACTATAATGTTATTGGTGTTCGTGAATCGCTTCGCTTATTTCGCTTCGGCTCTGGTTCGGCTCTGGTTCGGCTCCGCTCACCAACCACGCTCACCAACTACGCTCACCAACCACGCTCAGTACAGGCTTTTCGAATTACTCACCAACTATAATGTTATTGGTGTTCGTGAATCGCTTCGCTTATTTCGCTTCGGCTCT
>JADGDT010000003.1:0-2162 GCA_016744755.1 Ichthyobacteriaceae bacterium | reverse complement strand
ACCACGCTCAGTACAGGCTTTTCGAATTACTCACCAACTATAATGTTATTGGTGTTCGTGAATCGCTTCGCTTATTTCGCTTCGGCTCTGGTTCGGCTCCGCTCACCAACCACGCTCACCAACCACGCTCACCAACCACGCTCATCAACCACGCTCAAGGTTACGATTGTTCCACAATACTAAGGGTAGAGACCAATAAAAAAAGCCTGAAAATCTAATTTTAGATTTTCAGGCTTAAGAAATAATATTTTTTAAGTGTTATTTTTTCTTTTTCTTGAAATAATAATTTGCACCTATTGATGCAAGTATCAAAAAGAATACAAGTATTTTTCTATCTGTTTTGTTTCCTTGGTCGGAGATGCCAGTCATAATTCTATCCCAACGGAATTTCTTAGGGAAGTTTGCATTTTGGTTTAAGCTCATCCAAATAAAAGTTGGTTTTCCTACTACGTGATCCATTGGTACAAATCCCCAGAAACGTGAATCTAAAGAGTTGTGTCTATTATCTCCCATCATCCAATAATAGTCTTGTTCGAAGGTGTAAGAAGTAACTTCTTTGTCATTCACAAAAACCTTATCCCCTTCAACTTTTAGAGTGTTTCCTTCATAAACTGTAATTAACCTTTCATAAAAAGGAAGTGTTTCTGCATTAAGTAGAGTAGTGGCTCCAGCTTTAGGAATGTAAATTGGTCCGTAGTTATCGGCATTCCAGTTTTTAGTATCAGGAAAGATATCTTTAGCTTTTTCGCCTTCAGGAGTTTCGTATTGTTTAATACTTTCTACAACAGACCATTTCTCAAAAACTTCAACCTTTTCTTTAGTAAGGTTTATGGCATAGACATTAGGATTATTCCTATCGGCAGGCCAAATAGGATCAGTAATATCGAGCTTTCCAACAAGTGTTTCTCTTCGCAACTGAGTACCTTCTTTAAAGGTTACTAGGTAAGTAAACTGTGCTTTGGCATCACTAGGAAGTAATTGTTCTTTGCCATTTATAAAAAGTTTGCTGTGAATTACTTGCAAAGAATCGCCAGCAATTGCAACACAACGTTTTATATAGTTTGTTTTTTTATCAACAGGAGCTTCAACCATGGGATAGTTGAAAACTACTATGTCGTTGTTTTTTATAGAGCTAAAAGCTGGGAATCTGAAATAAGGTAATTCAGGGCCTTTTATGTAAGCAGGTAACCCTAGCATTGGAATAGAATCGTGTAACAATGGCAAACTAAACTGTGTCATTGGCACTCTAGTCCCGTAACTCATTTTGCTAACAAAAAGGAAATCTCCCACCATCATCGATTTCTCCATAGAAGAAGTAGGTATGGTGTAAGCCTCAAAAGCAAAAGTTCTAATTATTGTTGCTGCAACAATTGCAAAAACTATTGCACTTACCCAATCACCACCATCGGTATGAGCTTCGTGAGATCTTTCGCTAATATATTTATTGTCTTCGGCATAGCTGATATAGAAAATGTAAAAACCTAGTGTTAGAACAACTAAGAAACTATCTTGAGACTTGTTTTTTCCAAAACTCCTAACCAGCTCTATCCAAGCTACTGCAATTAAAACATTGTTTACTACAGGTATAAAGAATAGAAAAATCCACCACCAAGGTCGATTAATAATTTTCAGTAAAATGTGTATGTTGTAAAAAGGAATAAGTGCCGATAAAGGCGAAAATCCTGATTTTTTATATAATTTCCATGTACCTGCAAAGTGAATTGCATTGAGGATAAGAAAAGCAATAATCCAAAAAGTAAAACTCATGATTATATTGAAATTAGTTTATTTTAAATATTAACGTAATAAAATCTATTTTATTTTGATGAAATCTAGTTAGAATTATTTTTTATAATCTTTTTCCCCTTCCCTAAAGGGTGAAATTATTAAAAACAATATAATTTCACTTTATTGCTTTTTGATTCCCTTTAGAGCTAGGGTAAAACAAAAGGTAATAAGACTAGAAAATAATCTTTTATTACAGTCCTAGTACATCTTTCATACTAAAAACGCCATGTTTATTGGCAAGCCATTCGGCAGCAACAACAGCCCCCAAAGCAAAACCTTTACGGTTGTGGGCAGTGTGCTTAATTTCTATATCGTCTATCTCCGATGTGTATTTTACGGTGTGTGTTCCAGGTACATTCTCTATGCGTTTTGCT
>JADGDT010000196.1 GCA_016744755.1 Ichthyobacteriaceae bacterium | reverse complement strand
ACAATTTGTGAGGTCTAGCGTATTATACACTGATATTCTATTCGCATTAATTTTACTCTAATAACCAATCGATTACATTTATTTTTTGAATTCCATTTATACTCGTATTATCAAAATCTAGTGTTAGAAGAAACTTAGGGTAGTTGTCTCTTATTTTATCAAATGCCGAAATCTCACGATTAAACGTTTTTTTGTCATTTACTGTAAATGCAACCTGATAATATTCTCTTATATTATTTGCTTTTTGTACTACAAAGTCTATTTCTCTATCATTATGTTTACCCACATAAACTTTCCCTCCACGCCTTAAAAGTTCAAAGTAAACTATATTTTCAAGCTTGCGACCTAAATCAGCATCATACTTATTAGTTGCTGTAATATTTTTTAAACCTAAATCAACAACATAATATTTTTCGTTTGTAGAAAGTAATTCTTTTCCTTTGATATCATATCGAGGAGCAGCATATAAAATATATGATTGAGTAAGGAAATCTAAATACTTAATGATAGTATTATGAGATATTTTCTTTTGTGAATTGTGATTCAGTTGGGTAGCGATATTTGTTGGAGAAACATATGAACCAACTGAATCAAATAAAAAGCTTACAATGCGATGCAAATTGTTAGTATTTCGCAAATTATGACGTTGGGCAATATCTTTTATTATTACCGTATCATATATCGACTGAAGGTAGTCATTTACTAAATTCTCATTATTTTGGGAAAGTGTTACTGCTTCTGGAAAACTACTCTCATTAATGAATTTTCTAAACAAGCGGTCGGTATTCTTTTCATCCTTGTAGGCAGAAGCATACTCTTTAAAAGAATAAGGTTGTAAGTTTATACCAATATACCTACCTGTTAGAAGCGTTGCTAATTCACTTGATAATAAATAGGCATTTGAACCTGTTACATATAAGTCAATATTCTTTTTTGTGAACAGACTATTTACTAGCTTCTCAAAATCATTTATAAGCTGTACTTCATCTAAAAAAATGTAATATTTTTCTTCGACATTAACTTTTTCTATTATCTCGTCATAAAGTGTCGTCCAGTCAGTAAGGTGTAAATTCTCTCTCTCTTCAAAGTTGAGAAATATAATGTTTTCAGAAGCTACTCCACTTGTGAGTAATTCAATCTTGAAAGCTTCTAAAAGGGTTGATTTACCACACCGTCTAATCCCAGTAATTACTTTAATTAAGTTCTGGTCTTTGAGTTGTCTTAGCCTTTTTAGATATGTTACTCTTTCTATCATAGTACTTTTTAAGCAAAGATAAAACGTTAATGACGAAAAATCAAATTAAGTTTAAGTTTCGTCATTAACGTTTTTTTGCTTGCACATAACGTCTATAACATCTAGGATTTAAAGTTAGGTGTAGCCTGCGAAACCACATTAAAAACCTCCGTTTAACATAACCACATCCTGCTTTTAACAATATGTTATTTTAATAATTTGTTTTGTAGGTTCTACACTTAATGTTGTGGAAATTTGAATAAATTATATCCTATAAGTTTACATTCTCCTTCGCAAAAAAATAACCTTTAGGACATCTTAAACCTAAAGGTTATTTTATAATATTAATTGATATAACAACTATCTAATCCTAGGCTTTTCAACACCATTAACATAATACCTTGTAGAATTGCCATTTTCGATTAGTATAAAACGTTTTTCTAAACCATTATTCCTCGTATTAGAGTATCTTAAGATAGCTATAAGGTCATTCATGTGATTAGATAACAATTCACTTGTTTCAATATCTATATCCTTATTTAACAATAAGGATTCTTTATAGAAGTAATAATCTTCTGTTAAATAAGTGCCAATTTGGCTGTGAGTTTGTTCAATATATACCTGACATTTATCTAAAAAATCTTTATCATTTGTACTTTCACTAGTAGATACAATAAAAAACTCCCCTTTATTTATATTATTTCCATTCTCAATAATAATATTTTCATTAGGAAATTTAAAAAATTCATTATTTGTTTGCCCATACGTGGTTAAACAGATAAAGATTATTGATTTAATTATTATTATAATTTTCATAATTGTGTTTTATTTTGTTTTAATAATTATATTCTTTTTTTGATAAAGTAATAATGTTTTCATCATATAACGTAATAAATCTCCATATTTTTCGCTCATCTCTATAAACCCTCCATCTAATTATTACATAGACTCGATTATTTTTATCACCAAAAGAAGATTCAGAGAAAAAGCCTCCTGATTCTTTATAATACTCATTAACTTCAGTTTTGTCATAATTATAGAACTTATAATCTATAATTACAGCTTTACTATTAAGTAAATGATTAGGGAAATTATTTTCAGACCACAATAATAATGTATCCCTTAATTTTTGTAAATCTTTTGAAGGATCATTTATCAATAATTTTTTTTGAACAAATAAACTATCTCTGATATATACATAATTGTTATAGTAAACAAATTCTTTTATGAAAAAAACTTCTTTTTCCTTATTCCAAAATTTCGTAACGAAAAATAAGGTAATACCTAAAATGGCAAATATTAATATATTCTTTTTAGAAACTAACATTTGATTTTGAAATTGATTTTGACACATTTGTTTTAAAAGGTTTTACCCCTCTTACTCTTTGTAAGATATACCATTTTCTAAAGAAAGCTAAAGTCCTTGTAGCTAATTCTGCTCCTGAATCTTTGAATAGATCTCCATTATCCAATCCAAAATGATCTGTTAAATCTATTGTGATATCATATGAGAATTTATCGCAATTAATTACTAATGAATTCAATTCTATTTCTATTTCACTAGTGCCATGCCAAGAAATTAATGCCCCATTACTTGAAAAAGAAACTAATCCTCCTTCTATACTTATGTTATTTCCTTCTTTTGTTATTCCTTTTACAGCATCAACTAATTGGTCATTTATGATATTTTCATAATCAGAAAAATTAGAATTATTAAGAATGGTATTTGTTAAGTTTTCACTAGAAAAAATATCGGTGGCATTATTTTCAGAAAATCTGTCAAAAATCTCATTTATCAAATCATCATTGAAAGTTGTATATTCTGCATAATCTTTTAAATACGCTATATAATCTGCATCAGTTAGGTATGGATCAAAAAATTCATCTATTTTAAACAAGGCTTTAACTATTATCTGTTGATAATACGGCATCTTTGAACGAGTTATAATTTCATTGATATCATTAAAACTTAAATCCCCTGACTCCATATCTAAATTAGTATTTAAATAACTGAAAATATTACCTCCAGCAACATCTAAACTTTTAAACTTATACTTATCATCATTATCATCACAATCTTCACCATCATTAGAGGTTGTATTCCATTTCCCTTCAGGTTTACATGATTTATAATCATTTTTAATTTCAGCATACCAACCATCTGTATCGTTATCTAAATACCAATCAACTTTAGTACAATCAGTTGTAACACATTTTTTTGTGTCATCACAATCCATACCTAAAGGTGTTCCTTTTTTCCAACCTGCCCCTGGTGATTCATAGTGTTCTTTTGTTTTATCGGCAAATCCATCATTATCAACATCTAAATACCAACTCTTTTTTGGTTTTGGAGTACAACTACAATTTGTGAGGTCTAACGTCTTATCATCTGGGCAAATTATATCACAATTATCATTTTCATAATCCTCACACTCCCCATTACAACCTATTACACCACAATATGGACAAGTTTCTTCTGGGTCAGGGTCATTGGGATCTGTATTAGGATTAGGGTCTGGGTAAGTAACAATATCATCACTATCACCACTATTGTAATTATAATCGGCAAGAATAACATGT
>JADGDT010000064.1 GCA_016744755.1 Ichthyobacteriaceae bacterium | reverse complement strand
CCAAATCACTTCCATACCTTCATCCATTTATTTACTAAAATACAACATTAGTAAACTAGTGGTTCCTTTTTATTATGTTTGTAAACATACGAGAACCATTTATTTAATACATAAACCCAAATAACCAAAGGGGGATTTTGTTTTCAAATCCAATTTCAACATCATCAGAAACAATAAAAGCATTTTCTAATCCTTCTATCTGTTTTTGTGATTTAGATCTACCTCCAACTTCAAAGTAATACTTGTTGTTTACTAAAAAATCGGCTTTATCAGGGTAGTTGACTTCGTGAATATAACTAAGTTGATTTAGGAAGAATGTTTCTCTCATATTTCCTTTATTCATGTTTTCTCTTGATAAAACTGACGCAAGGTTAGTATTGTCTAAAAATAATTTATCGGGTTTCTGTAATAAACTTATTCCAAAAGAATCCTTTACTATCATGTTTAGTATTTTTGTTTCAACTAGGATTTTGATGTACTCTATCAATGTATTTCTTGTTACTCCTATTTTTGTTGCTAACTTACTTACGTTGGGTTTGAATGGTACACTTTGTGCAATTACATAAAGTAGTTGTTTTATTTTCTGAATTTTAGCTACCGAAACTCCTCTTAGCAAAGGCATCTCAATTTCTATTACCATATTAATAACTCCCATTAACCTTTGGTTAAAAAAGTCTTTATCCGCTTTAAAAAACGGATAATATCCAAATGCCAAATAATCATCAAAAATGGCTAGAGGTTTTATTTTTTCAGTTATCTCATTTGCAATTTTAATATGATTATTTAATATCTCATCTAACGAAAAATTAGGTAAGTCTGTATTTGTTGTAAACTTTATAAATTCACGGAAAGACAATCCTTGAAGTTTAAATATTAATGCTCTTCTACTTAAATCAGCACTAGAGTTAAGTATTTCTAATAGCGATGATCCTGTGAAAACAACCCGTAAATCTGTATAAGTATCATAAATATTTTTTAGTTCTATAGACCAATTTGGGTATTTATGAACTTCATCTACAAATAAGTGTTTGCCTCCTTTAGCCACAAATCTATGTACTAACGAAGTTAGAGTGTTATCTGTGAAGTATAGGTTGTCAAGAGAAATGTACAAAGCATCAGTAGAGCTTCCATAATTTTGTTTGATGTATTGTAGTAAAATTGTTGTTTTCCCAACCCCTCTAAAACCTGTTATACCTATTAATTGCTTGCTCCACGGTAAAGAATCTATAAACTTTCTTACAAAAGTCATTTTAGTCTTTTTTATCATTACGTCATGTTGCCAAAATAACTCTTCCATTGTAAAATTGCTTTAATTATAAATCAAATATAAATATAAACAGCTTTATATACAAAGCATTTTCAATTGTATTTGCTTTGTGTATAAAACATAATTCACATAAATTGCGGAAATAATAAAGATGATATTAGGTATGCTACTAATTTAGTAAGAGAAAAATGCAAATAATATGTTAGCAAAAAATGCTAGTAGGGCTACAATTATGTAAACTGAGTTTAAAGTTATAAACATAAAAATTGCTTTTTTGATACTACTGTATTTGTAGAACTTTTTTAATGCTAAAAACAAGTAGATTGGAAAAATTAAGAATAGAGTAATGGACGATGCCATATCGTCAGCACTAACTAAGAAAATTCCAATGATAGTACTAATTGTTAGCAATAGAAATAAAACAGTTTGTACATGGAATGCAAAAACAAGATGTTCTAAATAAAGTATGTCTTTTTTGCGATGAAATAAGTTCAAAAATATAACGAAAAAAGGCAGAAATATAAATGATACTATTGGCAGTTTTTCATAGATAAGTTCTCCAAGTTTATCAGTAGAAAAAGTAGAGTAATCTAAAGCCTTTTTAAAAATATATTTATCAATCAGTCTCTTCTCGAAGTTGTATTTATCTAGTATTTCATCATAAGTTTTAATGTTGTTACGTTTTATCTCCAACATAAATAACAGAAACCGGTCAGTATAATTGTTTTTAGAATTATTAGCTAGGGTATCATTTATTTTTATTGAGTCGAAAGCAATATCTATAGAACTTCCTTCAATCTTTTTTATTTCTTTATCAGAATCAATTACCTCTAAATTTTTTATTGTAGGATTGTCAGTATATTCTGTTTTCCAACTTTCTATTGACGTAAAAAAGAAAAGAATGAAACTAACAACAAGATAAAGTCTAATTGGATGAATATGAGAAGCCCTTTGTCCTTTTATATAATCAATAGATAACTGACCTGGATTTTTTAATAAAGGGATTAAACTATTTGAAAGCCTAGAGTCATAAGCGAAAAAATCGCCTAATATTTCCTTTATCCAATCGACAAAAGATAATCTTTTGGTATCGTTTACTTGTCCACATCTAGGGCAGAAATTATCTTTGTCTTGGAGGGGGGATCCACAATTCAAACATGTATCTCCTTTTTCTAGTTTAGGTAAATGTCTTAGATGATTTTCCATTTATGGGTTTATTTAAAACATCTCAAAGGATCTCAATTGATAAAATCCAACAATTCTATCATATCTACTCTCCATACTTTTGTAGTACACAATTACAGAGTAGTTGTTTTCAGTTTGATAAAATGAACCAGAAATAACATCAGGCATAAATTCATTTGACTTTTTATCTACAGCAACAAATTTATAATCGTAGTATCCTTGTTTCAAAAGAATACTACTTTCGTATACTTCGTAATCTTTATTAAAAATAAGTTTGTTGTCTTCTTCTAATCGCCAATCGTTGAAAGCTCCGTAAACATAAATATCTTTATCGCGATATTGAATATCTGTTTTAAGAGAGAAATGTACGAGGGTGTAGTCTCCTTCAGTATCAGTATTCTCACTATCTATGGTCCTAAGAACAAATCCGCCATTATAATCTTGTTGACTAGAGTAGGGGTATTCGTATCTAGGTTCGTTGGTGTATAAAAAAGTATAGTAAATATCTTCTAGTCTGATGTAATCAGTATACAGACCAGCCGTTTGTATGCTCTTAGTATCGAAGTGATAAAAGTAGTTTCCTGCAGAGAAATTCATTTTATCGTTGTAATTATACATAAGGGTGTTATTACCTATATATTGATATTGAAGTTCGTAAATACCATTATCCCAAGTGTTATTCTGAATTATACTAACGCTAATTTCTTTTGCTGGATTATCTATTGATAAATCTTTGTGGTTAAGAACTAATTGAATCTGTTGTTCTGTATCTCTTTTATTTACTATTGTTGCCCTATCAACTTTAGCACCTACAGTTACTATATCTTCATAAATTACCATTCTCCTTACAAAGGCAGGTTCACTTGGATCGTCGAGGTAAACTTTAAGCAAGTAATTTCCAGAAATCAATATCCTCATGTCTCTGTTAGGGAACCTAAATGAATAGTGAGTATATTTTTCTAGCGAATTGAAAGAATAAGCATAATCTTTTATTTGCCCCTCATTGTATCCTTCAATATAGTCAGTATCAAAAATATCTGATTTTTCCCAGTTCTTGTCAAAATGTTCTACAGTATAAAAATAATTCTTTTGGTCGTTGTCTAGATCGTCAAAACTTATGGCGAATGTTTCTCCTAACTTGGCATAAGGCACCCCAATATTTTGGTTGATGTTGTGGATATATATTGATTTTAAATTCACATCATCAGAAATCATTATTTCAGGATTGGGAAAAGGTGAGTTTTGAGCAAAAACATGTGCTTTTGTCAGAGTAAATATGAGTAATAGGATGAAGGTTCTAGTGATGTTTGTCATGTTTATTTCTGATCGAGATGTATTATTGTTTTTTTTGTGTCTGTAATATTAATAAAATCAAGTGATTTGGAGAAATTTAAACTTTGTTTAGATACGATATAAATAAGTGCAGTTTATTTCATAACCAAAGTCTATTTACCTATTTTTGCTCCCGAATTTAATATACTTAACTAATCTCTTATATAAATATGTCACAAGACATTCGTATAAAGAGAGGCGTTGACATAAAGCTTGTTGGTAAAGCTGAAAAAATGTTCGCCAATGTTCCTCAAGCAACTGTGTTCGCCTTGCGTCCAGACGATTTCCACGGAGTTACTCCGAAATTGGCTGTGAAAGAAGGTGCTCAAGTAAATGCAGGGGACACTCTTTTTTACTCAAAGTACGACGATAGAATCAAATTTACTTCTCCAGTATCTGGCGAGGTAACTGAAATTGTACGTGGTGCTAAACGTAAAATCTTAGAGGTAAAGGTCTTAGTAGATTCCGAGATCACTTACAAAGAGTTTAATACAAATGCTTCTTCAAAAGAAGAAGTAATTGAAACTCTATTGGAAAGTGGTGCTTGGGCTTATATTAAGCAACGTCCATATGATGTGATTGCAAATCCATCGGACAAACCTAAGGCAATTTTTATTTCAGGTTACAATAGCGCGCCTCTTTCGGTAGATCTAGACTTTGCATTGCAAGGAAAAGAAAAATCGTTACAAAAAGGTATAGAAATAGTTTCTAAACTTACAACTGGGAAAGTACATCTTTCTGTAGATGGTAGTCAGCCATCATCAATTTTCCAGAACATTTCAGGTGTTGAATTACACAACGTTACAGGTCCGCATCCAGCGGGTAATGTTGGTGTTCAAATTCACCACATTAATCCAGTAAACAAAGGAGAAAGAGTTTGGGTTGTTACCCCTCAGGATCTTGCAATTATTGGTGATTTGTTCCTTACAGGAAAATTCAATGCAGAGAGAGTAATAGCTTTATCTGGGTCGGAAGTTAAGCAACCTAGATATGTAAAAACTATTGCAGGTACTAGCATAACAAACATCATAAAAGATGCTCTTAAAGCTGGTGATCACCGTATTATAACAGGAGGACCTTTAACAGGAACTAAGATTTCTGAAAATGGTTACTTAGGTTATTACGATAATCAAATTACTGTTCTTCCAGAAGGTAATAAGCACCGTTTTCTTGGATGGGTGCCTTGGTTGTATAACAGCATTTTTAGTATGGCTGGTTCTTCTTTAGCTTCAAAAGGTAAAGAGTATGTTATGGACACCAACAAAAATGGTGAAGAACGTGCTTTTGTTGTTACTGGCGAAATGGAGAAAGTTTTTCCTTTCGATATTTATCCAATGTATCTTCTAAAATCAATTATGTATAACGACATAGGAGAGATGGAGAACTTAGGTATTTACGAAGTAGCACCAGAAGATTTTGCATTAGCAGAAGTAATTAACACTTCAAAAATTAATCTTCAAAAAACTGTTCGTGAAGGATTGGATTTGATGATTAAAGAAGTGGGTTAAACGTGAAAACGTGACAATTGTGAAATCGTGATAAATGTGAAAACGTGATAATGTGATAAATGTGAAATATGACAATATATACTTGTCACGACTTCACGATAATAACGATTATCACGAAAATAAAGATTATCACGAAAACAATGACATCACGATATAACTAATAAAAGAAAATAAATGAAATTTTTAAGAGACGCATTAGACGGTATCAAACCAAATTTCATCTCCGGCGGTAAGTGGGAGAAGTGGAATCCTGTGTTTGAGACTTTTGAAACGTTCTTATTTACTCCAGATCATGTTACCACTAGTGGGTCGCATATTCGTGATGGTGTAGATATGAAACGTTTGATGACCGTTGTAGTTCTTGCTCTATTTCCAGCTTTGTTCTTCGGGATGTACAATATTGGGTACTTCCACTTTGAACAATTAGTGGCAATAGGACAATTACCGAGCTATACGTTCATGGAAGCTTTCCTTTTCGGATTATGGAAAATGCTTCCAATCATCATTGTATCTTATGGTGTTGGATTGGGGATTGAGTTCATCTTCGCGATGTTCTATGGTCACTCTATTCACGAAGGATACTTTGTAACAGGTATGTTGATACCATTAATTGTACCAGTAGATTTACCTCTTTGGATGTTAGCAGTAGCTATTGTTTTTGGAGTGGTAATTGGTAAAGAAATTTTTGGAGGAACAGGAATGAACATTCTTAACCCTGCTTTAGTTGTTAGAGCATTCTTATTCTTTGCTTACCCTACATTTATGTCGGGTGATAAAGTTTGGGTTGCTGGAGCATCTGAAATAGATGGTATGTCGGGAGCTACAATTTTAGGACAACTTGGTTCTGGAGCTGAAGCCGTAGTAGCTCAATCATATTCGGTAATGGATATGTTTATCGGATTAATTCCGGGTTCTATTGGCGAAACTTCTACACTAGCAATTCTTATGGGAGCAGTAGTGCTTTTATTAGCAGGCGTTGCAAGTTGGAGAATTATGCTTTCAGGAGTAATTGGTGCAGGAATAATGAGTGCACTATTTCTTCTTTGGGGAGGAGCTTTAACAGATGCAAGTGCATTAATCGGGTTGAAACCATTAATGGATTTCGGATTTAACCACCTACTTGTAGGAGGATTTGCTTTCGGACTTGTATTTATGGCCACTGATCCTGTTTCTGCTACACAAACAAATACAGGTAAATGGATTTATGGTTTCCTTATCGGATTCTTATCTATTTTACTTCGTGTACTTAACGGTTTCCCAGAAGCAGTTATGCTTGTAATCTTGTTACTTAACGTATTTGCACCAACTATAGACCATTATGTGGTTCAGGCTAGTGTAAAACGTAGAAACAAGCGTGTTGAAGATAGAATCAAAAAAGCACTTAGCGCATAAAACGTAGATATTATGGATACAAATAAAAATAGTTATACGTTTATATTCGCTATAGTAATGGTAGTAGTAGTTGCATTCGTTCTTTCGTTTGCCGCAACATCGCTTAAGCCATTGCAAGATGCGAATGTTAAACTTGAGAAAATGCAAAACATACTTAAAACTGTTGGTGTAGTGGTTTCTAGAGAAGAAGCTGAAAAAGTTTTCACTGATTATGTTAAGAGCGGTGTTGTAGTTGATCCTACTGGAAAAGTAATTGAAGAAGCAAAAGGTGTAGATATCGAAGGAGGCTTAGCCTTCAAAGGAGATGTAAAACATGCTGTTTCAAAAAAACAATATCCAATTTTTATAGCCGAGGTAAAAGGAAAAACATTTTATGTTATTCCAATATACGGTAGTGGAATGTGGAATGATATATGGGGTAATGTAGCCCTTGAATCAGATAAGAACACTATTGCGGGAGTAAATTTCGATCACAAAGGTGAGACTGCTGGTTTAGGTGCCGAAATTTCAACAAATGAGTTTCAAAAAGAATGGAAAGGAAAGCAAATCATGAAAGACTCTAATGGTAGTTTTACTAAAGAAAATTTTGCTTCTGTAAGTGCTGTTAAAGGTGGTGCCGATGCTTCAAATACTCATGGTGTTGATGCAATATCTGGTGGTACAGTAACTTCTGATGCTGTTTCATCTATGTTTAAAGATCGTGTAGAGCTTTATTTACCTTACTTCAATAATTTAAAATAGATAGGCATGAGCGAAGTAAAAGAAAAAGAAGCATTGTTTTCTAAAAATAATAGAAAATTGCTTACTAATCCGCTTGATAGCGACAACCCAATTACTGTACAAGTACTTGGTATATGTTCTGCACTTGCAATTACTGTAAAACTAGAGCCTGCTATTGTAATGTCTTTGTCGGTATTATTTGTACTTGGTGCGGGTAATGTTATTATCTCTTTAATGAGAAATATTATTCCATCTCGTATTAGAATTATTGTACAATTAGTTGTAGTAGCTGCTTTGGTAATTTTGGTTGACCAAGTACTTAAAGCTTACCTTTTTGATGTATCAAAACAACTTTCTGTATTTGTAGGTTTAATTATTACTAACTGTATTGTAATGGGGCGTTTCGAAGCATTTGCTTTGGGCAATACTCCTTGGAAATCTTTCCTTGATGGTGTTGGTAACTCTGCTGGTTATGGAATGATACTAATAATAGTATCTTTCTTTAGAGAGTTATTTGGTTCTGGAGCTTTATTTGGACAACAAATTATACCTGAATCTTTTTACGAAGCAGGATATGTAAACAATGGTATGATGTTATTGCCTCCAATGGCATTGATAGTTGTAGGTATTGTTATTTGGGTTCAAAGAGTACGTAACACTTCACTTGTAGAAGCTAATTAAAGATATTATGGAATTATTTAATTTATTCATAAAGGCTGTATTCGTAGAGAATATGGTGTTCGCATTCTTCTTAGGAATGTGTTCGTACTTAGCCGTATCTAAAAAAGTTTCGACTGCTGTAGGAATGGGATCTGCTGTAATATTTGTATTAGCTATTACACTTCCTGTCAACTTTCTTTTAGAGCAATATGTACTTAAGCCTGGTGCTTTGTCGTGGTTAGGTTCTGAATTTGCTGATGTTGACTTAAGTTTCTTAAGTTTCATCATGTTTATTGCAGTAATTGCTTCAATGGTACAATTAGTAGAAATGGTTGTTGAGAAATTCTCTCCTGCACTATATGCATCGTTAGGTGTTTTCTTACCACTTATTGCAGTAAACTGTGCAATACTTGGAGGATCATTATTTATGCAAAACAAAAACTTCGGCAATGTTGGCGAAGCTCTTGTATATGGACTTGGCTCAGGTTTAGGTTGGTTAATGGCAATTGTTGCTTTAGCTGCTATCCGCGAGAAAGTTCGTTATTCTCACGTTCCTGCCCCTCTTAGAGGTTTAGGTATTACCTTCATCATAACAGGATTGATGGGTATTGCTTTTATGGGATTCATGGGTATCAAATTGTAAATTTTCAAGCTGTTAGCCTTTAGCTGTTAGCCATTAGCTAAAAGCCAAAGGCCAAAGGCTTATTAAAAAAGAAAATATGTTTTTATTTGCAACAACAACTATTGTTACTAGTATCGTAGTATTTGCCATCTTGATTATCTTGTTGGTATCTATATTGCTTGCTGCTAAAGCAAAGTTGGCACCTTCTGGACCCGTAAAACTTACTATTAATGGTAAGAGAGAGTTAGAAGTGGAGTCAGGATCTACGCTTTTGCAGACACTAGGTAACAATAAAATCTTCCTTCCATCAGCTTGTGGAGGAGGTGGTACTTGTGCAATGTGTACATGTCAGGTAACTGAAGGTGGTGGAGGAATTCTTCCAACTGAAGAGCCGTATTTTACACGTAAACAAGTACAAGATAACTGGCGTTTAGGATGTCAAGTTAAAGTAAAACAGGACATGGAAATAACCATACCTGAAGAAATATTTGGAATTAAGAAATGGGAGTGCGAAGTAGTTTCTAACTACAACGTATCTACATTCATCAAATCATTTGTTGTTCGTCTTCCAGAAGGAGAGACTATGGATTTCAGAGCTGGTGGATATATCCAAATCGACGTTCCAAAAACTACTATCGATTACAAAGACTTCGATATTTCTCCAGAACCAAATGATCCTCACGGACCAGACAAGTTCAAAGCAGATTTCGACAAATTTGATCTTTGGAAATTGAAAATGGTAAATCCAGAGCCTATCTATAGAGCTTATTCTATGGCTAATGCTCCTTACGAAGGAAATATCGTAATGCTAACTATTCGTATCGCTACTCCACCTTGGGATAGGGAGAAGAATGATTGGATGGATGTTAATCCAGGAATTTGTTCTTCTTATATCTGGGCACAAAAGCCAGGAGATATGGTAACTGTTTCTGGCCCTTATGGAGAATTCTTTATTCAGGAGACTGATGCAGAGATGATTTATATTGGAGGTGGAGCAGGTATGGCGCCAATGCGTTCTCACTTATTCCATTTATTCCACACTGTTAAAACGGGTCGTAAAGTTACTTATTGGTACGGTGCTCGTTCTAAGCGTGAGATTTTCTTTGAAGAAGATTTTAGATCTATAGAAAGAGAGTTCCCTAATTTTCAATTCAACATTGTGCTTTCTGAGCCTATGGAAGAAGATAATTGGCAAGCTAAAAATTCATTAGATGATAAACAAGGAGATGGATTCTTAGGTTTCGTACACCAAGCGGTTATAGATAACCAACTTGCTAAACACGATGCTCCAGAAGATATTGAATTCTATTTCTGTGGACCACCTATGATGAATCAAGCCGTACTTGGTATGGTTGATGAGTGGGGTGTGCCTGACGAAAATGTTCACTTCGATGATTTCGGTGGATAATGTTTGAGCTGAAAGCTCGAAGTCTAAAGCTCAAAGGCTTTACTTTAAGCTTAAAACTTTGAGCTTCGAGCTTTTTAAAACCTCTATCAATTTATTTTGAAGGAGGTTTTTTTGTGCCTGATTCCCGCTATCCTCTATAGTCCTCAATGCAATAATTGTTCTTGTAAGTTCTTGCAAGAGCTCATAAAATCGCTTTGCAAAACCAACAATCACAAATTATTGTTTTTCCGGGCTGCCGTTACTATCGGGGGCAAAACTATCAAAAAAATACAATATCATATTAAATTGTCTTTAATTTCAAGACAATTTTAAGTTAAATTATATTATTTGAAAGAAAGTATTACATTTGTAATATCTAAAATATTAGATTATGAGTGTAAAAGAAGTATTAAAAGAGATAATAACATTATTCCACCACAACAAATTAGCTGAGGTAACTAGTAGAAACCTAAGTGTTCCTACAAACTTAAGTAAGGTTATAGTTTTGATGGGGGTGAGGCGTAGTGGTAAAACCTATATGTTTTACAATATAATAAAGCAACTAATATTAGAGGGAGTTGAAAAACGAAATGTTGTTTATATAAATTTTGAAGATGAACGTTTAGATATGCAACAAGCAGATTTGGATTTGATACTTCAAGCATACAGAGAACTTTATCCAGAGGAGGATTTAAGTAAAGTTTGGTTCTTTTTAGATGAGATACAAAATGTTACAGGTTGGGAGAAGTTTGTTAGAAGACTTTTCGATTCAGTTTCTACAAAAATATTTATAACAGGTTCAAATTCTGCTTTTTTATCTACAGATATAGCTACATCGTTGCGAGGTAGAAGTATTAGCTACGAAGTATTCCCTTATTCTTTTGATGAGTATCTAAGACATTTGAAAATAGATGTTAATTTGTATTTACCAAAAAATAAAGCTTTGGTAATAAATGCATATTACAATTATTTGAAAAATGGGGGATTCCCAGAAGTTGTTGGTTACGACGATAGACTTAGAAGAGAAGTTCTGAAAAATTATTTTTATGTGATGCTATATAAAGATTTAATAGAACGTTATAACATATCTACAACGGTAGTGCTAAAACAGTTTGTTGAAAAATTAGCTGTAAACGTTACGAGTACTTTTTCTATAAATAAAATATATAACGATTTCCGTTCTAAAGGTTTAAAATTAGATAAGAATCTACTCTACAAATTATCGGAGTATATAGAGAATATATATTTAGCATTTCGTGTTTCTAAGTTCGACTACTCCGTAAATAAACGTAATGTATCTAACAAGAAAAGCTACTTTATAGATAATGGTTTGCTGAACACTCTTACTTTTAATTTTTCTGATAATTATGGGAAGCTGTTGGAAAATGCAGTGTATCTATATCTAAAACAGAATCATTCGCACCATTTAGATAAAAGTATATTCTACCATAAATCTACTAAAGAATGTGATTTTGTATTGTTTAAAGGAGAAAAGGTAGTTACAGCAATACAAGTTAGCCACGATATAACTGATGATGAAACTAGAAAAAGAGAGTTAGATGGACTTGTTAACGCTCTTAAAATTTATGGGTTGAAAAAAGGTTACATAATAACTTCAGAAATAGAAGATAGCTTTGATTATAAAGGGTTTGATATAGAAGTACTTTCTGCTTATAAATTATTATTGACTCAAAATTTTAAGTTTTAATAGTTTTTGTTTAGCGTTTTTCAAATAGAGGCTACGTGGTTTTGTCACTCATTTTATCAGTATAAAATTAAATTAAACTTTTGACAGTTATATGTCGATAAAATTAGTAATTTTGCGCCCGATTTAAGGACAATCAAGACGGTTAGAATTAAATTGAAATAAATTTAGAAAACATAGTATGAAGAGAGTAAACGAGTACAAGAAATTATTTGAAGTAGAGAACGATATTGATCTTAAGATTCTTAAGAAAAAATATAGAAATCTTGTAAAAGAGTGGCATCCAGATAAGTTTCAAGATGTTGAAAAAGTTGCTGAGGCAGAGAAAGTAAGTCAACAAATAATTGATGGTTACCACTTTTTGGTAAGTATTGCTCCAGAAACAAAAGCTTCAAATAAAGAAGAATATACCGTTACAATTAACGAATCTGGTATTGCTGATTTTCAGCACAAAGGACTTTTACTTGAAGTTACTTTTATGGATGGTTCTACTTATGAGTACTTTGGTGTTAATCGTGGCTTATTTCAGAAATTAGTAAACTCCGATAAACAAGTGCGTTTTGCAAAGCGTAATATCTTCAATTCCTTCCTTTACAGAAAATCTAAGAGAGGTAGTTTGGTTGCTTAATCAAATTCAATAAAATATATTTACTAAGGCTGTTTCTATTTCTAGAGATGGCCTTTTTTTGTATTAACTTTAAAGGTACTACCACGAATGTTGTGGAAATTTGAATAAATTATATCCTTAAGAAAATAAAAGATTAAGGGTTTAAAGGATTACTGTACCTATTGTATTTACTATGTAATACTCTAATCTAATAATCTAATTTTTACTCTACTACTCTTTTGTTTTCCACACAAATAAGGGTAGAATCACTTTAAATTTAGAACACCCTATGATTATTGCTGTTTCGTCATGCCGAGATCTAAGTTTTTAATGAAAAACTCTAACCTGCCCGCCTGCTCCGACGATCGAGGTGAGCCGTTGAGGCAGTTGAGCGGATGACAATTTGTTTCCCGCTGATACCGTTGATTAACGCAGATTTTTATCAGCGAAAATCTGCGAAATTTGCGGGAGATAATAAAGGTTGGCATAAATATCGAAGTTTTTACACAAATTAGGTTATAATCCTAAAAACTATGCTAATATCATTATCCGAAAGTAAAATTTTAGATTTAGAACAAATATTTTCTGTACATACTAAAGATATATTTTTATCAGGATTAACTTCTCTAATCACATCAGCAATCTCAATTATTTTCTTTGCATCTTTCTGTATAATTCTACTCTTTATCAGTTTTACAATTGCTATTGTATTAGAATTAATTTCTTCAAGCTTTATCCTATTCGGAATTCCATATTTTTCTGTTAACAATTTCATGAATTATTATTTTTGTTTCTGTAAATATATCAACTTCAAATGTGTAAATGTTTGAAATAGATGATTTTATATTTGACTCTTTAAATGTGTTACTAATTTTTTTTTCTAACTATAAGATTATGTGATTGATACATAGTTTTTCTTTACCATTTTTTAGTTTGTACTGATGTACTAATTGTATATTTTTGAAATTGTTCTAAATTAAAATATTTAAGATGTTAAAGAATACTTTCAATACACTTTTCTCAACAAAAATGATGGCATTGTTAATGGTGATTTATGCCGTTGGTATGGGTTATGCAACCTTTGTTGAAAATGATTACGGAATAATGGCTTCAAAAGCCTTGGTGTATAACTCGCTTTGGTTTGAGGTGGTTCAAGTTTTGCTTGCACTTAATTTTATTGGTAACATAAAGCGTTACAATCTTTTCAGAAAAGAAAAGTTCTCAGTTCTTTTATTTCACCTTGCTTTTGTTGTTATTTTAATTGGAGCTGGAGTTACACGTTATGTGAGTTACGAGGGTCAAATGCCAATTAGAGAAGGGGCTAGTTCTAATCTTGTAATTTCTGATGTTACTTTTCTTTCTTTGCGAATAGACAACGATTCGGTTCAACGTCATTACGAAGAACAGGTACTTTTATCGTCTGTTACAAATAATAATTTTTCGGAATCGTTTGATTTTAAAGGAAAAGAGATAGAGGTAGATTATGTTGATTTTATACCTAAAGCTACCGAAACTGTTACTAAAGGAAATGGTGATAAAACCATGCTTCACCTTGTTGTTTCGGCAACTGGAGGTAGAGAAGATAAATATATAGAGCAAGGAAAATTATTGAGGGTAGGGATGCAACTTTTTGCTTTTGATACAGATTATCCTGGAGCTGTAACAATTAAAACTACCGATACAGGGTTGAGTATAAAAAGCCCGTTGGATATTACTTTCCTTAAAATGGATACTCAAGAGAGTGGTACTTATGCTCAAGATTCTGTGGTTGATTTTACAAAACGACTTTTGTACGGTATAGGAGGAGTAAATTTTGTTTTAACTGAAGTTATAGATAATGCAGCTATAGGTTTTACTACAGATTTGAATAAAAATTCTAATAAGCAAGATTTACTTATTGTTGATGTAAAATTGGGAGAAGAAACACAGAGAATAAATATTTTTGGAGGAAAGGGTTATGTAAATGCAAAAAATCAATTTACCATAAATGGACTTAATATTTACATGGGATATGGATCTAAGTATATAGAATTACCTTTCTCTTTAAAACTAAATGATTTTATTTTAGATAGATATCCAGGTTCACACAGCCCGGCATCGTTTGCCAGTGAAGTAACCTTATTGGATGGCGAAAAAGCAGAAGATCACAGAATATTTATGAATAACGTTTTAGATTATAACGGTTATCGTTTTTTCCAATCGTCTTACGATCAAGATGAAAAAGGAACAATACTTTCGGTTAACCACGATGGTTGGGGAACGGGAATAACCTACTTAGGATATATTTTACTTTCAATTGGAATGTTCTGGACATTGTTCTCACCAACATCAAGATTTATGACAGTAAATAAAAAACTTAAAAAATTATCGTCAAAAGCATCGGTAGTTATATTGTTTGCAATGTTAGCTACTAGCTCTAGTACTTTTGCACAAGCTCCAAGTTTACACATGTTTAACAATGTAGATTCGTTGATAAAAGCAAATACTATTACTAGCGAACATGCTAATAAGTTTGGACATTTAGTTATTCAAGATAATGGAGGTAGGTTGAAACCTGTAAATACTTTCGCTTCAGAATTGATGCGTAAGGTCTATGGAAAGGATCATTATCAAGGGCTAGATGCCGATCAGGTTTTACTCTCTATGATTTTGAATCCTATTGATTGGCAGTTTGTACCAATGATAAAAGTTGATCCGAGAACTGGTGTTGGCAAAACAATTGGAGTTACTGGTAAATACGCAAGATTTTACGATTTATTTGATGAGAAAGGAGTTTACAAAATAGCTAAAGCTGTGGAGGAAGCTTATCAGAAAAAACCTGGAGCAAGAGGAACTTACGACAAAGAATTACTAAAAGTAGATGAAAGAGTAAATGTTTTTTACATGGCTTTCAACGGAACTTTGCTAAGATTGTTTCCATTGCCTAACGATGAAAATAACAAGTGGATTTCATCAACAAGCGATTTAACTTCGCTTAAAGGAGATGATTCTCTTTTTGTAGCTAAGATAATGCCTTGGTATATCTCTACAATTAAAGAAGCGCAAGAGAGCGGAAATTGGGCTGATGCCGATCAGAAGATTGAGTTTATATCAATGTATCAGAAAAAATATGGAAGCTCAGTTATGCCAAATCAGAGGAAAGTAGATTGGGAAGTTATGTATAACAAATACAAGCCTTTTCAGAAATTATTTCCTTTCTACATGTTGGTAGGTTTTGCAATGTTGATATTTAGTTTTGTACAGTTGTTTAAGGAACGCAAATGTATTACTTACATAAATTACGGAGCAGCAGGATTGATTGCTTTAGGATTTATTTTCCAAACATTTGGGCTAGGAGTGAGGTGGTACATATCGGGGCATGCACCTTGGAGTAACGGTTACGAATCTATGATTTATATATCGTGGGCAACAGTGTTGGCAGGATTTATTTTTGCAAGACGATCTAAAATATCTTTAGCAGCAACAGCATTATTGGCATCGCTTATACTTATGGTTTCTCACCTAAACTGGTTAGATCCTGAGGTTACAAACCTTGTACCTGTACTAAATTCTTATTGGTTGATGATACATGTTGCTATTATTACTGCAAGTTACGGATTTGTAGGATTGGCAGCTTTACTAGGATTTTTTGTGTTGGTGATTTATATTTTCATAAATAATGATAATAAAACTAAATTATCAGCAACAATAAAAGAGTTGACTTATATTAATGAGATGACTCTAACAATAGGATTATTTATGCTTACAATAGGTACTTTCTTAGGTGGAGTTTGGGCGAATGAATCGTGGGGTAGATATTGGGGTTGGGATCCAAAGGAAACTTGGGCATTTGTGAGTGTGTTTGTTTACGCAATAGTACTTCACATGCGTTTAGTTCCAGGGCTGAAAAGTAAGTATGCCTTTAACCTTGCATCTGTAGTAGCATTCTCATCAATAATTATGACATATTTGGGGGTAAATTATTACCTGTCTGGATTACATTCTTACGCAGCTGGCGATCCAGTACCAGTTCCTAATTTTATTTATTACACAATTGTAGTTGTTATTGTTGTGGCTATTGTGGCATTCATTAGAAATAAAAAAGTAAATATTTAAGATACTGATCTAGTAGGTCTAGTTTTAAACATAATAAATCCGAGTAGAGTGTTTTCACCTTACTCGGATTTTTTCATTAAATAATTTTTTATTCATTAGAGCCTAATCCTGCTGGATAAAACAAAAAAGAAGTGTTAATAACGATACGGTAAATTGTTAATAAGTGGTAGTGTTATTGTAAATTTGCTCTGAGATGCAAAAAAACAATTTTTTTTACACTCCTGAATAGTTACATATATTGTATAATAGACAATTTTATCACCGTTTTTTATATATTAGTCTTTGTAATTATTCTTTGGTGTAAACTTAACCCTAGCATATGTGTTTTTACAATAGATTTAATAAAATAGTTTAAATAACTTATTATGAAAATATTTACTTACTTGTTATTGTTGATAGTTCCCTTGCAAATATTTGGGCAAGAGATAGATTCTATAAAAACAGAAAAAAACTTTAAAATTGTTCCATTAATAACAAGCACTCCATTAATGGGATGGGGGGTAGGTGCTTCTACATCTTATTTGTACAATGCAGATAAAAGTAATGCATCTAAATCTCAGCTTAATGTAGGTGGTCAGTATTCTAGTACAAAGAGCTATTCTTTATTTGCGAAAAATAATTTATGGTTTAATGATAATGGGGTTTTATCGTCCACTAATGTAATGTATTCAGATATTAATAATGAATTTGAAGACGATGAATTTGGAGATGTTAAATATAAAATCAATTCTTTTATAATTGCAGAGGTTTTAATGTTTAGAGTTGCAAATAATATATATATTGGAGCTCCACTGTCTTATAAAAGCCTTACTTATACTCCTAATAATGATGAGGGAAAGGATTTTATGGAAAAAAATGGATTTAGAGATGAACATACTGGTGGTTACGGATTTATGGCAAGGTATGATTCTAGAAAAAATAAATATTATCCTTCAAACTCTGCGTGGATTACAGCAATAGTAAATAATAATCCTGAATGGCTTGGGTCTGTAAATAATTATTATTCATTTGTTGTTGATGCACGATACTATGCTAAGGGATTTAGAGCAAATGATGTGTGGGCTTGGCAATTTTATGGACAATATTGTACTGATAAAACACCAGATTCAGGATTGCCAACCCTATCAGGTAAATCTATATTAAGAGGGTATCCTGCAGGTCAATTTAAAGCAAAATACCAAAGTGGAGCTCAAACAGAGTATAGGTATACAATTAGCAATTCAAGGTTTAGATTAGTTGGTTTCTTTGGGATAGCAAACATGTCTGGCGGTTCAATAGGTATTACAGATGAAGATGGCAACCATCAGTACAGAGAAGATGATGGATGGTATTCGGCAGAAGGTATAGGTGTTCGTTATATTTTACAGCAAGTAACTGGTGTAGATTTAAGGTTGGATTTAGTACATACTAGTGAAGGACAAATATCTTTTTATCTAAAACTTAATCAAGCATTCTAATAAGAAAAATGTAGTTGAGCTAGATAAAGAATATATTGGGCATATTGATTTGTAGTTGGTATTACCGTACGCTTACTTTTGTAGATGGAAGTAATTGGAGTGAAGCTGTGTGAAATAGTGACTTTTTACTTTCGATAAATATGTCGTATTTGTCACACCCTCACTATAACCGTTGTGAGGATTGTGAGGCGTGTCTGTTTAATGTTGTGCTTTTTTCGTGAAACCGTGATATCGTGATAATCGTGAAATTATATTTTCTAGATTTTTTCTTTTGTCCACAGATTACACAGATTACACGGATTTTGTTCACTTTCGTTCACTTGATTATTGTATCGTGATGTCGTGAAACCGTGACTTTCTACTTTTGTCCACAGATTACACAGATTACACAGATTGCACAGATTACACAGATTGCACAGATTTTGTTCACTTTCGTTCACTTGATTATTGTATCGTGATAATCGTGACTTTGAGCTTTCACCTTTCAGCTTCGAGCTTTTTTACTTTTAACTTTGAAATCGTGAAACCGTGACTGTTAATGTTGTGCTTTTTTCGTGAAATCGTGATGCCGTGATGTTGTGAAATCGTGACTTTTTTCTTTTGTCCACAGATTACACAGATTGCACAGATTTTGTTCACTTTCGTTCACTTGATTATTGTATCGTGATAATCGTGACTTTGAGCTTTCACCTTTCAGCTTCGAG
>JADGDT010000195.1 GCA_016744755.1 Ichthyobacteriaceae bacterium | reverse complement strand
GAAACTATTTTCTACATCTATTCCAATAGAAGTATCATCTAAAAATGCAATTGCAGATGGGTTGTTTGTGATGTTCCAGAAGTTAATGCTTGCACCTGTAGAATTACCTAGAGATTGAGATCTTGCTCCTGTAGAATTAAAATCCTGAGAGAATAGAGGGGAAATAATCAATAGTAAAATAAATGTAAAGTAGTTTTTCATTTCATATAAAATAGTGAGAAATCGAAGGTAGTAATTATTTTTTAGATGATGGTATTATTAAAATTATACTACCACTATTTGCATGTATTTTCTAATTTCAAATACTAGCAATGGGTAGTGTGATTTTATGATGCACGAATATAATATAATATAAGGATCTATTGCAGCTGAAAAGGTTTATGTTGATCATTGTTTCAATAGATACTTTTATTTAATTTCCAATGGAATTATTAGTGTTTTTGAATGTCTTCTCTTATTTCGTAAAAGTTCCGCCAAGTAAGACCGTAACTCGTCATTAACACACTTGCCTCGCTGGCAATACGGGTTGGAGTTTTTTGAGAAGAAACCTAGGTCTATCCATGACGACTTTGTATTTTAGTTTTAATTTGTTATTTAGTATACGTCATCCTGAGTGGAATTTTATGAGGTACGAATAAAATGGAATCGAAGGATATATTACGGCTGAAAAGGTTTATGTTGATCATTGTTTCAATAAGTACTTCTATTTACTTGCCAATGAAATTGTTAGTGTTTTTGAATGTCTTCTCTTATTTCGTAAAAGTTCCGCCAAGTAAGACCGTAACTCGTCATTAACACACTTGCCTCGCTGGCAATACGGGTTGGAGTTTTTAGATAAAAACTTACATCTCAAGGTGACGATTATTCCATAACCCAGATAAATATTGAGGTGTAGAATCATTAAAATAAACAAAGCCGATATAAATTAATCTATCGGCTTTATCCCTAAAATAATATAAACAATAACTAATTTATAATTGAGGGCCAGCAGCTACTAAAGCTTTCCCTTTTTCATTATCAGTATATTTATCAAAATTCTTAATAAATAACTCTGCTAATTCATTTGATTTTTTATTCCATTCAGCCACGTCAGCATAAGTGTCGCGAGGATCTAAAATTGCAGGATCAACATTTGGCAGTGCAGTAGGAACTTCTAAGTTGAAAATAGGCATAACCTTAGTTTCAGCTTTTTCTATAGAACCATCTAGTATAGCATCTATTATTCCTCTAGTATCTTGTATAGAAATACGTTTTCCAGTACCATTCCATCCAGTGTTTACTAAGTATGCTTCTGCATTGTTTGCTTCCATTTTCTTAACAAGCTCTTGACCGTATTTTGTTGGGTGAAGAGATAAGAATGCAGCTCCAAAACAAGCTGAGAATGTTGGCTGTGGAGATGTAATTCCTCTTTCTGTTCCAGCTAACTTAGCAGTAAAACCACTTAAGAAGTGATATTGAGTTTGCTCTGGAGTTAACTTAGAAACAGGAGGTAAAACACCAAATGCATCAGCTGTTAGGAAAATTACTTTGTTAGCATGTCCAGCCTTAGAAACTGGCTTAACAATATTGTCAATATGATGAATAGGATATGAAACACGAGTATTTTGTGTTACAGAACCATCTGTAAAATCAATTTTGCCATCTTTGTCAACTGTAACATTTTCTAAAAGTGCATCTTTTCTAATGGCACCGTAAATATCTGGTTCAGCTTCTCCATCAAGGTTAATAGTTTTTGCATAACATCCACCTTCGAAGTTAAAGATACCGTTATCGTCCCATCCATGCTCATCATCACCAATTAATTCACGTTTTGGATCTGTAGAAAGAGTAGTTTTTCCTGTTCCTGATAACCCAAAGAAAATGGCAACATCTCCATCTTTACCTTTGTTTGCAGAACAGTGCATAGCAGCCATTCCGTTTAATGGCAAGTAGTAGTTCATCATTGCGAACATACCTTTTTTCATTTCGCCACCATACCACGAACCTCCTATAACTTGCATCTTCTCTGTCAAGTTAAATACAGTATAAACATCAGAGTTTAAACCTTGTTCTTTCCAATTAGGATTTACAGTTTTGGATGCATTAAGTACTACGAAATCTGGTTCACCGTAGTTAGCTAATTCCTCTTCTGTTGGGCGAATAAACATGTTTTTAACAAAGTGAGCCTGCCAAGCAACTTCCATAATGAAACGAACTTTTAGTCCAGTTTCTCTATTTGCTCCAGAAAATGTGTCCATAACAAATAGTCTTTTTCCTGATAATTGATCAGAAGAAGTTTGTTTCAACTCATTCCACACCTTTTGATTAACAGGCTTGTTATCATTTGGAGCTTGTGGTGAGTTCCACCACATTGTATCTCTAGTAATATCATCTTCAACTATATATTTATCTTTAGGAGATCTTCCAGTAAAGATACCTGTCATTACATTTACTGCACCTAACTCGGTAACTTGACCTTTTTCAAAACCTTCTAATTCAGGTTTAGTTTCTTCCTGATAAAGCAATTCATATGACGGATTGTGAACAATCTCTTTTACATCTTTGATGCCGTACTTACTTAAATCTAATTTGCTCATGTTTCTAAATATTTATATAAAATTGTTTTATTTTCTTTTGATAAAATTATATATAATTTTATTAATTGATGACTTATAGTGTAGAAATGACACTATGTATTGTTTATTTTTATCTACAACTATTATGCTTGTTTTTAATAGGTTATTATATTGTATTTTATTTATAGATGATTTACAATGCCTTATGTTGTTTGTTTTACACGAGTATAAAGTTATTAAAATATTACAATATCTACATGTAATATTTGATAAAAAATTAATAAAAAAATGATAAATGTTAGCTTAGAAATTGATATTTGAAATTATGTAAATATTTAGATATTACAATATCTATTTGCAACTTGGATTATTTCTAGTTTCAATTCTTAAACAATAAATTTTATAAAAAAAAACAGCCTTGTTTAAGGCTGTTTTAGTATCTATCTAAGTGTTGTTTGTAACTATAAATATGAAATAAAATCTTTGAAATTAACTTGATGTTTTTCATTTTCAAAACTCTGAGTAAGCATGATTAAATTCTCCTTATTTATACATTTGTGTATTGCAGATCTGAAAGTGTATAATTTAGAATAGTCCGTATCAATTTTTGAGAATAAAAATTTAAGCTGACGGCAATTGAATTTTCCTTTGTTTAATTCATCAACAATAAACAAGGTATTTTAATAGATGTTACGAGTGGCACCTTACAATCTTATTGTTTTATTTTAGGGTATTTATATGAAATAGAATAGCTTTTCACACAAAAGGGCTCAACCCTGACAATTAATAGGAGTCGCAAAGTAAACGCAAAGTATACGGGTTATAACCTTACAATTTCACTATCCTTTCTCTATAAACCTTGTTGTCTATATAAACAACTACCGTATAAGTTCCGTTTGGTAAATTGGAAACATCCAAGTTTTCGTTATTTCCAATTGTGTTTCGAATAACAACTTTCCCTAAAGAAGATATTATTTCAATTTTTACATTTTCATTCTGACTTGGGATTTCTATTTTAAGAATATCTTTAACTGGAATGGGAGATAGTTTAATCTCGTCTTTTAGTTCTAAACCATTTTTCGATAAACTTTCAGAAACAACAAGTTTTATCTCATCTCTAATAGTAATAATAGCACTACCATTACCACTGTACTTTTTTCCATACGAACTAGAACTGTCAGTTGCTTCTACCCAAATAATGTGTTCTCCAATTCCATAATCATCAGCATTAACTTCTATTTGCTGAGTTGTTTCGCCAGTACTCCATTTGTAAGAGTTGTGAGTTGAATTTAC
>JADGDT010000194.1 GCA_016744755.1 Ichthyobacteriaceae bacterium | reverse complement strand
AGCGGAATACAACAAGTAGGAATAGGGAATCCAAATACTCCTGAATTATGGAAATGGTACAGAAAAGCATTTGGAGCAGATGTACCTGTGTTTGACGAAAAAGCAGAAGCTGCATTAATGTTGCCGTATACAGGTGGACAACCACGTAGTAGACATGCTGTACTAGCTTTAAACATGCAAGGTGGTGGCGGATTTGAAATATGGCAATACGTAGGCAGAGTACCTGTAAAAGCAGAATTTGAAATTCTTTTTGGTGACTTGGGAATTAATATCACTAAAATTAAAGCTAAAAATATAGAAGAAGCATACAGTTATTTTAAGACTAATGATTTGAATTTAATTAGTGAGTTGGTTGTAAATCCTGTAGGGGATAAACATTTCTTTACAAAAGACCCTCACGGTAATATTTTTCAAATAGAAGAAGGCTTAGATTGGTTTTCGAAAAGAGATCATGTTTGTGGTGGTGTTTTCGGCACAATAATCGGTGTTTCTGATATTGATAAATCATTAAACCTTTATAGAGATATTCTAGGTTACGATGAAGTGGTTTACGACAAAGAAGGAAATTTCGAAGATTTAGGATCTCTTGCTGGAGGTGATAAATCATTCCGTAGAATATTGCTTCGTCATTCCGAGAAAAGAGTAGGTGCTTTTAGCGAATTGTTGGGAGCAACCCAGATAGAATTAGTACAAGTTATAGATAGAGAGCCAAAAAAGATTTTCGAAGGAAGGCTTTGGGGAGATCAAGGATTTATTCACTTGTGTTTCGATATTAATGGTATGGATGAGTTGAAACAAACTTGTGCAAATGCAGGTCTTCCTTTTACAGTAGATTCTGGAGCTAGTTTTGATATGGAAAATGCTGCTGGACGCTTTACTTACATCGAAGACAACGATGGTACACTTATAGAATTTGTAGAAACTCATAAAGTTCCTATTCTAAAAAAGTTTGGTTTAAGTCTTGATTTAACAAAGAGAGATCCTAAAAAATCATTGCCAAAACTTATGGTAAAAGCTCTAGGTTTGACAAGGGTGAAGGATTAATTAGTTATCAGTTAGCAGTTATCGGTTAAACAATTCAACAGTTCAACCCACTAAAGAACCTCTTTTCTGTATTGAGAAGGGGTTTTTCCTGTATATTTTTTAAATGTAGTATTGAATGATGTTTTAGAATTAAATCCAGCATCGAAAGCTAGTGACAACAAAGTGTACTTATTATTTGTATCGTTCTTAATTATATTTTTAACTTCCTCTATTCTGAAATCATTAACGAAAGTGTAGAAATTTTTATTTAAATGCTCATTTAGTACTTGAGTGATATAAAATTTTTGAATATGTAAATCTTCTGCCATTTGTTGAATAGAAAATGAACTGTCAAGAAATGGTTTTTCTGATTTCATATAATCCATAATCTTATCTACATATTCAGAATATGTTTCTGGTTTTAAACCAGATTTTTCATATTTAGTATTTTCAATTACTTCCTCTTCAATTACTTGAAAGTCATCTTTTTCCTTGTTAATTTGCTCTAACCTTTCTCTTCTACTTTGTAATCTGGCAAAACTTGGACTAATAAAAATAGAGTCTTGTTGAAATCCAAAAATACTAAGGGCATAAGCAAAGAATGTGAATCCAATTACTGGGAAAATTATAGGGCTAAATACTTCGTGTTCAGTAACAATATTAAATATTCTAGCTAAAACAGCAGAAGGGTATATAATTGCAAAAATTATTGAAATAGTTTTTAGCCAATTCAAGTTGTTTTTCTCCGATTGATATGAGAAGTGATTCAGCATTTTCATTTTGTGAATAGTAAGTAGAACAAGGACTCTAATTACATAATAAACTATAGAAATTATTAGTAAAGTTGCATAAATAATATGAGAAGTAGATATTGTACCTCCCAAAAAACTTTGATTTAATTCTTCGATAGCACTAGAGTCAGAAGCAATAAAAAGATAATAAAAAGCAGCTATAAAAAAAGGTATGAAATGCAGTAAATACTTTCCTCTAAATACTGGTTTTGAGAGAACAAGCATTTTAGAATAAATAAACAAAAATGGCCCGTAAGAAAAAGGTATCATTTTCAAAAATAGCATGGCTCTATTATCTTGATTATTATTTTCAACACCAACCAATACAGAAATAAGTTGTAGCGAAATAACGAACAACCAAATTGCTAAAACAATATCGTATACAAATCTATTTTTCTTAATTAAAAGTAAAAGTACAGCAAACAATGATTGAGAAATACCTATGTATAAAAGAGGGGCCATTAATAGTCAAATAGTTAAGATTCTATAATTTTGAATTGCAATATATCAATAATTTTAATGATTATTTGATAAAATATTTGAGAAAGAAGTAATGTGATAAACATGCTTGACTAAGGCTTTAGAATGTTTAAATTTGCAGTTCTTTAAAAATAGACAATGAAAAAAATCACAATAGCAATTGATGGTTACTCATCTACGGGTAAAAGTACCATTGCAAAAGAGATTTCGAATAAGCTTGGATATTCATATGTAGATACTGGCGCAATGTATAGGGCTGTAACACTGTATGCAATAGAAAATAATTATTTCGATGATGAAGATTTCTTCCGTAATCTACTAATTGCAGACTTAGATAAAATACATATTGATTTTAAGTACAACGATAATTTAGGTTATGGGGAAGTTTATTTAAATAGTAAAAATGTTGAGTCGGAAATTAGAGATATGAATATTTCTAATAAAGTAAGTGTTGTTGCTCAAGTTGCCGAAGTAAGAAGAGCAATGGTTGCTCAACAACAAAAAATGGGACAAAACAAAGGTGTTGTTCTTGATGGTCGAGATATTGGAACTGTCGTGTTTCCTGATGCTGAGGTTAAATTATTTATGACTGCTTCTTCAGATATTAGAGCTAAGCGTCGTTTTGATGAATTGGTGTCAAAAGGTGACTCACAAGTAACTTATGATGAGGTTTTGAAAAATGTGGAAGAACGTGACTACCTCGATACTACAAGGTCAGTTTCACCATTAGTAAAGGCTGAAGATGCTGTAGAATATGATAATGGGGAAAAAACTAGAGAACAACAATTTGAGGAAATTTTGTATATTATTGAAAGTAAGATTTAGTAGTGACTTAGATAAGAGGTTAGCTGTGTTTGTAGATAATAACTTTAACAACTATAAATAAGTACTTAGAACTTATTAATGTACTAAAACGTTAATGTGTTACAACATCAAATTATTAACACATTGTATGATTGATATGGTTCTAAATTAGATCATCGCATGTTTCAACATGTTATAAATCATACATTTTTTTATAAATACAAAGTTGATTATATAAATATGATTTTTAATTTTGTTTTGTAGTTTTAATAAAAAATAAATCAAACTGAACATATAAACAAAATGAATTTACACGAGTTTCAAAGTAAGTCTATCCTAGCTGGATATGGTGTAGCTACCCCTAAGGGGATCGTAGTAACAACACCAGAAGAAGCAGTAGAAGCAGCAAAGAAAATTGCTAAAGAAACAGGTTCTGATAAATGGGCAGTAAAAGCTCAAATTCATGCTGGTGGACGTGGAAAAGGTGGTGGTGTAAAGATCGCAAAATCTTTAGAAGAAGTAAAAGAGTATGCAGACCAAATTTTGGGAATGATGCTTGTAACACCCCAAACTTCTCAAGAAGGTAAATTGGTTCGTCAGATTTTGATAGAACAAAATATTTTTTATCCTGGACCTGATCCAGTAGAAGAGTATTATATGTCGGTATTGTTGAACCGTAACACTGGCCGTAACATGATAATGTATTCTACCGAAGGAGGAATGGATATAGAATCTGTAGCAGAGAATACTCCACATTTAATTTTTACTGA
>JADGDT010000193.1 GCA_016744755.1 Ichthyobacteriaceae bacterium | reverse complement strand
GAAGGATTTGGTTCTTGTACTCACACTGGTGCTTGTGCAGCAGTTTGTCCTCAAGAAGTATCTCTAGATAACATTGCTCGTATGAACTTTGAGTACAACAGAGCTGTTTGTGCTTTGGATCAATAGATCAATTATTGTTGAGTTATTGAATCAGTTGACTGTTTAGTTGAAGAATTAATAACTACGATAAAACATAGCAAAAGGTCATTTCAATTTATTTTGAGATGACCTTTTTTTCGTTTTTTGTAGATAAATATATCATGTGAAAATAATTCGGTATATTTACTACTCAAAAAGTATACACTAAAAGTGTATTATGAGGTGATATATTTTTGTGATTTGGCATGAATATTGTTGATGTTCAGTAACTAACTATTAAAATTAAACATTATGAGAATTGCTATTATTCTAATTGCAACCATTTTTTTACCAAAATTATGCACTGCACAAAGTAACGAAGGTGTCTCATATGTGAATTGGTCAAATGAAGTTATTTATGAGTCTTCAAAGTCACCTAGTATTACAGGGTAAGGTGAAAAAAGTATGGCATTAGAAGATAAGTATGGCACAACTTTTTTTGAGTATGATGGCGAATATTACGGAATAAAAACTTGGGCAGACTATTATTATTGGTATATAAATAAATATAGTTATTTGTTTACTCAGCCAGAAGTATATGAATTCTTTTACAATACAAGAAATAATCTTGGAATGGTACATTTTTTATCCTGTAACTTCAAAGGTAAAAAGTATCCTTCAAAATTTTGCTATAACAGTATTATAAAAATGACAGAGGACGAAATATCTAAAAGAGGTAAGAAAAAGTATTATCCACAAGATAATAAAAAAAATAATGTTAAATCAAATGGTAAAACAGTTTATTCTTCACAAAGTAGCAATCATACAGTAAACAATAGAAGTAAAAATAATGCATTTATTCCCAAATAGATAATTAAAAACGTTTCAAAATATACTGAAACGTTTTTTTATGATTTAATTATCTCTATCAATATTCTGGTAATTACAAGGTGCAGAAACAACATTTTCTATTAATTCAATTTCAACTATATCCGAATTCCACTCTCCAATTACTTTGAGGAAGGACAATATCTTTTCGTCATCGTAAAGCTTTGTTTTTATTTCTTTACTATTTCCGTTTCTAAACTTCAGGATTACATTGTTCATAGGAAGTAAAATTTATCTAAGTTAATCGCATTCTAGCATGTATACTTTCAAATCTCACCCTTAACTAATTAGAATCAATATAAATACCTGCAATACAGGTATTTACATATTCATTTAAGCTACATATAAAAAACAAATTTACTATATTTGTTCAGCTTATAAAAGCTCAAAATAAAAAAGTTGTAGTTTTTTTATTGTAATATTTAGGTTTTTACCGGCTCTTTGATTTTTTCATGGAGCCGGTTTTATTTTGTTAAAACCTATATCACTTTTTAAACTCCTTTAACTTGTTTTTAGTAAAATCAGATAAAACTAGTTTACCGCTAATTTTTGCATTTTCAGATAAAAGAGTATCCCAATCTTCACAGTCTTTCCACAGCACCTTCTTCATCTCTAAAATTGATCCTAAATTGTATTCAGATAATGAATTCAATAAATCTGAAGATAACTTCTGCATTTCTAGTTTAGACTCCGATACATTATAAAACATGCCCTTTTCTTTTGCCCACTGAGCACTTTTCCAATTTTTGGCATCAATACTCAACTCTGAAAGTGCCGAAATACCAATTTTTCTTTCAACAGCAGGTGCAATTACAAATGGGCCAATACCTATAGAAAGTTCACTTAATTTCACAGATGCATTTTCGGTAGCAAAACTATAGTCAAAAGCACAAGCCAATCCAACACCACCACCAACTGCTTTACCTTGAACTTCGCCAATTACAAATTTAGGCACTTTGCGTATAGCATTTATTAAATTTGCAAATCCATTAAAAAACTCCTCACCATCCTTTTCGTCAGATATACTAATAAGTTCATCGAAAGAAGCACCAGCACAAAAGGCTCTATCACCATTACTTCTTATCAAAATTGATTTAATACTTTCATCATCCCCAGCTTTAAGAATCTCTGTTTCCAATTTTTTTAATAAACTACTAGGCAGAGAGTTACTCTTAGGATGATAAAATTCTATGATAGCTGTATTATTTATTTCAGTAATAATTGTGTTTACAAATCCATACATAATTTTAACTTTGATAAGGTTTTATGCAAGATGACAAAATTTGACATTTAAAACAAGTAGATTATGTTTAACGAATTACAGAGTTGGTTCCTTAATCAGGATAATATTTTTCAAGCTTTCTTAGCTACAATGTTCACATGGGGAGTAACTGCTTTGGGTGCTTCATTAGTTTTTGTAATGGGCGATATGAAAAGAAAGTATTTTGATGGAATGCTAGGATTTACTGGAGGCGTTATGTTGGCTGCCAGTTTCTGGTCTCTACTTCTACCATCAATAGAAATGAGTGAACAATTAGGAATGATTTCGTGGATGCCACCAGCAATTGGATTTGCTACTGGAGCAATGTTTTTATTTGCTTTAGATAGAATTGTGCCCCACCTCCACATAAATTTCGAGGAAGACGAGAAAGAAGGAGTTGAAACCAATTGGCATAAAACTACTCTTTTAGTTTTGGCAATAACTCTACATAATATTCCTGAAGGACTAGCTGTAGGTGTAGCATTTGGTGCAGTAGCAGCAGGATTTGATGGCGCAACGGTATCTGCCGCCGTGGTTTTAACAATAGGTATAGGAATTCAGAATTTTCCAGAAGGAACTGCTGTTTCTATTCCATTAAGAAGACAAGGAGTAAGTAAACTCAAAAGTTTTTGGTACGGGCAACTATCTGGAATTGTAGAACCTATAGCTGGAGTACTTGGGGCGATAGCTGTAATTTATATTCAACCGTTACTACCTTATGCACTAGCCTTTGCTGCAGGTGCAATGGTTTACGTGGTTGTTGAAGAGGTTATACCCGAGTCGCAAAGAGATAAATATACCGATATTTCTACACTAGGGCTTATTGGAGGATTTATTCTGATGATGATTTTAGATGTTGGCTTAGGGTAAATGATTAATCTTTTAACTATTGATTTATTGAGTTGTTTTAGAGAAAATAAAATATATTTGCCAAAAATATATTAAGATGAACCGAGCATGACTTAGTCTTATTCTCTAAGGGAGTAAACTTCATTCTCATGCGAACACCATCTTACAAAAACATAAAATTATTTTAGATGACACGTATTGCAATTTTCGCTTCAGGATCGGGTTCTAATGCTCAAAATATCAATGAATACTTTAAAGATAATTCCGATGTTTCTATTTCGTTAATTCTAGCTAACAAATCTGATGCTTACGTTTTGGAAAGAGCGAAAAATATGAATATTCCTTCTTTTGTATTTTCAAATAAGGAACTTCAGAACACAACAATTGTTCTAGAGAAACTGCAAGAGTTTGATATAGATTTTATTGTACTTGCAGGATTTTTACTGAAAGTTCCTTCTAACTTAATTTCTGCTTACTCAAATAAAATTGTTAATATCCATCCAGCTCTATTACCTAAATTCGGAGGTAAAGGAATGTACGGCATGCATGTTCATCAAGCGGTAGTCGACAACAAAGAGAAGGAAACAGGAATAACAATTCATTACGTAAATGAGAATTACGACGAAGGACAAATCATTTTTCAAGATAAATTCAAAGTTGTAGAAAATGATAATGCCGATGATGTGGCTTCAAAAATTCATGAACTAGAATATGAGCATTTCCCTAGAGTTATTGGGGAAGTGGCTGAAGGTTTGTAGAGGTAGTCCTAATTAATAGAATTGTTATCTGACCAAGATA
>JADGDT010000063.1:7388-19005 GCA_016744755.1 Ichthyobacteriaceae bacterium | reverse complement strand
AAAATGGCATACGATAAATTTGAAATACTAAAAAGTAGCGCATATCCATTACCAATAGATAATGTAGATACAGATCAGCTAATACCTGCTCGTTTTCTTAAAGCTACAGAGAGAAAAGGATTTGGAGACAATCTTTTCAGAGATTGGAGATACAATTCTGATGGTACTCCAAAAGAAGATTTTGTTTTAAACAATTTAAAATATTCAGGTTCAATACTTGTTGGAGGTAAAAACTTCGGGTCAGGATCATCTCGTGAGCACGCTGTTTGGGCGGTTTACGATTTTGGTTTCCGTTGTGTAATTTCTAGTGAATTTGCCGATATCTTCAAGAATAACTGCTTGAATATTGGAGTGCTTCCGGCACAGGTAAGCGAAGAATTTGTAGCAAAGATATTTGCCGCTATTGAAGCAGACCCTAAAGCTGAGATAGAAGTTAATCTTCATGAGCAGAAAGTATATATTGTTGCGACTGGAGAGTCAGATGATTTTGCCATTAACGGTTATAAGAAAGGAAATATGTTAAATGGTTTTGATGACATAGATTATCTTCAGAATATGAAGGAAGATATTGAGAAGTTTGCTGAAACTAGACTGTTTTAATAAAAGCCTTTAGCTCTTAGCTTTTAGCCTTTAGCATAATTAAGCAATGGATAAAGGCTAAAAGCCAATAGTTAGTAGCCGAAAAGATATGACTCGAAAACGCAAAATAGAAGTAATGGACACCACCTTAAGGGATGGTGAACAGACTAGTGGAGTTTCGTTTTCTACTTCTGAGAAATTTACGATAGCAAAATTATTGTTAGAGGAACTGAAAGTAGATAGAATTGAAATTGCATCAACAAGAGTATCTGAAGGAGAGTTTGAGGCTGTAAAAAAAATTACTGCTTGGGCAGAAGAAAGAGGTTATATCGATAGGGTTGAGGTCTTATCGTTTGTAGATAACGGACTTTCTGTAGATTGGATGGTAGAAACTGGAGCAAAAGTTCAGAACCTTTTAACAAAGGGATCTTTAAATCATCTGACACACCAACTTAAGAAAACTCCAGAGCAACATTTCGAAGCCATAGCAAAAGCTATTTCATTAGCGACAGAAAAGGGTATTAAAACAAATGTTTACCTCGAAGATTGGAGCAATGGAATGAAATCTTCTACTGATTATGTTTATCAGTTTTTAGAATTCTTGTCAACACAAAATATTAAAAGAATTTTACTCCCCGATACCTTAGGAATACTTACTCCTGGAGAAACTAGTAAATTCATCACCTACATACGTGGTAGATATCCAAAAATGCACATTGATTTTCACGCTCATAATGATTACGATTTGGGTGCTGCAAATGCTATGGAAGCTATAAAAGCTGGTGCAAACGGAGTTCATGTCACAATAAATGGCATGGGCGAAAGAGCAGGTAATGTACCCTTGGCAAGTGTTGTTGCAGTAATTAACGATTTGATGCCTGATTTTGAAGTAGGTGTCGAAGAAAAAGCTTTATACAAGGTTAGTAAGTTGGTAGAATCCTTTTCAGGGTTTAGAATACCTGACAATAAACCTATCTTAGGCGAAAATGTTTTTACTCAAACTGCGGGTATCCACGCTGATGGAGATAGTAAACACAATTTGTATTTCAACGATTTAATGCCAGAGCGCTTCGGACGTAAGCGTCAGTATGCACTAGGTAAGACATCAGGAAAAGCAAATATCCAGAAGAATCTACAAGAGCTTGGATTACAACTTAACGATGAGGATATTTCTAAAGTTACTCAGAGAATAATTGAGTTAGGAGATAAGAAAGAACACGTTACTCAAGATGATTTACCTTATATAATTAGTGATGTACTAAAAAGTAAATTATATAAAGAGAATACTAAAGTAAACTCATATGTGTTAGCTCACTCAAAAGGTCTTCGTCCATCAACAACAGTTTCAGTAACTATAGATGATAAAACATACGAAGAACATGCACAGGGCGATGGACAGTTCGATGCTTTTATGAATGCATTAGAAAAAATATATACAAGTATTGGATTAGAATTACCAAAGTTAACTGATTACGTTGTAAGAATACCTCCAGGATCTGAATCTGATGCACTTTGTGAAACAGTTATAACTTGGAAAAACACAAAAAAAACATTCAAAACCCGTGGACTAGATTCCGATCAAACTGTATCGGCAATTGTGGCTACTCAGAAAATGTTAAATATAATTTAATTGCTTTTAGCTGTTGGCATTTAGCCTATAGCTTAACCTTATAAAAATTAAAGCCAAAGGCTAAATGCCAAAGGCTAAAAGCCAAACAAATGAAACTAAAAATAGCACTTTTACCAGGAGATGGTATTGGACCAGAAGTTGTAGATCAAGCAGTAAAAGTTTGTAATGTAATTGCAGATAAGTACAATCACAAAATTGAGTGGAAAGAAGCACTTACCGGAGCAGTAGCAATTGATGCTGTTGGAGATCCTTACCCAGAGGAAACTCACGAAATTTGTATGGCAGCCGACGCTGTGCTTTTTGGGGCAATTGGTCATCCAAAGTATGATAACGATCCTTCTGCTAAAGTACGTCCTGAGCAGGGGTTACTTAAAATGCGTCAGAAATTGGGATTATTTGCTAATGTTAGACCTACATTTACTTTTCCTTCGTTGATTGATAAATCTCCTTTGAGGAGAGAGAGAATTGAAGGAACTGATTTAGTTTTCTTACGTGAACTCACTGGTGGAATTTATTTCGGAGAAAGAGGTACATCAGAAGATGGAGAAAGAGCATTTGATACAAATGTTTACACAAAATCAGAAATTACTCGTATTGCAAAACTAGCTTTCGAAACAGCTATGCAACGCAAGAAACAACTTTGTTGTGTAGATAAAGCTAATATTCTTGATACATCAAGATTGTGGCGTAAGACTGTAAAAGCAATGGAGGTAGATTATCCAGAAGTTGAGGTGACTTACGAATTTGTTGATGCTGTAGCTATGCGTTTGGTACAATGGCCAAACTCTTACGATGTACTTGTAACTGAGAATCTTTTTGGAGATATTCTTACTGATGAGGCTTCTGTAATTTCGGGTTCAATGGGATTAATGCCATCGGCTTCTATTGGAGAGCACACATCTTTATTCGAGCCAATTCACGGGTCTTATCCTCAAGCAGCAGGAAAAGACATTGCTAATCCTTTAGCAACTGTTTTATCTGCAGCAATGATGTTTGAAGATGCATTTGGACTTAAAGTCGAGGCTGAGGCAATTCGTGCAGTTGTAAATAAATCTTTAGAAGAAGGTGTTGTAACTGAAGATTTAGCAGGAGATAACAAAGCATATAAAACAAGTGAAATTGGAGATTGGTTAGTTGCTAATCTGTAATTATTTTTAGCATAATAAATTGTAATCGAGGCTATTTCAGAATACTTAAGTATTTTTTGGAATAGCCTTCTTTATTGGATAAATTTACTAATCGCTATAAAATTTACCAATTGAAAAAATACTATCTTTCGATTGTTAAAAACAACTAATTCCTACCTTCTAATCGATGTTAAAGAGCATTACTTTTTTATTCAGTTTACTTTTTGTAGCAAATTTACCTGCACAAGAAAGTACTAATTTCAACAAGCAAATAGATAGTCTTAAAATAAATCTAAACTCTTGGCAAGAACAAGATAGTTTAGGGCGGGCTTCTGAAAGTTCGCTGAGAATAGGAATGATGTATTCTAATGAATTTATGCATGATTCTTCTGATTTCTATCTTCAACAATCATTAGTACTCAGCAATAAATTAGATTTATCTAAGAAATCAGCAATGGCAAATGTTTACTTGGGGTTAAACGAGGCTGATAGAGGTAACCATTTCGAAGCAAATAATTACTACAACAAAGCAATTGAAAAATATACTGAGTTAGAAGCTTGGCACGACGTTGCAGGACTTCTAATGAATATTGGTATTGAGTATAAAATTATTGGCGATTATAAAGTAGGAATGGAGTATTGTTTGAAAGCAATAGATACAAAATTGGTCCATAACGATTCTAGTGATTTGGCTAGATATTATCTACAAGTATCGTCGCTCTACAACGAGATAGGAGATAACCAAAAAAGAAAAGAGTATCTGTTTGAAGCAAAAAACACCTCAAAAAATTTAAAGCTAATTGATGAAGTAACCTTCTGCCAACTTTACAATGAGCTTGGCGATTATCATAGGTTTTTGGGTGTTACAGATTCATCTAAATATTATTACACTAAGTTACTCTATAAATCAAAAGACATCAATAATATATATTTCATAGCCTCTGCCAATAATAACCTTGGAGTTATTGCAATGGAAAATGGAGACTTGAAGCTTGCAGAAAAATATCATAAGAATAATGAAGAGATTGTTTTCAAGGATTCAGATTTGTACATCGATAACGAGATAAATTATTCTAAAGTTATTTTTCAACAAGGGAATAAAGAAGAAGCCTTAAAAAAAGTTTTAGAAAGTATAGATTTCGCACAAGAAAAAGAGTATAAATCAATTGAGTTGAAAGCTGTAGAAACCTATGCAAGTTTCCTTAGAGAACTTGGAGAATACAAAGAAGCCAATAGTCAGTTGGCTAGAGTAGTAGAAATAAACAATGATTTATACAAAGAGAATATAGCCTTCAGTACTGCTAATATGGAAGCCCGATTTCAGAATAAATTTAAGCAGTTAGAAATAAACAACCTTCAGCAAGAACGAGAAGCCCACAATGCAATTATTCGTAATCAGCAATTGATGATTTGGGGTGGTTTAGGTCTGATAGTACTTTTGGCAATAGGTGTTTTCTATTTTTTTAAAAACTTAAAAGCAGAAACTTCTTTGCGTGAAACAAGGTTGAATTACAGCTTATTTAGGGCACAGATGAATCCTCACTTTATGTTTAATGCTTTGCATGCCATACAGCTTTTCATGTTCAAGAACGATAAAATGGAAACAGCAAATTATCTTACTTCCTTCGCAAGGATGATGAGGCAGATTTTAGATTATTCCTCGGAGGAGTTTATTAGTTTAGAGGATGAGGTGGAGTTGATTGAGAACTATGTAAAATTGCAACAATTGCGATTGAACAATAACTTTGAGTTTGTTGTAGATATTGATGATGAAATTGAAATTGATGAAGCAAAAATTCCTCCAATGCTTATTCAACCATTAATTGAAAACGCAGTAGAACATGGGATAAAACCATTGAGTAGAAAAGGAAAAATAATCCTTAGAATTACAGAAAACGATGACTTGTTACAAGTTGAGGTTATAGATAATGGTGATGGCTTAGTAGCTAAAAGTACTGGTGTTCATAATTCTAAAGCTTTGAAATTGATAAAAGAGCAGTTGGGACAATTATCTGTAAATAAGAGCTTTTTCGAAATCAATGATTTATCTTTAACAGATAACACAAAGCACGGAGTTCAAGCTGTATTTGCTTATCCATGCTCTATAGCATACGGAAATTAATAGATTATGTACACTGCAGTTTTAGTAGAAGACGATAAGAATAATAGAGATTACGCTTTAGAAATTTTGAAGTCATCTCATCCTGAAATAAATATTTTGGGTGAATATGATAATGTTGTCGACTCAATTTCTGCAATTACCGAGTTTAAACCTCAGTTACTACTTTTAGATATAGATTTAAAAGATGGCGTAGCATTCGAAATACTAAAAGCCATACCTTCTTACGACTACAGAATTGTTTTCATAAGTGCTCATCAGGATTACGCGTTGCAGGCAATAAAATTTAGTGCATTAGATTTTATACTGAAACCATATTCGCCTTCGGAGTTGATAGAAGCAATTGATAAAGTAATAGATTCGCTGAAAGAAGAGCAATATCAGAAGAAAATAGAAACCTTCTTTTCTAATTTTGACACTCAAAGTAAAAAGTTAGTTTTAAAAACTTCCGATGCAATACATGTAGTTAAGATAGAGGATATAATTCGTATAGAAGCTGATAATTATTATTCAAAAGTACTTCTGTGTGATAATACTGATATTGTGGTTTCTAAAGCTTTAAAGGAGTTTGAAAGGTTGCTTCAAAATTATAATTTTATAAGAGTACACCAATCTCACCTTATTAATTTAGGTAAAATAAAGTATTTCGATAAACGAGATTCTGGAGGTATAGTTATGATTAGTGGCGATAACGTTCCTGTTTCTTCACGAAAAAAGCAATCGATATTCAGTATTATTGATAAACTTTCAATCTAAAATAAATTCTATTATATTTTCGAATTCTGATTCATTCTAAGCATATTCTTATTTGCATTTAACAGGATAAACCTATTTATTATCTTTAATCTAGATTTAAGAATAAGTACATTTTATTGTGCTTTTTCTTGCCTAGTAATACTTTGCCCAAACAAATTTACTAATGAATAATAATTTTAATTAATGGTTATGGATAACACTTTATTAATTGCAATTTTTGATGTCTTTGCGTTGACAGTAATTATGGTTTATGCTATAAGATCTTATTTGAAAATAAGAATATTAGGAAGAAAGCGATAGTTATATTTGTTATTCGATTTCTATTACTCAAATTTGCCAAAAGGTTCTAATATCTTTTGGCATAATTTTTTATAAGATAAAGGTCAGCACTTACTTAGTATTAAGTGTTTCATACTACCTGAAGTCCCTTCAATTAATGTCCTCAGTAAACTTAATTTTATGGTCTTTATTCTAAACTACCTTCTTTCGATATAATAGGAAATAGCACCAAGAAGCAATGCTTCCCACGGGTGTAGTTCAACACTGTACTCATCGCTAGGTAGTCCACCCGGTAGAATCTCGTTTGAAGAACATTTTTTATTATGTTTTATAAATTTGGTACCACGAATGTTGTGGAAATTTGAATAAATTATATCCTTAAGAAAATAAAAGATTAAGGGTTTAAAGGATTACTGTACCTATTGTATTTACTCTGTAATACTCTAATCTTATAATCTAATTTTTACTCAACTACTCTTTTGTTTTCCACACAAATCAGCGTAGAACTATGGTTCTACCCTTATTTGTGTGGATTTTCTAATTTAGAACATATTCATATTGAGCGGAATTCCCAAAGTAGCTTGCCCTGAGCGTAGTCAAATTGGAAACAAAGGGAATGTAGTCGAAATATCTATAGCAACAGTGATAACGTTATATAAGCTATTTTATAATAGACTACATTCGGATATGGTTCGGCTCTGGTTCGGCTCCGCTCACCAACCACGCTCACCAACCACGCTCAAGATGACGATTATTCCACAACATTCAGGGTAGAACCAGAACTATAAATTTTAACATTGAGTTTTTAGTTGTCATATTTATTCAAATAGCTCACAATATAATATATTTAGCTTATAATTCATGTTTATTGAGCTGTATTAGTTTTTTAAATGAGCTACAACATCCGTGTATTATCCATTAATGTGTCACATATCCTTTATAGAGAAATCTAATTCATATTAACATTTACGGTTCCACCTATGACAACCTTTTTTTGCCCGCAGATTTCGCAGATGTACGCTGATGAAATCTGCGGGGAAAAATTTGTCATCCGCTCATTGGAATTTTTCGTTAAAAACTTAGGACTACTCATAACAACATTAATAATTTATATTTAATAGTGTAAATATTTATTACCCTTTAAAAACAACGGTTGTCATAATTATTTGTAAATTCAAATTTTAATTGAAAAATTTACATTCTAATAAAAAAACACATTCATGAAAAGGTTAACATTATTTATAGTAGCAGTATCTACCCTATCACTTGTCTCTTGCGGACCAGCTAAACCTCTTACCCCAGAAGAACAAGCTGTTTTAGATTCTAAAATAAAACTGTATACCGAAATATTCGAGCAAAAATCATTTGTACTAGAAGCAAATACTGTGTATTCTAAAAAAGGCAGGAGCTTTCAAATGAACTCTTCTATTAATTTTGTAAAACTAGACGAAGGCGTTGGAGTTGTACAGTTAGCTTTCGACCAACTAGTAGGATGGAACGGTGTTGGAGGTATAACCCTTGATGGAAAAGTAAGAAATTACAAAATAAACAAAGGAGATGGAAGCAAAATGCCTTCAGTCCAATTTGATATGAATGGAACTCTAGGGTGGGCTACAGTAAGAATAAATGTTAACTCAAGTGGTATGGCACGAGCAGATGTTGATGCTGGAATGTCTGGTGATAGAGTGAGTTTCTCCGGTCCTTTAAAACCACTAAAAGAATCTAGTGTTTATCAAGGCACTACTCGTTTCTAATAAATTACTTCATCACATTAGCTAATTATAAATACTTCAACAGTAATTTATGGAAACATTATCTTCAATTATCGATTTTATTTCTAATGCCCTATGGTCTTATGTACTTGTTTATACATTAATCCCAGTTGGATTATACTTTACTTTCAAACTTCGTTTTGCGCAATTTACACATATAAAACATATGTTTAAATTGATTACTGAGGGTGTTGTTAAAACTGACGAAGACCAAGAACATGTATCTTCTTTTGGAGCTTTTACTATTTCTTCTGCTTCAAGGGTAGGAACAGGAAACCTTGCAGGTGTAGCAATTGCAATTTTCATGGGAGGTGCTGGCGCTGTTTTTTGGATGTGGGTTCTTGCTCTTATAGGTGCAGCATCGAGTATGATAGAGAACACTCTTGCTCAAGTTTACAAAAAGAAAAATGAAGACGGAACCTACCGTGGTGGTCCTGCATACTACATGAAACAAGGACTTGGATTTGGATGGATGGGTGCTAGTTTTTCGGTATTAATAACTATAACTTTCGGATTAATATTTAATTCAGTTCAAGCTAATACCATTGCGAATGCTATAAATGGAGCCTTTGTAGTTGACCCACTAATTATAGGAATAGTAATTGCTTCCTTAACTGGTCTGATTATTTTTGGCGGGTTAAAACGAATAGTTTCTTTTACTCAAATTATTTTCCCTGCAATGGCGGGTATTTACCTTTTGGTAGCTTTTGGAGTAATACTTTTAAATATAACTGAATTATCATCTGTATTCTATCATATTTTCTCTGAAGCTTTAGGAATGGAACAAGCAGCAACTGGAGCTTTTGCATTTATGGTGATGCAGGGAATTAAAAGAGGACTTTTTTCTAATGAAGCAGGTATGGGCTCTACTCCTAATGCAGGAGCTACAGCCGAGGTGTCTCACCCTGTAAAACAAGGTTTTATTCAAACTTTAGGTGTATTTGTAGATACTCTACTAATATCAACTGCAACTGCTTTTGTTATTCTAATAACTAATGTGCATAATTCCGGTGAAGGGCTCAATGGAATACAACTTACTCAGATGGCTATGGACAGTACGTTAGGCGATAGCGGTACAATATTTATCGCCTTTATTGTGCTACTTTTCTCATTTAGTTCTATAATTGGTAATTATTATTACGGAGAATCAAATATAGAATACATGACAAACTCCAAACTTGCGGTAAATACTTTTCGTGCTGGAGTAATTTTTATGGTTTTATTTGGCACTATGGCCTCATTACAACTTGTATGGAATTTGGCAGATATTTTTATGGGATTAATGGCTATACTAAATATAATTGCATTATTGATGTTGAGAAAGGTGGCTTTCAGAGTTTACAAAGATTACGTTACTCAATTGAAAGCTGGGAAGAATCCTATATTTAATAAAAGATCAATACCAGAATTAAAAGATGTCGAAAGTTGGGATGATGAACATAATCGTTTACACGAACAGCAAGTAATTAAATAATACTTTCTACCAAATAAAATAAGAAGGCTAACTCTTTTGAGCTAGCCTTCTTATTTTATAAACATATTCTTTAACGTAAAACAATTAACCAACGTTAGAAATTTGTTGAAGTTTTTCTAGATCAACGATTTCAAATTTACGCCCATCAGAGTTAACAACTCCTTCTGTTTTAAATTCTTTTAATATTCGCGATAAACTCTCTACCGATAAAGTAGTCATCTCCGCAAATTCTTTACGAGTAAATGGCAAATCATAAGATGTAGTTCCGTATATTCTCTCAATAAAACAAATAAGTACATCAGCAACACGGGCATGTGCCTGTTTCTGAGTTAGAGTAATTATTCTTTGATATAGATTTCTTGACCTTAGGTTGATGTGTCTAATAATTTTTGCAGCAAATTGTGCATCAGTTTCTATATGCTTCTTAAAACTCTCAATCTCTATCAAACAAACTTTTACATCAGTAACCGCCGTTACGCTGTATTGAAAAAACTTATCGTTATACATTGATTCTAATCCAACAAAACCACCTTTCTCTACACACAATACCTGTTTCCTATCTCTGTGTTCTAAGAAGACTTTAACCATTCCTCTTTTTACAAAAATAACGTGTGGTGCAATTGTACCTTGTTTAATAATAAGCTCTCCTTTAGAGTAGACAAGCTCATTGTGTTCTACCTCCGAGGATCCCTTTTCTCCAATTAAATCATCTAGCATACAATTTTCATTATGCATACAGTCAAAGCATGGTGAATCTATAGAAAGGTCAAACATTTTAGATGGATCTCTTTGTATCATAAGCAACAAAGTACAACTAAATCAAATTAAAAATCAAACTAAATCAAGTAATTAATTTTAACAAACTCACAAATGCTTGATTTACTTGGAGCATATTTTCTTCTCTAATATACCTTCCTAAAATACCTTTGAACTAGTCAATTAAGGGAAATTTTTGACTAGAGAGTAGCCAATCGTATTTAGTATTAATAAAATAAGTTGTAACAAAAATGAAGAGAAGATTTACTTCACTCTTAATGTCGACAGTTGTTATACTCGGCATGATGAGTTGCGAAACTCCAGAAATCGGAAATTCAAAATCAGTATCTACTGATATAGTTTTCGAGAACAGTACTAAGATGGTAGAATTCACCAAACAGTACATCACTGAAGTTTCTACAAACGACCTCCAAGCCATAATGGATGGAGATGATGAGTACTACCTTATCGATGTAAGAACCGGTAAAGAAAATGCAAAGTCCTACATCCCAGGAGCTATTGCTATTCCAAGAGGTGTATTAGAATTCAAAATTTCAAACGAAGATGTTTGGGACGATGAAGGATTGTACATGCCTGAAAAGGATTCGAAAATTGTAATCTATTGTAAAAGAGGAGGACGTGGTGCTCTCGCTACGAAATCTCTTAAAGACCTTGGATATACAAATGTAACTAGTCTTCAGGGAGGATTTCTTCAATGGAAGAAAGATTTTCCAAAGAACATTTATGTTAACGTAATTCCTGTTTCATCGGGAGCTGCACCAGTTGCTGCCGAAGAAGATGAAGGAGGATGCTAAGCTCACTACTAGTTGCAAGTATGTGAATGAAGCCGAAGCATGGTTGCTGAGCGAAGCCGAAGCATGGTTGCTATAAAAGCAACCCGATTAAACAATTAAACAAATTAATAATTCAATAAAAATTAATACCAATCACTAATAACAGAAATTATGAAAAGAATACTTTATTTATTAGCATTTTCCTTAATAGTTTTTACAGGATGTAAAAAAGAGGAAGAAAATCCTTCAACAGGAGATTCATTTGAAACTTTAACAACTTATTTAGTAGCAGAGGATTTAGATATCCCTGATGTAATAGACGGATGGATTA
>JADGDT010000063.1:1451-7288 GCA_016744755.1 Ichthyobacteriaceae bacterium | reverse complement strand
CACATTGAAGGTGCTACAAATACATCATTAGGAAATATACTAACAGCGGCACAGAGTACAACTAAACCAATACTTGTGGTTTGTTATACAGGACAAACTGCTGCACATGCGGTAATAGCACTAAGACTAAGCAGATATTTAGATGCTAAAGTTCTAAAGTGGGGAATGAGCGGCTGGGCTGAAGCATTCTCTGGACCATGGGCTGGAGCAATAGGAAATGAAGCCGACAACCATGCAGGTAGTTGGACTCCTGCACCTGGTTCTATAACAGCAACAGGCAGTTTTGCTTACCCTAAATACACTACATCTGCTACAGATGGTGCTGGAATATTAGCTGAACAAGTTGAAAAAATGTTAAATGGGGGATTCAAGGGTATTAATAATACAGATGTTCTTTCTAATCCGAGCAACCACTTTATTAACAATTACTGGAAACTTTCTGATGTTGAGCATTATGGACATATAGCAGGAGCTTACAGAATTCTTCCTCTTTCATTGGAAGGAAAAGAGATAAAAGGACTTGACCCATCTAAAACTATTGTAACATACTGCTGGACAGGTCAAACCTCGTCTATGGTTACAGCTTATTTAAATGTGATTGGTTACAATACAGTGAGTTTAAAATTTGGGACTAATGGGATGATCTATGACACCCTTGAAAGCCACAAATATGTAGCTCCTAAGACAGATTTACCTGTAGTAGTAACTAGATAGTTTTAGCGGCATCACATCTCGGTGTGATGCCTTTCTTTATTTACTTGAATAACTTAATTGTTGAATTTAATAGCTATTTAAATTATCAACAATTCATCAGTTAAACAATTCAACAATAATTAAACAACAATTATGAAACGAATATTACTTATTATGTTAATAGGTCTTACACCTATGCTTGGATTTTCACAAGGATGTGAAGAACCATCTGACGATGAGGGGATAAAACTATTTGGTTTTATTCAACCACAATTCAACTATATTTTTGACGAAGCAGGTACAAATAACTTTGATTTCGAAAGAGCAAGATTAGGCGTTATTGGTGTTATACCTTACGATTTCTCTTATTATGCAGTATTAGAAATGAGTCCAAAATATAGTCCTAATGGCTCCCCTTTTTTACTTGATGCTTACGTTAGCTATAATAGATTTAATTGGGCTAGGGCAGCAATAGGTCAGTTTAAAGCACCTATCTCACTTGAATTACAAACAGGATGTCATAAATTATTAACTATTAATCGTTCGAAAACAGTTTTAAATTTTGCGGCACCAATGCGTGATTTAGGATTTATGCTTTCGGGTGGTAACGATACAACTTTATTTAAGTATCAATTCGCTTTAATGAATGGAAACGGACTTAACAATATTGATGATAATACAGCTAAAGATATTGTTGGTAGAGTTGTTTTTCAACCATTAGATTTTCTTAGTGTAGGAGGTAGTTTCCGATTTGGATCAAATGCTCCATCAGAGCCAGATGTAACTGTAGATGATAAGCATAATCGCTATGGTGCAGAAATAGCTATGGAATTTGGAGAATTTGCCTTTCAGGCAGAATACATCTATTCTAAAGATGAAGGTTCTAAGATTGTTGGAGGTGGCTGCGGTGGCGGTGGCGAAGTTGTAACAGGAGATTTTGAAGGTCAAGGTTTTTATGGCATGGCTTCCTATATGTTTGATTTTGGACTACAACCAGTTTTAAAATTCGAGATGTTTGACCAAGATATCACGGTATCAGATCAAGCTCAATATATATCTACATTCGGCATCAACTATTTCTTCAACGATTGGACACGCTTACAAATAAACTATTGTATGATACAGGAAAGTGCTATCCAACAAATTGACAACGATAGACTTGCTGTACAAATGCAAATTAAGTTTTAACAAGCTAGAAGCTGAAAGCTCAAAGCTCAATAAGAGCTAAAAGCTAAAAAAAATAAAAGTTTACAAATAAACTATTGTATGATACAGGAGAGTACTATATAACAAATTAACAACAATAGGGTTGCTGTACAAATCTAGCTTACAATTAAACAATTCAACAGTTAAACGATTAAACACTTATGAAATTATATAAATATATATCAACATTAGTTATTGCCTTCTTGATTTCGAGTTTGGCAATAGGACAAGACCTTATTACTGCTAAGGAATTAGCAAAAATAATAGACAATGACAACATAGTAGTTGTTGACACTCGCAAAGCTAAGGACTATAGCAAAACACACATAAAAGGAGCAATACACGTTTATCAAGGCGATTTGAATGTAAAAACTCCAGTAAAAGGCGTACTTAAAAAGCCTTCTGAATTAGCAACTTACTTAGGAAGTAAAGGGATTTCTGAAAAGAATGAAATTGTACTTTATTGCAACAAAGGAACGAATGCAGGTAGAGTTTATTGGGCATTGAAATACATGGGAGCTGAGAATGTAAAAATTCTTGATGGGCAGATGAAAGCTTGGAAAGCGGAGAGAAAGCCAATTACAAAAAAAGCATCTACACGAAAGGCTACAACTTTCAATAAAACTTTACACAAAGAGTATCTAGCAAGAATGAGTGATGTGAAAAAATCTGTGAACGATACAGACATCGTACTTATTGATGCACGTGATATTGAGGAGTACAACGGAACAAAAAAAGACGATAAGGATAATTTAAGAAAAGGTCATATACCTGGAGCAATTAGTATTCCTAAAAAATCTTTGGTTGATTCTAAAAGTAAGTTAAAAAGTAAAGATGCATTAGCTGCTATTTTCAATAAATCCGGAGCAACTAGCGATAAAACAATAATTATTTATTGTAAATCAAGCTCAAGAGCTGGATTAGAATTTATGGCATTAACATCAGTACTCGGCTACAAAAATGTAAAAGTTTACGATGGTGCTTTCTACGAGTGGGAAGCTATTGCTAGTAATGAAGTAGTTAAGTAACTGCTTTAAGCTTTAGGCAATAGGATGTATGAGAATAGCCTATTGTCTAGAGCTTATTGCCTAAAGCTTTATTTATGCAAAGTAGAAGAAAATTCATAAAAATATCTACTGCAAGTGCTGGTACAATGATGTTACCTCTTTCGTTTCCTAGTTTTTTTTCTGGTGATGATGAGGATGTTTCAAAATTAAAAAAAGTGCCAACTTATTGCGAAGTTTGTTTCTGGAAATGTGCAGGATGGGCTTACGTAAACGAGAAAGGAGATATAAAAAAAATAGTAGGGAACAAATTCGACCCTCATTCAAACGGTCGTTTTTGCCCTCGTGGAACTGGAGGAGTTGGAATGTACAACGATCCCGATAGGCTTAAACAGCCTATGATGCGTAAAACCCGTAACGGCAAGCAAGAATTTGTAAACGTTTCGTGGAATGAAGCTTTAGACTTTATTGCGCAAAAAATGAAAGACATAAAATCTGAGCACGGGGCAGAGAGTTTAGCCCTGTTTAATCACGGCTCAGGAGGAAAACATTTTAGCACTCTTTTCAAAGCATTTGGATCTACAAATATAACAGCTCCATCTTATGCGCAGTGTAAAGGTCCTCGCGAAGAAGCTTTTAAAGCAACATTTGGTAAATCTGTTGGTTCGCCCGAACCTGCTGATATTAAGAATACAGATTGTTTGGTTCTTTTAGGTAATCACATTGGCGAAAATATGCACAACAATCTTGTGCAAGAAGTTGCTGATATACAAGATAGAAAAGCTACAATTATTACTGTTGACCCTAGATTATCGACAATAGCGGCTCACTCTAAATATTGGTTGCCAATAAAACCATCTACCGATTTAGCCCTGCTTTTAGCATGGATAAATGTAATTATTGATAGAGGTATTTACGATAAGGATTACGTAGAAAAATATGCAAACGGGTTTGATGAGCTTAAAAATCACGTAAATGATTTTACACCAGAGTGGGCAGAAAAAATAACCGAAATACCTGCAGAGCAAATCAAGAAAACAGCTTGGGAAATGGCACAAGCTGCACCAAAAGTAATTATTCACCCTGGTAGGCACGTAACGTGGTATGGCGATGATACTCAACGATTGAGAGCAATTGCAATACTTAATGCAATACTTGGTTCTTATGGGCGCGAGGGTGGTTTCTATTTGCCAAATAAAGGTAAATTACCAAAAATGCCTTTACCTGCTTATCCAAAACCAAATTGGAGCTGGAAAGAAATGATGGGCGATAAATATCCGTATGCACATTATTCGGTAGCAAATGCATTTATAGATGCTACCCATCCCGATTTTAAAGGAGAACACAAACTAAAAGGATGGTTTGCTGTTGGCACAAATCTAACAACAACTATCCCCGATCAGAAACGTACTTTAGAAGCTATTGATAACTTAGATTTATTTGTAGTTGTTGATACTATGCCTGCCGAAATTTGTGGATATGCCGATGTTATTCTTCCTGAATGTACTTACCTAGAAAGGTGCGATCATCCAAGAATATCGCCACATCGCAAAGCAAATTTTGCAGTGCGTATGCCAGCAGTAAAACCTAAATATCTTACCAAACCCGCATCGTGGATGGTTATGAAACTGGGCAATCGATTAGGGTTACAAGATTATTTTCCCTATAAAGATTACTCTGAAGTAATTGATTGGCAATTACGACAAATTGGCTCATCGTTAGCAGACATGAAGCAGAGAGGTGTAAAACTTCAACCTGAATTTAATCACGGTCTATTTATTAAAGATGGCGAAGATTATAATTTCAAAACGGCATCAGGAAAAATAGAATTGTACGCCCACGATTTAGAGAAAAAAGGGTTTGATCCGCTTCCATTTTATACAGAACACGAAAAACCAAGTAAAGGTTTTTATAGATTAAATTACGGAAGAGCACCAATGCACACTTTTACTCGTACTACAAACAATCCGAATCTTACCGATTTGATGGATGCAAATAATCTTTGGGTAAATTCTATTACTGCAAAAGAAAACAGCCTTTACAATGGGCAAGAAGTTTGGTTGAAAAACCAAGATGGTATTGTTTCTGCTTTTTCAATAAATGTGAGAGTTACCGAACGCATAAGACCCGATATGGTTTACATGATACACGGTTTCGGACGAAGCAATAAAATGCTTGAGAACTCTTACGGTAAAGGTATTTCCGATTCAGAATTAATAACAAATGTAAAGATAGATCCAATTATGGGAGGTACAGGTATGCGTGCCAACTTTGTGTCTTTCATTACAGAAAAACCTAGAAAGGAGGAAGCGATAGTATGAGATATGCAATGGCTATAGATACGCTTAAATGCGTAGGATGCAGCGACTGTGTAGTTGCTTGCCAAACAGAAAACGATGTTCCGCAAGGATATTGCAGAGACTGGATTAAAGAAACTGTAAACGGACTTTATCCAACAGTTGAACTAGAATACAGATCGGAAAGATGTAATCAATGCGATAATACTCCGTGTGTGAGAACATGCCCAACTGGTGCTAGTTTAGTTTCCGATGGAGGTATAGTTTTGGTTGACGACGACAAATGTATTGGATGTGGTGCATGTATTGAATCTTGTCCATACGATGCTAGATATTTTCACCCAGAAAAAGGTACTGTTGATAAATGTACTTTTTGTAATCACAGAGTTACAGATGGAGAAGATCCTGCATGTGTAAGTGTTTGTCCAACCAAGTGTATGTATTTCGGAGATTTAGAAGATTCTGAAAGCGATGTTTCGATTGCACTTAAAAATAGGAATTACAAAACTCTTGCACCAGAAACAGGAACTAAACCACAGGTGTATTACTTAGTATAACATGTTTATGCTTCGCTGTTTATGAAAGCTACGCTTTCGGTTTATTTGATGCTAGCGCATCTTTTGTTTAAACTTGAACT
>JADGDT010000063.1:0-1351 GCA_016744755.1 Ichthyobacteriaceae bacterium | reverse complement strand
CTTTCGGTTTATTTGATGCTAGCGCATCTTTTGTTTAAACTTGAACTGTATGTAAATCTAGAATATACGCTCTAAACAATAAATGCCAAAGGCATTAAAAAAACAGTGCCAAAGGCACATAGCCAGCAAAGCGATAACCCTTTACTAACGCCAAAAGCCAATGGCTACAGGCTAAAAGCTATAAAACAATGAAAGAAGATATAATTATAAGTGGACGAAACAACCACCTCATAGACCCCGTACTTAACGTATGGCATTGGGAAATACCGGTATATTTGTTCCTCGGCGGATTGTCAGCAGGAATTTTGTTCTTCGCTGCATTCTATTATATACGATATCCTGAAAAATCAATTTCATTAGCACTTAAAAAAGCTGTGATATTGACTCCTATTTTTTTAGTAGTAGGATTAATCGTTTTAATGCTCGATTTAAAAAACCCATTAATGTCGTGGCGTTTATACACAAGTTTTAGTATAGAATCGCCTATGAGCTGGGGAGCTTGGACATTGATGCTTGTAATTCCACTTGCATTTTTATGGAGTTTCGTAATGATAAAAGATGTATTCCCAAAAATTAAATGGCCATTTGAAATAATGGATACTGTAGAGGGTCTAATAAAAACACAATGCAAAACAATAGCATGGGTTTTATTAGTATTCTCAATAATTTTGGGTATTTATACAGGTATCTTACTTTCAGCATTCAACGCGCGTCCATTTTGGAGCAACCCTATATTAGGGCCACTATTCCTAGTTTCTGGAATGTCAACCGCCGCGGCAATAATTACTTGGTTAAGTAAAGATCATGAAGAAATAAGGAAATTTACTCGTATAGATTTATGGTTAATTTCCGTAGAAGTTTTCATGATTATTCATGTATTTATGGGAATGCTAGCAGGTACACAATCGCAAGTTGAAGGAATAGAGATGTTCCTTGGTGGACCATACACCTATATTTTCTTTGGAGGTGTAGTTGTTTTAGGACTACTACTACCTGCCATTTTAGAACTACTAGAAATTTACGGAAAACGTATTCCTGTTTTTCTTCCTGCAATTATGATACTCATTGGCGGATTAATATTTAGAATAGTAATGGTTGAAGCAGGACAAGTGAGTTCAGTTATCTACTAATACCACATACACATTGAGATAAGCTCCTAATAATTAGAAAAAACTGGATGTAAATTGCATCCAGTTTTTTTTATGACATAAATCATATTTCTTATTAAGACTTAATTAATATAAAGCACTATATTTGCATCGGTTTAAATCAAGTCTAAATAAAAATAACTTATGATGAAGAAATTATTACTATTATTGATGATTGCATTTTCTATTGTTTCTTGTAACAA
>JADGDT010000062.1 GCA_016744755.1 Ichthyobacteriaceae bacterium | reverse complement strand
ACTTTACACTAAATCCAATTGGGATATAGAGTTACTTACGTCCATTCCTTTAATGCCAATCACATCACCAAACACCCTAACTATTATCTTTTTTGAATCTACTTATTTAGAATATATTCACGTAGATATGGTAATGCTAAATTTTTACAAATAGTATAATCAAGAATACTTAATCTCAAGGTGACGGTTGTTCTACAACATTCAGGGTAGATACCAAAAGCTAAGTTCCAATTATCATTGTATTTATGATTTATCACTGTTATGTGCCTTCAAGCCAGGCGGGCTCTTCCTTTTTTATTCAAGAATAATCTATTTTAACTTGGTTTCATGATTGCTTCGCAGTTCTACGGCCAAAAAAGGAAGCAAAAAAGCCGTCGCTTTATAAAAAAGGTTCTACCCTTATTTGTGTGGAAGTTGTAATTTAGAATAGTCGTCATCTTGAGCAGAATTTCCTTTGTGCAACAAAAGGAAATGTAGTCGAAAGATCTATAGCAACAGTGATTACACAATGTGCTATTTGTGTAATAGACCTTTCGACTTCGCTTTGGCTCCGCTCAAGGTGACGATTGTTCCACAACATTCAGGGTAGAACCATAAAAAATAGTTAAAATTCATTTTAATAAACTAAAAAACAAAAACTCGCTAGCGCTCAAACAGTTTGTTTTTCTTAACGTTTATGAAAATAAATTTCTTAACACTATTTTTCATAAGGCGATTTAGAATCATGATTCGACTAAATTCAAGTCTGAGTTTTTACAATGATAGTTAGAACTCAACCATACCAAATAAGAAAGGTAAAGGTTTTACTGTGCATTTTGATGTTGATTTGGTATTACCTTTTTGTGGTATCAAAACACACATAAGAGAATCCTTTTTTTATGAAGAAATATAATCAACAAAAAAGAGACTACCAATGGTAGCCTCTTGCATTATTTATGTTTAAGAATTAATCCTAGTAGAATCTTGATCTATTATCAACTATCTCTACAGAGTTTTTCAATCCTTCGAATACTTGATAGTTAACTCTTGAATCGTATTGAGACTTTAGTTTATTGCTATAAGTAGCATAGTTTGGCAATTCAGTAGCCTCTTTTGAAGAGACAACTTCTACCACAAATACTCCAGTTTCACCTTCTATTGGTTCTGAAACAACACCCTGCTTAGACCCAAACATTGCACCTACAACCTTAGGTTCTCTTCCTGCTCCAGGAATTATTGGATTTGCAAAATGAATACTGTTAACTGTAGCTACAGTTTTATTAGAACTCTTAGCAATATCAGCCAAAGTAGTCCCTTTAACTTTAGCTAAAAGAATCTTAGCTTTCTTCTCATTCATAATAATAGGCTCAACCTTTGCTCTGGCAACATCAACAGGTGTTAAACCTTCTTCATTAGAATTATATAACAATACAGCTACGTAACCATCTTCTACAGCATGTAGTTTGGTAGAACCAATTTGAGTATCTTCATTGAAAGCCCACCTCACTAACTCTCTTTGATCTCCTAATCCTGGAATATTAAATTCCATGATTTTTAAGCCCTCTACATTTCTCGCTTCTAATCCTTTTGCTTTCGCATCGGATTGGAAAGAAACCAAGGTTTTGTTTGAATTCACAAAGTTTGAACCTTTAGCATATAATTCATTATCTGTTGCATCAGAAGGAGAAATATTACGAACGATAGTTGCAAGCTTAATTGCCTTCTCTATATTTTTCTGATCTTCAATTTTCACAACGTGATAACCAAATACAGTTTTTACAACACCTATATTTCCTTTTTTATTATCGAAAGCGAAAGCGTTAAATTCAGGCACCATTCTTCCGTAAGTAAACCAACCTAAATCACCTCCTTTTGAAGCAGTAGGTCCGTTGGAGAAATCTTTTGCTAAATCAGCAAACTTAGATGATTTCTTATTTATCACCTTAGACAAACTATCAGCCAAAGCTTTCGCCTCATCATCAGTTCTTACAACTTCAGGAGTAGCATTTTGAGCACCAGAAAAAGAAATCAATATATGACTAGCTTTTACTGAGTCAGGCATTGTTTTAATAGATACTAGTTTAGATACTTTATAAGTGCTACCTTCTAAATAAGGCCCGTAAACTTGTCCAACCACAGCATCAAATGCAAAAGTCTCTACCTCTGCAGTAAGAGTTCCTTTGTGGTAGTACATTGGATCAAAGTTAAGGTCAGATTTAGAGTTAACAAATAACGAATCGTTAGTTGTGTTAACAAAACCTGGGATAGTGTCATATCTAGAAGTAGATCTATCGTACTCCACGTTGTCATTCATTAGAGCTAATAGCTCCTCTTTAACATTAGCTTCGTCAGACAGAGATGGTGTAGCTTTAAAATAAACATATTGAATATCTCTACTTGCATCAGCTTTAAATTCCTCAGAGTTATTAGAAATATAATTACTTATTTCATCGTCAGATACTTTAGCTTCATCATCATTAACCGATGAGTAAGGAAGATAAACGTACTTAGCATTAACTTGATCGTTAGTAAATTTATAATCGTACTTACCATCAACATCTGTTGCAGAAATACCAGCACTAATCAAACTGTAATAACTAGTAACAATTCCTCTTTCTTTCAATGTTTTCTCGAAATTAATCCAATCGAACCACAATTGTGCAGCTTGGGCATTGTTAGATGAATTCTCTCTTAGGTAAGATAAATACTCTTTAACTTTGTTAGGATCAAACAAACCTGCTTCATTTTTAAAAGCTGGTGCATTTTGAATACTTTGGTCTGTAATAATTAAATTCCATAATTCATCTTCTCCGATGTTTAGACCTAGTTTTTCAACCTCTTCGTCAATTAAAACTCTTCTTTCCATATTGTTCCACACAATATTAGAAACCTGAGTAAGAGAATTTAATCCTTGTTTTTTGTAAGCTTCTAAAGTACGCTGAACTTCTGGGTTAAAATCTTGATATGAAATCTCATTCCCGTCAATAATTCCAACTACATTTTGTTTTCCTTTCAGGATAGAACTACCTGATTTAAACAAATCTCCTAATACAAATGCAAATAGTGCGAAACCAATTATCGCAATAAGTGCACCCGATTTTGACCTTATTTTATTTAATGTTGCCATTAGTCTTATTTTAGTTTAATTGGAGGCGAAAATACACTATCATTTTATAAAAATCAAAGAATACAGGTAGTAATATTTGTATTTATAATACATTTATTAAAAATGCCTAAATTCAATAAAAATAAGGTGTAAATGTTGTGGTGATAAACTTTGTAGAACACTAAAATTATCCTTTGTTCAAAAGTTTTAATTCAACAATTTTACTATTAGAAACTTTAGTAATAGTTATAGTGAAATCATCAATTTCAATTATCTGGTTCTTTTCGGGTATGTCTTGCAGGTGATATAATACATAACCTCCAATAGTTTCATAATTATCGTTTTCTTCAAGGTTTAGATAATATTTTTCGTTCAGGTAGTCTATTTCTAATCGAGCAGAAAGAAGATATTCACCTTCTTTTATTGTAGTTTCGGTCATGTCGAGAGTATCGTGTTCGTCTTCTATTTCTCCAAACAACTCTTCTACAATGTCTTCTATAGTAACTAAACCACTTGTACCACCATATTCATCGAGAACGACAGCTATAGATTTTCTCTTTTTTATGAAAGTACTCAATAGTTCATTTACAGGTAGAGTCTCAGGAATAAATTCTACAGGTAGCAAAATTGACTTTATATCTTTTGGTTTCTTGAACATTTCAAACGAATGTACATATCCCAAAATATCATCAATATCTTCGTTGTAAATAATAATTTTAGATTTCCCTGTACTTACAAATAGCTTGTTAAGATTACTTATGCTATCCCCAATTTCTAAACCAATAATTTCGGTACGAGGAATCATGCATTCTCGGGCTTTTACCTCGTTGAACTCTAGAGCATTCTGGAACATCTGAATTTCTACATCAACATCTTTATTGTCATCAACTGAATCAAGCTGTTCTGAAATATAATTTCCTATATCAACCCTTCTGAATTCATTTTCTTTTTCTTCTATTTTATCGCCAGTGAAGAGATGTAAAGTAGTCTTGGAAAGCCATACAACAAACAACGAAACAAAATAAAATAGCTGATATATTATGTAAGCAGGAATTGCAAATGCTGACAACAACTCATTAGAATAAATCCTAAAAATAGCTTTTGGCATAAATTCAGCAGCAACTAAAATAACTAAGGTAGAGATTACAGTTTGAACAAGCAATATCCATATAGGATAAGCATTAACAAAAACGTATTCAGGAAAAATCAGGCTGATTATTAAGTCTCCCATGAATATTCCGTAAACAACTAAAGCAATATTATTACCTATGAGCATAGTGGTAATAAACTGACTAGAATTCTTACTCAACTTTGAAATTACAGAAGAATTCCAGCTTCCTTGTTTTTTCTCTAACTCAAAATATAGTTTATTAGAAGTAATAAAGGCAATTTCCATACCAGAGAAAAAGGCAGAAAAAATTATGGATGACACTATAATGATAAAACTCTCTAGCATTTATTGACTTTAATTATTTGTAATACAAATATCAATAAATATTGCGATATATTGTGGTTATAACAATTAATATAACTAGCAATTATTTATTTTAGATCATTACTCCCTGAATACTTTAGTATTGACAATTACAGTTATTGTTTTTCCTTATCTCCGTCAACATTAAGATCTCCAGAAGAGTTTTTTATACTGTAATAAGAGAAACCTTCATCTGCTTCAAATCCATCTTCTCCAATTATCACTTGATCTTTCTGTAGAATCCTAACAAGCTCATCAGAAAAAATTATTTTTTTCTTAGAATCCCAAAATAGTTTTTCTGTTTTTAATGTATCTCCTTTATCGTTCACAACTACAACATTACCTCTAACCTCTGTAAGGTCTTTTTTTTCGTAGTTAATTCCATAATTTGCTTTGAGGTAATTCTCTACTACAGAATCTCTATCTTTAAAGAAAAAAACTTCTAGACCATCAGGAAATTCTTTGTGTGGCTCATCTTTTTCTTCGTGAATTATTGCTACAGGAGCTTTTAACCTCAATTTAACTATACCCGAATCGGTATATATCATATCTAGGTTTTCAATATGATTGTCGGTATTAATATCTTTTGATGTGAGTTTATCTATCTCACTCATTTTATTTTCGCAAGAAAAAAGCATCGTTACCCCAAATAGGATAACGATGCTTTTTGTAATAAATATTTTATTAATTAGTCTCATCATTAAGATTGAGGTACATTAACTGTTTCGTTTATCCAACATCCAATTTTATATTTTGGCTTTCCTATGTAACCAAATTGGAATATCATGGTTTTATCTGGAACCTGAGCACCCCAAGAGCTAATCTTACCTGCTGCTTTCTTAGATACTTTTGGATCTACATTTCTTGCTGTAGAATATTTTGCAACAGCCGCCCAATAAACTGCCTTTTTCTCGAAAGCATTTGTACCACAAGCATTAGCACTAGCAGCATACATATCCCCTATCAAAAGATATGGATTCCCCCATCCTTTTCTGTTATCGATAGCTTTATAAGCGTATGTTCTAGCTTTAGATCTTTGTCCTAATTTAAACAAACACTGTGCAGCCTTGTAGTAATCATCAGCTTTTTTATTTTTGTCATCTCCTAACTTAATAGCTCCCTCATAATATTTCAATGCTTTTGAATATTGTTTATTAGATAAAGACAATAAACCTGCAACACGAGATGAAGATGCATCTGGAGCTAATTTAGATTTTGAATCAATTAACTTGAAAAATATTTTACTATCAAAACATTTCTTACGTGTCATCATTTTAACACCTCCATTTATCCAATCAATATTCCCTTTTTGTTCTTCATATTTTTCTCCATATAAAATATCTAAACGTTCACAAGTTGCAATTTTACCAATAATTTTTTCTACGTTAGACTCTACCTTTTCGTAAGAACCATAATATGTTTTTGCTTTATTGAAATCTTTAGTTTCCTTTTTACTAAGTGTTTTGCCATCTCCTTCCATTTGCTCATATTTAGCAATGGTATTTGATTTAGCTTCTAAATTGAAATCTATAGCTTCAACAACTTGGTCATAAACCATAAATACTTCTTCGTCGCCAAATACTTTTTCGTTGAAAAGCCTTGTAGAAGCCGTGAAGTATGAATATAAAACTGAAGCTCCTAATTTATTGCCGTCAACTTCGTAAGCCTTTGCCAATACATCGTATGCTGATTGTGTTGGTCCAATTTTGTAGTTAATCATATCAGAGCCTTTCATCCCCAAAACATAACCTTCTTTACCTGGGAAATACACCAACCTATCATCGTAAACTTTCAAAAGTTTAGCTAAATATACTTTCTTTTCATCTTCAGTTGCTGCTTTATTGTACATGTACTTGATAAGCTTTGGCCCGTGGATAAAAATATTTTTATGAGCCGATGGACAGTTTTCATAAACGTAAGTCCAAGATTCATAGGCGTCTTTGTAGTTTTTTGATTTGTAATACTCATAATAGATAGATAAATTCTCTTTAACTTTTTGATCTTCTTTACAAGCTACCTCCTTCTTCTCTACTGGTACTTCATCCTGAGCTATTGCTGGTGATGAAAATGCCAACCCTACAACAAATAATATTAATCCGAAAAATTTACTTTTCATAACTTTCTTAATTTACTACTTATATCAATTACTACTAACTTACTATATATTTGTTAAGTCTAACTTTAGACTTATTGGTATTTTACTTTCTTAAACCACTTGTCGTTAAGAGAGAAATTTACATAAAAACTTAAGTAATTTTCTTTCACTAAACCTAAGTCAGTTGTGCCTCTTGTTCCAAATGCACCACCAATACTTACGTTTGATGCTCCATTTTTCATAGGAAGACCAAGACCAAAATTAATACTGTAGTCTACAATATCTATGCCATTAACTCTTAAACCAGGTTCTTCATACTTAAAACCTAACCTATAAGTTATTTTTTCAGCATAACTCATCAATGAATTATACTTAGGAGTAAAATATCCTCCTATGGAATATTTTTTCTTTTCAGTATACTCTACACCTTCATATATATTATCTAAACCTGATAGTGCGTCCTTGAATTCATAGTTTACACCAACCATCCACTTACTATAGTTTCCAAAACTCAAACCCATACTTCCGTATTGTGGAAGGTCAATATTTCTGAAAGTACCTTGACCACTAGCACTCTTAACAGTATCTATTGGAATAGCAACTCCATTAGCATTATACGCATAAGTGAATAAATATCTTGAAACTTCTAACTCTGAACTGTTCCCGATTCCGTATGTTCCTCCTAGTGTGAATTGTAATTTCTCACTAAGATTAGAAGTGTACATCAATCCCAATTGGTAATTCCATTCATTCAATCTAAGTTTAACTTTTTCTTTAGAATGATATTGACTTCCCTCGTAAACTAATACCGCTGGCACACCTATTTCTAAAACCTGATATACTGAAGGTGTTACCATCATTGTTGTACGAGTTAGGTTCCCGAAATCATACATGGCATTTACACCTACAGAAAAACCCTTAAAAGGACTAAACGAACCTCCAATAAAGAATCTGTTCATTGCACCTTCTCCTCTAAAATATGTGTACTGGTCGTATGATCCATCGTATCCTATGTTCCCATCTGTAATTATTGATCCTTCATCAATGAGTTTTTCGGAACTTAAGAATTCATATCCTGTAGATGTAGTTGGCATAAACCCAAAGGCCATACCTCCCCATTTACCCATAGGAATACCCATGATTAAATGACTCACACCTGCTTGATTTGTCTGCTCTGTTTGCTCTGCTGTTTCTAAGTTTATTACTTTTCCTGTAGCTCCTAACGAAAAATTTGTTAGGCTCAAAAATGAATATGAAGCGGGATTTGAAGGGTTAACGTGAACGTTATCCCAAAAGATGCTATTTAATCCTCCCATGCTAACAGATTCTGCAGGGCCAGTATATTTATCTTCTCCAAAACCAAATGCCGAATATGGTGAAGATTCTATTCCTTGAGCCATAAGCACAACTGGGAATAAAAAAAGTATTAATATTTTAAGTGGTAGTACTCTCATTTCTAATATCGAAATTATAGTTCAAGATTATATTTAAACCTCGCAACAAAATTTTTTGGTCTGCAAATATGCTATTTTTTAATTTGTTAACAAAGAAAGGTTGGTCTCCTCCGCAAATAAAAACAGAAATATTTCCAATCTCTTCATTTAACTTATCAATATAAGAGTCTATTTCTGATGTAATACCGTGTACAACACCATTAACCAAAGACATCTCAGTATTCTTGCCAATTATCGATTGCGATTCTCTAATAGTTACTAACGGTAATGATTCGGTAAAATTGTGCATTGCCTTGAAACGCATATTTAAACCAGGGGAAATTGCTCCCCCTTCGTACACTCCTTTTGATGTAATAAAATCATAAGTTATACACGACCCCATATCTATAACTAAACTGTTTTTTCCGTTACTTGAATTTAATGCAGCAACAGCCAATGCTACCCTATCAACTCCTAAAGTTTTTGGAGTATCGTAATTTATAGTAATGGGCAATTTTGTTTTAAAATCAAGATTCACATGGTAAAAATGATTGCTAAGGAAATCATCTAATCCTTCAATTTTTGCTCCGACATTTGAAAGTATAGATTTGTTAATTTTGAATTCAATTAGATAACTCTCCAATGCCTCCATCAACATATCATATTCTACAGTTTCAAAATTAATTATTTCTTCGCCCTGAAAAATGGCAAGTTTTGAATTAGTATTTCCTATATCAACAATTAAATTCATCTAAACTTAATCTACTTTTACCTCAACCCAAATAATAAGTTTAAGCACTTAATTCTTCTATAATTCCTGCAAAAATAACAAAGCTTACGACATATTAAACATATTAATTGTTTATATTTTATCAATATTTATTTAGCCTTCAACTAATTAACCAAACACCTTTATTGATAATTTGTTATTTTGCAAATTTTACTTTTATTATTAAAAGTAAAAAGCATATATTTGCACCCGCAAAAAGAAAAATACTGGTACCTTAGCTCAGTTGGTAGAGCAATGGACTGAAAATCCATGTGTCCCTGGTTCGATTCCTGGAGGTACCACTTAATGAGTTCTTTAAAATATTGATAGTAAAATAAGAAGGTACCTTAGCTCAGTTGGTAGAGCAATGGACTGAAAATCCATGTGTCCCTGGTTCGATTCCTGGAGGTACCACTTTCTTTTCCTTACTGTCATGGCAAGGTACCTTAGCTCAGTTGGTAGAGCAATGGACTGAAAATCCATGTGTCCCTGGTTCGATTCCTGGAGGTACCACTTTCAAAAATCCGTTAACTAAAAATTTAGTTAACGGATTTTTTATTTCCTATTATTACGGTAGCTTCTTACAGTTGCTTCCTCATACGTTAATTCAATAACTATTTTATTTCCGGGGTACCGTTTCTATCCCTAGCGGAAACTACAAATCAATCAATATGTATTTAATTGATGACTGTGATCAAATACAAGACCATCTTAATCTGGTATATTTATCATGTATTTATCTAAACATCAAACTTGCTTATTGTCAGATAAATAAATACAATTGAATACGTCAAATAAAACAATCGAGATGAATAAAATTTTATTAGATTTGCACCTCAATTTTGACACAAAACAATTATAAAAAATAAATTATTATGGCTTTAGAATTTAGCGATGCAAACTTTGAAGTTGAAGTACTTCAATCAGATAAAGTAGTTTTAGTTGACTTTTGGGCGGCTTGGTGTGGACCATGTAGAATGGTAGCTCCAATTGTTGAAGAATTAGCTATAGAACTAGAAGGAAAAGCAGTTGTTGGTAAACTTGATGTTGACAATAACCCAAGTGTTTCTTCTGCTTTAGGAATTAGAAATATCCCTACAATCTTAATATTCAAAGGAGGGAAACAAGTTGATAAGCAAGTTGGCGTTGCACCAAAAGAAGTTTTACTTGCTAAGTTAGAAGCTCATATGTAAAATATAAATACCTTGTGGTATTAAAAAACCAAGTTCTGAAATGAACTCGGTTTTTTTTGTGTCTACAAATATTTATGCAAATTATTATAGAGGTTCTACCCTGAATGTTGTGGAACAATCGTCACCTTGAGCAGAGCCAAAGCGAAATCGAAAAGCCTGTACTGAGCCGTAGCCGAATGTAGCCTATTACACAAATAGCGCATTGTGTAATCACTGTTGCTATAGACCTTTCGACTACATTTCCTTTTGTTGCACAAAGGAAATTCTGCTCAAGATGACGACCATTAACGTCGATATTGAACTAAATTCACATAGAAAAATTATATTAAAACAGAAACCCTCTAAAAAAATAAATCATTAGAGGGTTTTATTTATTTTACAAAAAGCAATTATCTCATTTGAGCATAAACAACTTTTGTTTGCAAATACTCTTCCATTCCGTGCTTACCATCAGCTCCTCCAATACCCGATTTTCTCCAGCCAGCGTGGAAACCTTGAATAGCTTCGAAATGCTCACGGTTTATATAAACCTCACCAAATTTTAATTTCTTTTGAACGTACATTGCCGTGTTGAAACTCTCTGTATAAACAGACGATGTTAATCCAAACTCACTATCATTAGCCATTTTCACAGCTTCCTCAATAGTTTTAAACTTCATAACAGGCAATACAGGTCCAAATACTTCTTCCTGAATAACTTCCGAATCTTGCTTAACGTTAGTTAATAAAGTAGGCATGTAAAAGAATCCTTTAGCAAACTCTTTCATACGCTCTCCACCGTACTCAATCTTAGCACCAGCATCAACAGCTCTCCTAACCATTCCATCAACCTTATCAATTTGATCTTGCGAAACCATTGCACTCATTCCAGCACCTTCGGCATTAACATCGCCAACAACGTACTCACTCATTATTTTCTTAGCTCTCAATACAAACTCATCGTAAATTTCTTCTGCTACGTAAACACGCTCAGCACAGTTACAAACTTGACCAGAGAAAATTAAACGAGAATCAACAACAGCTTGTACAGCCATATCTAAATCAGCATCTTTAGCAACTATTGCAGGAGCTTTACCTCCAAGTTCTAACGATACTTTTGTTATATTTTTAGCTGCAGCTTCCATTACTTTTTGTCCAGCTCCAACAGAACCAGTCAACGAAATAATTCCAGTAATTGGCGATTCAGAAAGTGCCTGGCCAACTCTCGATCCTGCACCACTTACGAAATTAAGAACACCTTTTGGCAAATCCATTTCATTGTGTACAAACTCCATCCAATCTAAAACTGTATTCGGAGCCTCAGAACTTGGCTTAACAACTATAGAATTACCTGTAACTAATGCTCCAGCAACTTTTCTAGCCATCACAAAAAACGGGAAATTCCAAGGCAAAATACCTACAGCAACACCAATAGCACATTTATGAAGGTACATTGTTTCTCCTGGTCTATCAGACTGAATTATCTCTCCTTCAATTCTACGTGCCCAACCAGCGTAGTACTCGAAGTATGCAGTTGTAGCATCAATCTCAACCTGTGCTAAACCTATTACTTTTGCCTGTTCTTTAGCCAAAGTCTCAGCCAATTCTACTCTGTGATTTTTAATTACAGCAGCAATCTGCATCAAATAATCGCCACGTTGTGCAGCGACTAAATCTTCCCAAGCATCTTGAGAGTCTCTAGCAGCAATAAGTGCTTTCTGTGCATCCTCAACATCTCCCTTCGGAATAGTTGATATTACCTCCTCCGTTACAGGGTTTATAATTTCAATTCTCTCGTTAGAAAGCGACTCTACCCACTCTCCGTTAATGTACTGTTTGTACGCTTTAATGTTAGCCATATTCTAGTTTATATTTGGTTAAAATTTTATTTATTTACTTATATAAGTACATATTTTACTATCTAGTGGGCGGTCTAGCGGGTCTTCCGTTATAGTTTTATTAACTATTACTGTTCAACTAATTTATGTAAAGAGCTCATAAAATCGCTTTTACATAAAAAGTTTCACAAGCAATAGAAAATAAAAGCTGCCACTACAACCCCTACCGCAACTTAGTTCTTATACTTATACATTACAGAGTGCATAGCTCCTGCGAGATTCGATTCAGATTTTACAATTCTAAAAAAAATCGGTTCTACTGTTATTTTAATGGTTCACTCTCATTTATATGGATTATATAAATTATAAAATCCGTCATGTTGAGCGTAATTTCCTTTGTGCAACAAAAGGAAATGCAGTCGAAGCATCTATAGCTACAGTGATAACATAATGTGAGCTATTTTTGAATAGACCTTTCGAATTACTCACCAACTATAATATTATTGGTGTTCGTGAATCGCTTCGCTTATTTCGCTTTGGCTCTAGTTCGGCTACGCTCACCAACCACGCTCAAGGTGACGATTGTTCCACTAAATTAGTGGTAGAACCAAAAAATCTAACTCTACAAGGTCTGCAACTCTCGTAGCTTTGCTATCTTTGGTAATCAAAATTTACTTTTGCCTTAAAACAACTTTTCACTTTCAACTTTTCACTTTCAATTTTAAACTTTTTACTTTAAACTTTTAACTTTTTTTCAAACCAACAACAAAGCCAAATTCTTAGCTCCATGTGCTCCAAAAACCAATGTCGATTCTATATCGGCAGTTTTAGATGGACCCGAAATAAACACTCCGTACTCAATATTTTTTAAATCTATTCTCTTGTAAGCTTCGTGCATATTTTTCACAATTTCATCCTTAGAAACTACAAGTACCAAATATTCTGTAATTGTTGGAATCATCTTATTTCCCATTTTGTTATCGCTAACAAATACAGAGCCATTTTCTTCTACAGCAAATTCTCCTTCTAAAACAGCAATTTCCAACTTGGCTAAGTCGTGTGCCATTTTTACCTCATCTAGATTTACATTTCCGAACCCTACACCCTCAATATTTGTGTAAGCCATTTTTATATCAGGAAACAATTCTTTTAACTTTGAATCTACATCTGCCACAGAGTCTAGAATATGTATTTCTCCTCCTACCGATTCCAATACAAGTTTTAGGACATTAACATCAATATCCGAATTCCAATTATCTGTAATGGACATATCTGGCAGAGAAACTGCTGGAGCAACTCCCTCTTTTATTCTTGATAATATTTTTTCTCTTGCTCCCATTTTTTATCTTTTTGTTGTGCAGACGTAATATGCTACGTCTCTTTTCATCATGACAATAATTTTATTCTTCATGGGAGACGCAAAGCATTGCGTCTGTACCATGTTGGTATACATGTATTGTTTCTTTTTTTATTCTATAATTTTATTCTTCATGGGAGACGCAAAGCATTGCGTCTCTACAGACCATGCATGCATAATCTTTACGAATGGTTCTTTTTATACCAATCCTTAAAACTTTCCTTTGGAATATCTGGCAATTCTCTGCCTTCGCCCCATGGTGTTGCATGTGTTACCAACCATCGGAAATGTTTAATAAAGAACATTCCCATTTTACCAGATGTATCGTAAATCCATGTATTCTCTAAAACAAACGCAGCACCTTTCATAATCATTCCTTTAAAAGTGAATGCACTTTTCTTTTGCGAAATTACCTGTCGCCAATCGTATAACTGCTCGTGAATATTAATTTTTACTGGGCATACATTTGTACACGATCCACAAAGAGTTGATGCAAATGGCATATCGGCATATTTTTTTATATCGTGTACAGGTGCTAAAATTGCACCAATTGGCCCTGGAATCACAAAATTATAAGAGTGACCTCCACTATTTTTAAACACAGGACAAGTATTCATACACGCTGCACAACGAATACATTTTAATGCAGAATTAAATTTTTCTTCTCCCAATAATTTTGTTCTGTTATTGTCAACAATAATTATGTGAATCTCTGCTCCTTCATCTGGCTTAGTAAAATGCGATGTGTATGTTGTAATTGGTTGCCCGGTGGCATTACGTGCAAGCATTCTTATAAAAACTCCGAGGTGCTCTTGCTTAGGAATAATTTTTTCTATTCCCATAGATGCAATGTGCAACTTAGAATTTGCTGTCATGCCCAAATCGGCATTTCCTTCGTTTGTACACAAAACAAAACTTCCTGTTTCGGCAATTGCAAAATTTACACCACTCATTGATGCATGGGCATTTATAAACTTATCTCGCAAATGTAAACGTGCAGCTTGTGTTAAATAAACAGGATCGTTACTTGGTTTTGTGTTTAGCTTTTCTTCAAAAAGCTCACCTATTTCTTCTTTAGTTTTGTGTATTGCAGGCATTACAATATGACTTGGCTTTTCGCCAGAAAATTGCAATATTCTCTCTCCTAAATCAGATTCTATTATTTCTATATTGTTTGCTTCGAGGTGATGATTTAACTCACACTCCTCCGATAACATAGATTTACTTTTTACTATTTTTTTAGCTCCGTGATTTTTTAATATATCAGTAGCTATTTTGTTGTGCTCTTTATCGTCTTCTGCCCAGTGAATTTGAATCCCGTTAGCTGTAGCATTTTTTTCAAATTCAATTAAATATTCGTCTAGTTTAGATAAAGAATGTGCTTTTATATCGGAAGCTAATTGACGTAGTGTTTCCCACTCATCTAGTTTCTTAGTGGCAACATCTCGTTTATCTCGCTGATACCAAATGCTTTTATTAAACCAACTCGCTTTAAGTTGATTTGATAAAAAATTTCGTGAATGATCTGCGTGTGATATTAACTTCTCTGTTCCCATTACAACTCTGAGTTTAATATTTCTACAACATGTTTAACTTCTACATTGCTACCTTGGCGTTTCAGTATTCCTTGTATGTGCATTAAGCACGACATATCGGCACCAGTAATAACCTCAACATCTTGTTTTTTATGATCGGCAACTCTATTTATTCCCATTTGTACAGATACTGTAGGCTCGGTAACACTAAAAGTTCCTCCAAATCCACAGCACTCATCTGGATGATCTAGCTCTGCTAATTCTATTCCCTCTACTTGATTAAGTAAAGTCTCTATTACCGAAACCTGTGTAGGATCGTTCAACTCTGTTTGTACACCAAGACCTAAGCCACGGTGTCCGTGACAAGAATTATGTACTCCTACCTTTTTTGAAAATCTAGCTTTAAGATTATCTACTTTAAGTATGTTAACTAAAAAGTCGCTAATTTCCCAAGTACCTTTTCTTACTTTTTTTATGTTCTCGGTTTGTGGTACAATATCGTAATGCTCTCTAACGTGATTTACACAACTTCCCGATGGACCAACAATATAATCGTAGGGAGAAAAAACTTCGCCAAACTTTATAGCCAATCCTTTTGAATCGTGTGCGTGACCTCCGTTTGCCATTGGCTGACCACAACAGGTTTGACCTGATGGATAATCTACATCGCAACCTAATTTTAACAACAGTTCGTATGTGGCTTTACCTACTTCGGGATAAAACTGATCTATAAAACATGGGATAAATAAACCTACTTTCATTTTTGTTGTTCTTTGATCTATTCATCGGATGACTTTGAGTCATCCGATGAATGTGAATGTGAATGTTTTTTATTTTCGCCTTGATAGTAGCGACAACTTTTGCTTGTAATTATTTGTGAATATTGTAATGTGGTGGCTTTTGCTTTTGGGCAAAAGACCCCCACATTGCAATGAATGAACAACAATTACAAGTAAAATTATAGCGGATAGCGAGAAATTGCGTCAAATAACAAATCTATTTTTACTCTGTATTCATCTAATGACTCAACTTTATATTCATCGGATGACTTTGAGACATCCGATGAATATTTTAGCTCAAGAAAGCAATTCTTAAATCCTCTACATCGGCTTCGGACATAGGTTGGAATTCTCCAAGATTATTACCCATAACTAAAGATTTTGCACTAAACTCTCCTATCTCTAATCTATCGAATGCTAGGGTTAAATCTTTACCTACAGATACTATTGAGTCGTTTTCGATAACCGCAAGTGGGCTACCCAAAGTAATATTATCGGCTATGGAATTTGCACCTGCAAACTGCTCTCCGTATTTTACATTCATCACATCTTGAAGGAAAATCCAACTCTCTGGAATTGTACGTACGTCAAGCTCTTTGTGAATTACAGAAAATGCCATTAGATTTGGCGATGCTGTTTGAACGATTGCCTTAACATCTACATTTTTTTCAAATATTTCTTTGTGTAAAGCAACGTAGTCATTAGCAACTTTACCTGCTTCTAGTTTTCCTCCTTTAACTTGAATTAAATCACTAACATCAAGATTCCAACGTGCTTCCTCTTTTGGTGTTGTTACAAAATCATTTCCTTCTAAACGAGCAGAAATAGCTCCAACACTTGTGTACATCAATTTCTGAGTTGTTGATCTATCCATAAAAGCAATAATCTCGTTACGAACTGCTTTCTCGTTTGAATTGTATTCTACATTGTTGTTTATACCTAAGCTATTTGCCGACTTAGCAATATATTCTTCAAGTTGCTTAGCCGATAACTCAACAGGGTTTCCGAACTGAGAAGCGTTAACTAGTGTTTGTGCAAGGAGTTCTAATGTTTCGAAACGATTATATGCTTCCATCATATCCTTACCTCCAATCACTACTCCGTGATTTTCCATAATAACACCCTCAAAGCCTTTAGCAAATTCTTGGGCAATTACATCTCCTAATTCTTGTGAGCCAGGAACTCTGTAGTCTGCTAATCCCATCTCTTTGCAAATAGCATGAGCCCAAGGAGTAATTTTGGTATTTGGTTGTTTTGCAACAATACTAAAAGCTACTAAAGCTGGTGAATGAGCATGAATAATTGCATTAATATCTTTTCTTTTATTGAAAATTCCGATGTGAAAAGGATATTCTGAGGATGGATTATGTGGTCCTTCTATTGTGCCATCCAATCTAACACAGTTAATATCTTTTGCGGTAAGTGTACCCTTGTCTATGCCAGAGGGTGTTACCCAAATATCACCCTTCTCGTCTCTTATAGAAATATTTCCGCCAGAGGTAGTTGTATTTCCTGCTTTGTAGATTTTATCGAGAATAAATGCTATTAATTCTTGAGGATGAATTGTGTTTAAATTTACTTTTTTCATTTTTGTATATATTATTGAAACGATACATGTATCATCTTTACTAAAAATCTTCTAAATTAATTGTCTCTTCCCATCTCTCTAAACCTAAGTCTATATTGAGTTCTGTATCTCCATTAACTTCTTCCCAAATAACTGTAGCCGCACCTAAAGCACTGGCGTTATCTACTTCGGAAGTATACATGGCTTTATCTATAAAATAACCTGCTAAAAGTTTTATGTAAATTTCATTTTTGGCAAACCCTCCTGTTATGAAAATTTTATCAGAGGTGTCGGTACGTGGAATTACATTTTCTATTGATTTAATACTATACCAAGTTAAGTCTATCATTAACTGATGATAGGCTTCGGAATAAGAAGAAAATTGAGATAGATCTACTTTCTCATCTAGGTATTCTTCGGGTATTCCTTTCTTGAAGAAAATCTTATCGCTTCCGTATTTGTTATTAAGGATATCGATGATGTCTTTATCTAATCGTACATTTTTGAATACATCATTTTCTACATTAAAATGTTTACTTATACGTTCTGCATTAACTTCGTGAATATACCCCATGTAAAATCTAGATGATTTTACTTGTTCTTGTTTTACACTCAAGAAACACAAACAATCGTCGTTTAACTCGTACTGAGTTAATGGTTCTTTGTTGAATGGATTCATGGCAATACACCAAGTTCCTGTTGATACGAGAATAAACTCTTTTTTGTTTGAAAACAAATATGGAACTAAAGCAGATGAACTATCGTGAATTCCAACTCCAACTTTAGTATTTGAACCACCTAAGTCGCTTTCAAAAACTGTTGAATTAGAAATAGGCTCAGGAAGTTTGAAGTCTAATGTTCTCACCCATGGGTGATATTGTTGATTGTCGAAATCCCAAAGAGCTGTGTGGCAACCTATTGATGTGTATTCAGATGTTATTTTTCCTGTAAACTTATAGCTTAAGTACTGAGGAAAGTGAAGAACATTTTTAACCTTGGCATATACTTCAGGTTTTTCTGATTGCAACCATTTTATTTGCAACCCAGAATTTAAAAACCCTAATACTGGTGAAGCTGTTTTTCTTGAAAATTCTAGTAATCCACCATTTTTAGTATAAATATCATTTGAAATATATTTAGGCATATCTTTCAAATAATTATACATGGGAGTAAGTCTTTCGCCGTTTTCATCGAGATAGATGAGTGATGCTCCATAAGTAGAAAAGTTAAGAGCTTTGATATCGTATCGTCCTGTTGACAGTAACTCCTTTAAAGTTTTTTTGATCCAGTTTTCTATTAAATCAATATCATCTCCTAAAAAGTTATCATCATCAGGAACCTCTTCAAATCCTTCTCCTCTTTCGAAAACAACTTTTAGATTATTATCAAACAAGATTACCTTCTTATTTGTTTTCCCTATATCAATTATAGCAATTACGTCTTTTTTCATTACATAGAATTAAATAAACTTTTTTATTAAAGTTTTATTCATTTTAGTAATGCTAAATACCAACAAAATATACTGATCCGCAATGCACAATTTGGCAATAATGCTATACTTTTTGGCTTTAAATATATCTAAATTTAGAATGTGACTTTCTGGAAATAGTTAACTACTAGACTAAAAAAATCTATACAAGATTTGAATATCTATAATATTGAGGACTACTAAAATCAAATTAACACTAAAATAAAAGTCGTTATATGTAAATCTGAATTTTAAGGAAAAAGGATGAAACCTAATAATCTTCTCAATTTTATATTTCTTGTTTTACCCTAACTCTAAATGGAATCAAAAAAAATTAAAAATGAGATTTATATTTTTCAATGATTTCACCATTAAGTCCTGATAGCTATCGGGAGAGGTCTAAAAACATTGAAAGAGTGTTGATTATTCCACAACATACGATAGATCAAAAAGACTAAAGAAGTTAGTTTTGTGTAATGTAAGTAGTTTCAAAATTTGTAGATCTAAAAAATAGAGTTCTCGGCATAAGTTGTAAATAACTCAAGGGCTTTAATTCCTGCGAGAGAATTACCTTTTTTATCTAGTCCTGGAGACCAAACTGTTACTGTTAATTCTCCTGGTACTAAAGCTACAATACCTCC
>JADGDT010000061.1 GCA_016744755.1 Ichthyobacteriaceae bacterium | reverse complement strand
GAATATCAATAATCACCAAGCAAATAAGCTTAGAGAATTAATTCCTACAAAACTTAATTTTCCAGATTTAGGTATGTAGTAGGCCGAAGGCTTACCTTATTAATGGTGCTAGTAAAAGTGGAGTGTCTACTTTTGTTGTGACACAAATTAGCATATGTCCACAAATATTCTTATTTATTTCAGTTTGGGGTAAGTCTATTTTTTGACTGTTTTTCAGCTATAATTTATTTGTAATGAATATAAATTATAATTATTTTCATCGCATTTCAAAAGCTATAAAATAAAAGAAATTTATGTCTCATTAATGCCTCACAAGAAAAAAAATAATTACTGTGAGTACCAGTTAAATCAATAGTTTTAAGAGCAGGTTGTCGTAACTGCCACCCCAACAAATAAAAAAGGTAGTTTTTTATTTGATTCTATGAGGATAGAATCAGGATAATGAAATAACCTTGCCATCTCAACAACATCGAGCCTTTCAGTTTTCTGAGAGACTTTTTTTGTTTTATATAAAAGAATGATTAAAGTGTGTATGTTTTTGGATCATTAGAATTTGTTTACTTGACAGGTATCATGAATGTTTATTGTATAGAAATACATATTGATTAATAATTTGTGTAATTTTATTGATAAGTTAAAAATTATCATATGTATTATTTAAATGTGATGATTGTATTTTTAGAAAAAAAAGAGAATGGTACATTAAATTATTTACAGATGAAAAGTATAAAAGGAACCGAGACAGAAAAGAATTTATTGAAAGCATTTGCAGGAGAATCTCAAGCAAGAATGAGATACGATTATTTTGCAAAACAAGCTAAAAAAGATGGACTAGTACAAATTTCACAGATTTTTGCTGAGACAGCTTTAAATGAAAAGGAGCATGCAAAAAGATTTTTCAAATTCTTAGAAGGAGGAGATCTTGAGATTACAGCAACATATCCTGCTGGAAAGATAGGAACAACATTAGAAAATCTAAAATCATCAGCTGAAGGAGAACACGAAGAGTGGGATGAACTATATCCTCATTTTGCAGATGTTGCCGAAGGAGAAGGTTTTAAGGCTGTTGCTTCTGCTTTTAGAGCAATTGCAGATGCAGAGAAAGCCCACGAAAAAACATTCAATACACTTTATAGTAATCTGGATGAAGGAAGAGTTTTTGAAAGGAATGGAGTTGTTGTTTGGAAATGTTTAAACTGTGGATACCTTCACGAAGCAGTAAAAGCACCAAAAGTTTGTCCAGCATGTTTGCATCCTCAAGACTATTTTACAGTAAAAGGAGAATAACATCAGACTAAAACATAACAAAAAAGGTCAATTCCGTATGGAGTTGACCTTTTAAGTGTTCAATAATTATTCAATATATAGATAGAATGTATTTCTAATAGAAATAAGTCTTATTAAATACTAGCCAAGTGGAAGAACTTCTCTTCCGAAAGATTCATTTATTATCTGACCAATTGCATCGTAAATAGCAGCAAGACCAGTGAAGATTCCAACATAACCTGCAAATACAGTTATGTTATTATTTTGAGTGAAGTCAGCAATTGCAAGTAAGAAGAACAGTGTAGCCAATGAGAAGAATACAACTCTCGAAATTATATTTTTCTTTAATGTTGCTATAGACATCCCAAGGGTGTAAATTCCCCAAAATAATAAATAATATGCCATTGATGTTTTACTCGGAGCTTCTCCAAGACCTAATTTCGGCATAACCCAAATAGCAACTAACGACATCCAAAAGAACCCGTAAGAAGTGAAAGCCGTAAGTCCAAATGAGTTACCTTTTTTAGCTTCTAGAATCCCAGCAATAACTTGGGCTAAACCACCAACAAAAATTCCCATTCCCATAACAGTAGTGTCAAGAGAAGTAATGCCCGCATTGTGAATATTTAATAACACGGTTGTCATTCCAAAACCAATTAGACCTAACGGAGCAGGGTTTACAGTATTGTTTTCCATTTTCTTATATTTTTTAAGGGTGCAAAATTAACTTATTTTATTAAATAATAATCATCCTTACTAACTTTTAATTTATTTTTTCTATTGATTTTTTCATGGTGTAAAATATGATTTTAGGCATAGTGTAATTACATAAATGTTTAATATCTTCATGAAACTAATTAATATCATAATATATGAAACGTCTGCTAATTGCAAATAGAGGAGAGATTGCTATCAGGATAATGAGAACAGCTAAGAAAATGGGTATTTCAACTATCGCTATTTATTCTGAGGCCGATAAAAATTCTCCCTTTGTTAAAATTTCGGATGAATCATATTTTATAGGCGAATCACCATCTAAGGATTCGTACTTGAATCAGGATAGAATTATAAAACTGTGTTTAGACAATAATATTGACGCTATACATCCTGGATATGGTTTCTTATCAGAGAATACAGAATTTGCAAATAAAGTAGAAAAAGCAGGAATAGTTTTTGTAGGACCTCGTTCAGAGAGCATGAGAATAATGGGAGATAAACTTAAAGCCAAAGAAACTGTACTGGAATATGGGATACCATTAATGCCCGGTACTGATGGGGCTGTTGATGACCCAGAAAAAGCAAAAATATTATGTAGAGAAATTGGCTATCCTGTTTTAATAAAGGCCTCAGCAGGAGGGGGAGGTAAAGGGATGAGAGTAGTTGAAGAAGAAAGTCAACTTAAACAAGAAATGGAATTAGCGTCGTCCGAAGCAAAATCAGCATTCGGAAATGGAGAAGTTTTTATTGAAAAATATATAACCTCTCCTCGTCATATTGAATTTCAGATACTTGCTGATAAATTTGGAAATATAATTCATCTTTTCGATAGAGAATGTTCTATTCAGCGTCGACATCAGAAAGTTATAGAGGAGGCTCCTTCATCGGTATTGAATGATGAGCTAAGAAAAGAAATGGGGGAAGCTGCAATCAATGTTGCTAAATCGTGCAACTACGTTGGTGCTGGCACAATTGAGTTTTTGCTAGATAAAAATATGAAATTCTATTTTATGGAAATGAATACTCGTTTGCAAGTAGAGCACCCTGTTACGGAATTGATAACAGGAATTGATTTAGTGGAACAACAAATTAGAGTTGCTAGAGGAGAAAAATTGAAATTTAACCAAGATGATATTTCTATGGAAGGTCATGCCATAGAGTTGAGAGTTTATGCTGAAGATGTTAAGAATAACTTCTTTCCAGATACAGGAGAACTTTCGGTTTATATAGAACCTGAAGGGATTAATATCAGGGTAGATTCAGGATATGAGCAAGGAATGAAAATGCCTATTTACTACGACCCTATGATATCTAAGCTAATTACTTATGGCAATACACGAGAAGAAGCCATGGATAAAATGATAGAAGCTTGTCAGAAGTATAAGATAGTAGGTTTGGAAACAACTTTAGGTTTTGGAAGATTTGTGATGAAGCATAAATCTTTTAGAAGTGGTAATTTTGACACACATTTTATTAACAATTATTTCAGTGTAGAAAAATTTAGTAAATCTTACCTTGAAGAAGAAAAAATGGGTGCTATATTTGTGGCCTATTATTTAGATAAGTTTAAAAACAATAAACTCGTTACTCAAACTAACATAAACAGTAATTGGAAACAAAATCGCCTTTTATAATATTGGTTTTCTTTTTTATAAGTACCCAACTTTACTCTCAAGCATTACCTGTAGATACCGTGTATACAGATAGTTTGAAACTAGTAGAGTATGGTAATGCTGATGTTGATGACGATATAGATTCTACAGAAATGCCAGTTTTTATGCTTAAAGAAGTTATGGTTATTAACAGACCTGAACTTCATACATGGGAAGAAAGAAAAGCTTATTATATTCTTAGGAGAAGAACAAAGAAAGTTTATCCGTATGCTGTACTTGCAGGTAAGAGGTTAGCAGAATTAGATATAAGATTGGAAACTCTAAATTCAAGGAGGAAAAAGAAGAAATATATAAAGAAAGTTCAAAAATATATTGAAGAAGAGTTTGGACCAACATTGAAAAAATTTACTCAGTCGGAGGGTAGAATCCTTATTAAACTTATTTATAGGCAAACAGGAATAAATACCTACGAAATAATTAAGAAATACAAGAGTGGGTGGTCTGCATTTTGGACCAATACTACAGCAAGCATGTTTAATTTATCGTTAAAAGCAACTTACAACCCTTTCCAAAGTAAAGATGATTTGAAAGTCGAAGCGATATTAAGAGACTCTTTTGAAAAAGGGTATTTAGAAACCGAACCACCTTTCTGGGATAAATTAAATCCTGATGATCCATTTTTTGAACCATTACCAGTAGAAGAAAGATAAATAGAATAAAACATAAGATTTTTATAAAATGAAATACACAAGACTAACAAAAGAGCAGTTTGAGATATTCCATGAGAAATTTGCAGAGTTTTTGGCAACTCAACAAATAGATAGAGATGAATGGAAGAAAATAGTGGAAACTAATCCAACAATGACTGAGGAGCAATTAGATTTGTTTAGCGATATTGTGTGGGACGATGCTCTTAAAAATGCAGAATATTTAGAGCATGTTAGTCCTAAAGATTTAAAAGTTTTTCGTTTTATGAAAGGTAAAGTCAAAATGATTTCTATAAAGATAAAAGGAGATTTAGATATTGATTTAACTGAAGCAAATGGAATAACAAAAGTTTTCGAAAACATTATGGATAGTAGAGTTTTGTTATATAATGGAACCAAAAAAATAAATGGTCATAATAGAAGTCAAGATATGTTTCAATTAATCACTGAAGGATGTATAATTTCCGATGATAGGATTTACAAAGCATTGAGTTCAGCTATTAGTTAAAAGTTAACAATTAGCAATTATCAATTATCAATTATCAGTTAACAATTATCAGGTTAAAATTGAACCCAGCAACTAGTAACAAGCAACCAGTATGAAAATATTTAAGTCAAAAGAGTTTTATAAGAATGTAGCATTCGTTGCATTTTTGGGAATATTATTTTTTACACCAGCAGGTAGAGAGGTAAAACTGTGGATGTCTAAACTTAGAGTTATGGTTTTGAACCCTGCTATTGAAAGTGTAGATAATCAGCAACAGTTATCTAAATTTGATTACGAATGGAAACTTGTTGATGCAAGTGGCAAGCAAGTTGAATTGAGCGATTTTTCGGGACAAGTAATTCTACTTAATTATTGGGCAACGTGGTGTCCTCCTTGTATTGCAGAGATGCCAAGTCTACAAAATTTGCATGATGACTATCAAGATAAAATGGTTTTTATTTTTCTTACTAACGATGATAAATCAAAAGTAGATGCTTTCATGAAAAAAAGGAAATTTACTCTTCCTGTTTTTTATCAGGCTTCAAACGCACCCTCAAAGCTTTCCACTAACTCTTTACCAACTACTTTTTTGATAGATCAGAATGGTAAAATATTGATAGAAGAAGTTGGTGCTAGCGATTGGAATGGAGCAAGCATGAGAGCTATTTTAGATAAACTTTTAGTAGAGTAATTACCTGTGGAGTTTAAATTTACATATTCTAGTTTTCCAACTTTTTTTACAGAAGTAGAATTAATAGGGAATCAACTTAGCTTCAAAAAGGTATATGGTAGCGATGCAGAACTTGTTGTTTTATCAGACCAAAAAGTTGAAGAGTTCTGGGATAGAATAAAAAAAATAAGGTTGGAATATTGGAAGGAGAATTATTTTTCTTGCGTTATTGATGGATTACAATGGGACATGAAAATAAAATCAGATTTCCTAACAAAAGAAATATCTGGCTCAAATGAATTTCCAGATGGTAGTTGCAATCTAAAAAACACACCAATTTTCGATAAACTTATTTCTTCCATAGAATTTTTGATAGATAGAAAAGATTTTTTCAAAGATTTGTAGAAGACAAGTAATTTATTAAAAAAAAGCCACTTCAAATGTTTTATTAAAACATTTGAAGTGGCTTTTTAGTTTGCAAATAGTTGAAGAGTAGTAAATCAACTACTTTTTATTCTTCTTATACGGAGATATTTTATTCTTTAATGTTGTGTAATATTTTACAAACGCTACTATCTCTTTATATTCTATAGCCATATCGTCGATATCTTCTTGATCCATCTGTTTAATGTCTGACATTAATTCAGCATTAGGAGAAATTATTTTCTCGTCAATAATCGAACAAAGCACCGATCTTGAATTTTTACCTAGTACAGTACCTTCAATATCTCCTTCTTCATCTTTAGGGTCAATAAACTCATCTTTAAGTTCGTTAATTGAATCCATATCTTTTTGACGTGGCATATCGAAAGTTTCAAAAATAGAAATATATCTTTCTTCTATTAACGGAATTAGAACTTCTTTTTCAGCTTCGGTAAAATTGTATATTGTCATTTTATGTGATTAAATTGGATGCAAAAATAGTATTTTTATTGATGAAATGAGCATAAGGAATAATTTTATAACATAGATGATGACCATTTCATGTGAATCATATTTGATTATAGGTTGGTAACTTAATAGTACAAAATGTAAAAGAAGGAGTTTGCTACCCACAACTATGGTTACAACAGGTGATCATGATTACAGAGTTGTTCCTGAACACTCATTCAAGTATGTTGCAGAATCGCAATCAAAACAATAATGTAACAACCCTGTGCTTATCCGTATAGAAACTAATGCAGGACATGGAGCTGGTAAATAAACATCGCAAGTAATTGTCAAATATGCAGTCTTTTGCTTTGTTTAATATGGGTATTGAACCTAAGTAGTTATTATTTTGGCGCTACCATTAATGTTGTGGAAATTTGAATAAATTACATTCTTAATAAGATAAAAGATTAAGGGTTTAAAGGATTATAGGATTACTGTACTTATTGTCTTTACTATCTAATCTTACAACCTAATTTTTACTCTAATACTTTTTTGTTTTCCACACAATAAGGGTAGAACTATTATTTTAAAATACTTATATTTAGATTTCCATTAGAAACAATGGAGAGCTTTTTTTTGCGAGGGAAGTACATACATTTTACATTGATATTAGGGAGATTATGAAAGAGAGAAGAACAACCAATATACTATTGTTAATAATAGCCATGCCAATATTTTTTTATGTGATAAAATTATTGTCATTCATATTTATTCCATTTGTGTTTTCAATGTTTATTGCACTAATGTTTTGGCCATTAATGAGATGGATGAGGAATAAAAAAATACCAAAGATTATAAGTCTTTTTATAGTTGTAATCATTATAGGCGTGTTTTTTAAGTTAACAGGCGAATTGATGCAACTATCCAGTAAAGAAATTTTGGCATCAGACAACCAAATTATCGAAAAAGTAGAATCAAAGCTAGAGTTGTTACTGTCTCCTATTGAGGATTCTTTTGGGGTAGATAGAGTTGATGATAGTAGTATTCTTATTCACTATTTTAAGAAGGTGGATTTTAATAAAACTTTTGGTTCAACAATAGATTTAGTTGGTAATACTGTCTCAATGACATTAATGACACTATTCTTTGTGATACTGCTTTTAGCTGAATCCTTGAATTTTCAGAAAATATTGAACAGTACTATTCTACGTCAAAAATATTCATCGGTTAAGGTGTTTATGCGTATAGAAAAGGATATTGTTACTTTTATTAAAGTGAAATTTATAATTAGCTTCTTTACTGGTGTAGGGTTTACCCTAGCTTGTTATTTCTTTGATGTGAGTTTTCCTATTTTTTGGGGTCTATTTGCCTTTGCTATTAATTTTGTACAGATGATAGGCTCTGTGATTTCAGTTGTATTATTATCATTATTTTCTTTTGTAGAGTTAGATTCTACAGGTGTTCTATTGTTTTTTATACTTACAATTACTCTTGTTCAAGTACTAATGGGAGGTGTTTTAGAACCCGTTTTTATGGGCAAATCATTTTCTATAAATGTAATAACAATATTAATAATGTTAATGTTTTGGGGTTACATTTGGGGGGTTCCGGGTATGATACTTTCTATACCTCTAACAGTATTTATTAAAATAATATTCGAACAATTCTCTAACACAAAAATTATTGCTGAACTGATGTCTGGTTCTGAATTGATTAATGGTAGAGATCTGAATAATAGTTGATAGGTATGTTCTATAAAGAATAAATCAAACCTTTTGCAGAAATGTAGGAGGTTTTTTTATACCCTAAATCCAATGACATGTTGCCCCTTGAGTTACCCTAAAAATAAAACCCCTAGTATTTACTAGAGGTTTCGTGTGTATTTGTGGAGATGCAGGGAGTCGAACCCTGGTCCAAACAAGTAAACTCATGGCTTTCTACATGCTTATTTTATGATTAATTTTCGATAATAACCTGAGCATAAACACCCTAATTAAAACTTAGCTTTTTAAGTTTTAGTACCAAAGTCAAAGCTCCTTTGATCTTAATCCGGCATTTCAGCACCTCTAGTTCAAACGACGTCGGATCGACCTTTCGAGAAGTGTCCCGCCTCCTAACCTAGTTAGGACGTAGGCTGTAATCTATCATTCAGACAGATTAAGCAGCAAGAGCGTAGTTATTTTCGCCAATTAAAAAATGTGGTTCATGATATTTGCGAGCTGTGCACCAGCGCTCGACATGCTTACAAATCGTCTAACCTCGCTGTCAAAACCGGTCATCCCCATATTGTAATGGTCGGCAAAATTAACAATTTTCTTTGATTTCTCCTTAACTTTATTAATTTTGTTGAAGAATCTTTATATTGTTAAATTAAATAGACAATTTAGCTAGTTTTTTTGAAAAATTAGCAATAAATATTCTCATATAACATCATTTCACTTAGCCTTAAATTACTTTACATATGAAATTAGGAATAATCAGAGAAGAAAAAGTACCCGTTGACTGGAGAGTTGTATTTTCTCCAAAACAATGTCAGGAAATGAAAAATAAATATCCTGAATTAGAAATAATTGTACAGAATAGTGATGTGCGTTGTTTTAAAGATTCAGAATATATTGACGCTGGCTTCACGGTACAAGAAGATATCTCTGATTGTGATTTTTTAGTAGGAGTAAAAGAAGTTCCTGTTGAATCTCTGATTCCAAATAAAAAATATGTTTTCTTTTCTCATACATACAAAGAGCAAGAATACAACCGTCATCTACTAAAAGCTTTTATTGATAAAAAAATAGAGTTTTACGATCACGAACTTCTAAAGAATCCGCAAGGAATGAGAGTAGTTATGTTTGGCAAATGGGCTGGGGTAGTAGGAGCTTATAACGGTTTGCGAACACTAGGTATCAAATATCGAGCTTTCGATCTGCCACAGGCTTTTACCGTTGATAGAAAATCGGATGTAGAAGATTTATTGAAAGATATTGAATTGCCAAATATAAAAGTGGTTCTAACAGGTAAAGGACATGTCGCGTCGGGAGCAAGAGAGATTTTAATTGATGCCAATATTAAGGAAGTTTCCAAAGATGATTTTCTGAATAAAGAATTTGATTATCCCGTATTTATTAACTTGGGTTGCAAAGATTATGCAAAACCAAAAGATGGAAGACCATTTGTTCAGAACGAATATTTCACTAATCCGCAAGATTTCGAAACTTCATTTTTATCTTATACAAACGTAACAGATATGTTAGTTACAGGTCATTATTGGGATCAACACGCACCTCGATTATGGGAAGTAGAAGACATGAAAACAGATGATTTCAAATTGTCAGTTATTGCTGATATTACTTGCGATATAGAAGGATCTGTTCCTTCAACTTTGCGTCCTTCAACAATTGCTAAACCTAACTACGGCTACAGTCCAGAATTTGGAGAAGTGGAGTGTTTAGACAACGATGCAATTGCTGTAATGGCGGTAGATAATTTGCCTTGTGAACTTGCAAAAGATGCATCAGAGAACTTTGGTGATATGTTTATTGCAAACGTTATTCCTGCTTTATTCAATGGAGATAAAGAAGGTGTACTTAGTGGTGCAAATATGACAAAGGAAGGTAAACTAACCGACAAGTATAGTTATCTCGAAGATTTTGTAAATGCTTAAATATAGATTGTTTATCGTAATACTTTTAATATTCCCAGTTTCGTGCAATAATAACGATTCCGAGAATGTTATTTATAAACCCATTGGTAAGTTTATCACCAATTTCACAAGTGATAAAAATGTTCCTCGCCAAGGGATTTTAATGCCCAATACTAAAGCTAAAATAGTTATAAATGGCGATTTTGGAGAAGCACTTCTCGATCTCGAAAAGTTTGAATATATCTGGGTGATTTATCACATGAACTTGGTTAAAGATTGGGAGCCTTTTGTAAATCCACCTGGAACAGAACATTATTTCGGAACTTTTGCAACTCGTTCGCCACGTCGTCCTAACCCAATTGGAATAGCACTTGTAAAGCTTAATAAAATAGACCACGACACGCTTTTTGTAAACGGAATAGACGCATTTAATAATACTCCAGTTTTAGACCTAAAACCATATTTGCCTTCTATAGATTATGTGAAAAGTAAAGTAAATGAGGATATGGAAAAAGAAATGGGACATCACAACGAAATTATGATAACCACTCCTGTTTATAAATAATATTTGGGTGTGCCCCTTTACAGAAAAGTAAAGGGTCGCGCTTTCAACTATATCTTTTTGGTGAAAAACCAAAAAGGATGCCGTCTCAATCCCTCACACTTCTACAAACCAAAATTATTAATGTCATAAAAATTAATGCTTTTTAAAGAGGTTCTACCCTGAATGTTGTGGAACAATCGTCACCTTGAGCGGAGCCAAAGCGAAGTCGAAAGGTCTATTACACAAATAGCACATTGTGTAATCACTGTTGCTATAGATCTTTCGACTACATTTCCTTTTGTTGCACAAAGGAAATTCTGCTACCTATGACAACACTGTTTATCATCCGCTGATTTCGCAGATTTTCGCTGATAAAAATCTGCGTTAATCAGCGGTATCAGCGGGAATCAATTTGTCATCCGATCATTGGAGTTTTTGTTTAAAAACTTAGGACTACCCATGACGACTTTGTAAAAAGAACGGTCACTGAGCGTAGTCGAAGTGTTAGTCCTTTATTCGTGGCTTCGGCTCCGCTCAGCTACCGTACGTCATTAGCTCATTGGAGTTTTTTTCAAAAAAAACTTAGGCCTCAGGATGACGACTATTCTAAATTACAACTTCCACACAAATAAGGGTATAACCTTTAAAGATAACATAGAATAGTTAAAACCTAAAATAATCTATGCTCTTGAGGTATATCCTTTTAAAACACCTATTTTTGAAAAGTGAAAAACTCGGAATCAAAGCAAATATGGATAGAAAAAGGGTATGAGCATTTTGCTTTATTTGGTCCTGAGAAACTCAGTATTAATAAAATCAGTAAAGAAATAGGTTCTTCTCGTGCTTCTTTTTATCACCACTTTGGAGATATTGAAGTTTTTATCGAAAAGTTGCTAGACTTACATTGGCAAATTAATCTCCAATTTTGTTCCGTTGGAGCTTCAGAATGTAAAAAATATTTACCTGATGTCTATTTACTATTAGAGCAATATCCTATACCATTACAATTTAGCAAGCAGTTATTCCTTAATCGAAACAACCCTACTTATAATTTGTTATTTATAAAAACATATAGTGAGTCTGCTAAAGTATTTATTATTAACCTATTTTCTGAACAATATAAGCTTCCAAAAAACAATGACGATACTTATAATTTGTGGTTAACATTTGGAGAATCGTGGTATTCTAGATTAGATATCAATAACCTCTCAGCTACCAATATGCAACAACTAGCTGAAGATGTGATAAATTCAGCTTTAAAATTCATCTCTTCAGCCTTATACTCCAAAATTCGAAGTAACACCTTTAAATAATTAGATTCTACCCTTATTTGTGTGGAAAATATAGCGGTATCGTCATTTCGACCGGAGTTTGCGGAGTGGAGAAATCTCTTCTACTCTTAATTAGACCTCTCCACTCCTAACGTCGGTCGAGATGACGTTAATTACTAAAGTTTATTATTTCCACAACATTCAGGGTAGAACCAATAATTAAATTCTCAATATCATTTTTTTGGTCTAATCCAAATACTACCTTTCTATACAAGGGTGTCTAAACCTTTTTAATAAACTGTTGTAAATTGCCTAATCATTTATCATTTCACACAAATGGATTACCTCGATAAAGCATATAAGGAGTTTGCTAATAACGGCATAAAAGGAGTTACTCAATTTGTAGATAAAAACTATTCTTTAGAAAATATCATAAATAATATTCTCACACTTCATATTGATAAATTAGATGTTATCACTTCATTAATAAAAAAGCAAAATAGCACTTTTAATAATCTATTTGATTTGATATCTGCTTACCCTGTCCAAATAAAATTTAATAAACAACTATTTACACACAGGGAAAATCCAGCAATGAACATGTGTTTTCTATACAGCATAAATGCCTTTAAGCCCATTACAATACCCTTATTTAAAAATCGGTTCAAACTATCTGGGGAAATAGAACATTTTGATTCTGCATGGATGACTATGGTTGAATCATGGTATTCTAAATTAGATGTAAATAACCTTACTGCAAAACATATGAAAGAAATTTCAGAAGAAACTGTAGAAATATTAATTAAACTCAATAAACATTAAAATTATCAAACATTATCTATTATGAAAAAACTATTACTTGTTTCAGTACTCTTCTTATTACTAGCAAATTCTATCTCCGCTCAATCTAACTGGGAAGCTGGAGTTAGATTTGGAAATGATGTTGCCTTGGATATCACGATCCCATTAGCTGCTTCACCTCGATTACATGGTGCAGTTTACTTCAATAACGATATTGCTGTTGGCGCTTATTTCGATTGGATGTTTGCATTAAGTGATGGCCCCAAAGGATTAAAATTCTATCCAGGTGTTGGTCCAGAAGTTTATTTTGGCAATAATTTCAATGTAGCTGTGGCTGGAGATTTTGGTATGGAGTACTCTTTTAATTTTCCATTGACTATTGGGTTAGATTGGAGACCTCATTTTATGGTTACCAATAATATGAATTTTAGCTCAAGCAATTGGGGGCTTATAGCACGTTTTAGATTTGGAGAAGGGTCTAGTTTTGTGCGATCTAATTAATTAAATATTGTAAATAATACAACTATGAAAATTAAATTTTTAGCAATATTAGCAATAGGTATTTTTGCCTTAACTGCTTGTAACGAAAAAGCAACTGAGTTAACTCCAGCCGAAGCCAAAGAAATTGCCAAAGAAGCTTATGTTTACGGCTTTCCTTTAGTACTCAACTACAAAACAATGTACGACTATGCTGTCGATAAAAAATCACCTGAATATAAAGGGAATTTTAATACAATATCATCAGATGCGAGAGTATTCACCCCTGAAGATAAAACTATTATTACTCCAAATTCAGATACGCCCTATAGTATGACATGGGTAGATTTGAGAAATGAGCCAGTAGTTTATACTATTCCAGAGATAGAAAAAGAGAGATTTTATGAAGCACAGTTGATTGACCTATACACGCATAACTTTGCATATATCAGCACAGTAGCAACAGGAAATGTTCCTGGTAAATACCTCCTAACAGGACCTGATTGGAATGGCGAAGTACCAAATGGTATTACAAAAGTTATTCCTTGTGAAACACAGTTCTTTTTTAGCATACATCGGACACAACTATTTAACCCAAGTGATATAGATAATGTTAAAAAAATTCAAGATGGTTATCTTGTAGAACCATTAAGTACTTTTCTTGGAACGAAAGCACCATCTACAGCAGAAGCTATTGATTTTCCTAAATGGAAAAAGGGAGCTGAGTTTAACGCTGAATCCTTTGCTTATTTAGACTTTATGTTGACATTGGTTAAAACACCTAAAGAAGAGCAAGTACTTATGAAAAGATTTGCAAAAATTGGATTGGGTATTGACGATACTTTTGATTTCACAAAATTATCTCCAGAGATTCAAAAAGCTCTTGTGGAAGGTGCAAAAGAAGGTTTTGCAGAGATGGAAGAATTTGTAAAAGAACATACAGTTGATCCATTAGTGAGCGCAAAAGTATTTGGTACAAGAGCATTCTTAAATAAGAGTGCAAAAGAAAATTATAACTTAGATAACTTATTTATCATGCGTGCAGTTGCTGCATATAGAGGCATATATGGAAATTCAGGAAAGGAAGCTATTTACCCTACATATATTGCAGATGCAGAAGGGTCTCCATTAGATGGTTTACAGAATAATTATACATTAACATTTAAAAAAGGTGAATTTCCACCAGTAACAGCATTTTGGTCTCTTACCATGTACGATGGTAAAACACAATTACTTATAGATAATCCTTTAAACAGATATCTTCTAAATTCTCCTATGATGGATAGTTTTATTATGAATGAAGATGGTTCTTTAACCATTTATATTAAAAAAGAAACGCCTGGGGAAGAATTGGAAGCAAACTGGTTACCTGCTCCTGATGGATCTTTTTACGTAGTAATGAGACTATATGGGCCAAAAGAAGAAGCATTATCAGGTGAATGGGTAAACCCACCGTTAGTTAAGACAAAATAAGGTTAAAATTATTAAATATGGCTACTATTCTTGTACTCATCGGTAGCATGCATCTAACAAGAAAAATTTAAATACTATGAAAACAAATAAATCATTAAAACTAGTAATAACAGCACTATCTTTAACATTAGTTATAGGCTGTTCTATCCCTACCACTACTGATACAGTGCCAGTTGATGGACTGACCACTCAGGACACTTACTTGGGAAAACTTGAATATCAAGATCAGACGCTAACCAAAGCTTCAGCTGCAAAATTGCATAAAGAAATTGACCTGCAGCGTGCCTCTCAACTTACGCTTTGGTCATTGCCAATAACAAGCTTTTATCAGATACATGAGGCTGCTAAAGCGAACATAGGTTTTAGCGATGATGAAGTTGTGATAGGTGTATATGAAGGATATGATGCCGTTTATCCTATGGTAACAGCAAATGTTACAACTCCTTATACGGTTTCTAATATAGATTTATCGGCTACAGGGCCTTTGGTTGTAAATATTCCAGCAGGAGGTGTATTTGGTGTAGCTAATAACGCTTGGCAAGAACCTATTAAAGAAATTGGTTCAGGGAAAAAAGAGACCCTTCTTTTTGTTGGGCCTGGTCAAGATTACCCAAAAGATTTTGAAGGTGAAATTGTACATAGCAATACCTTTATATTCGGTTACTTTTATCGTGTATTGGGTGTTGGCGCAGAAGCAGACAAGCTTAAAACGGCTGTAACTTCTTACAAATTGTCTGATGCTGCCAACCCACCCGAAACAAAATATGTTACTTTTAATCCAAAACCAACTGACAAGGTTACCATTGGTACTGCACCAGTTGGAATGGAGTATTGGGACTTGGTAAATGCTTATGTACAAAAAGAACCTATGGCAGACCGCGATCGTTTTTTCTATGCTTGGTTAAGAGATTTTGGCATCGAAAAAGGAAAACCTTTTAAGCCAACAGCCTATCAAAAAGAAATTTTACTAGAAGGGGTAAAAACAGGAATGGCAATGGCGCAAGCTACTGCATTTAATAAAACCAAAGAAAAATTTGCCTCAGCACTTTATGGTGATGCTTCAGGATGGTCAGATGCTATGGCTGGAATGCATCCTAAAATAGATATGGAAACTTATTCCATGTTTAACGAGCGTACTTCTTATACATTTGAAGCAATTACGACTTCTATAGGAATGATATCAAGAGTTGCAGGAAAAGGTTCTGCTTATTTAGGATCGTATTACGATGCGGATGGCAACGCACTGATGGGCGAGAATAACTACAGCCTTCACATAGAGCCTAACCCACCAGCAGCAAACTTCTGGTCGATTACAGTTTATGACATAAAAAATCGTTTAATTATTATAAATGAGACCAGACGTGCAGACCTATCTTCACGCTCAGAAAATTTAGTGAATAATAGTGATGGCTCGGTTGATTTGTATTTTGGTCCAGAAGCGCCAAAAGGAAAAGAAAACAACTGGATTCAGTCTAACAAAGGAGAATCATTCTTTGTCTATCTAAGATTGTATGGCCCAGAACAAGGTTTCTTCGACCAAAAATATCCAATGAATAAAATCAAGATAACTAAATAGTAAAAAATGAAGAAATATAAATTATTATCAGGAGTAGCATTTGCAACGCTTATATTTTTGAGCAGCTATGTTAATGCCCAAGAAGAAGCTACTAAAGTCCCTAGCAGTGCTGATGTGGCAGAATACATAAAATGGTTTCCTGCCATAAAACAGGTAGAGATGAGAGATGCCTGGCTCAAAAAGCACAAAATGGGCGAGTGGCAGTTTACAGGTTCAGCTACCGCAGAAGATAAAACAGTGGTAACCGTACAAGCAGGTACAAACTATGGTTACACTTGGTTTAATATATCAAACGAACCCTTGGTTGTTACCATGCCTAAGTACGACAAATACTATTCACTATCGGTATTTGATATGAATCACTTTATGGAAGTACGTGTGATGCCCGAAAAACCGATAGTTATTCGTTTACCACATCAAAAAAGTCCTATCAAAGGTGCCTATGAGATTGTATTACAAACTTTCCAGGGACTTGCCTTTACACGTCAAGTAATGGTTGATAATGAAGAAGAGGTTATGGAACTTGCAAAAAAAATAAAACTGAGCGGAGGTGGTGGAGATGCCCCATTTATTGTTCCTAGCTTTTCTAAAGATGTAGAAGATGCAGCCCTTAAGATAATTAATACCTATGCAGAAGGAGGACATGATGCAGCCAAACAATTTGTATCAGTTTATGAAGGTGGAGGTGATTTGGACAGAGCAGCTGGTGTAAGTGGAGGTCAATTGGGAACACAGGCACGATATGTTCAGTATGGTGCGCTCCTCTTTGATCAAAATAAAGAACGTTTAAACGGTAAAGGCTCGTATGAAGTTATCGTTCCTAAAGATGGGCTCCTAAGAAATGATAAGGGATACTGGACGCTAACAATCTACTCTTTTGCAGACCGATTTTTAATCCCTAATAAAAAGAATATTTATGATATTACCTCTTATAATGCAAAGGCAAATCCTGATGGAACATATACGATACGTATTAATCCTGAAGGCTTAGGCGAAAATGCAATTCCATCCGCTGGGCTTGACTATTATGGTATTTTTAGAGTTTATGAGCCTGCTAAAGGTTTGAAGTTTCCAGCTATTAAAAAAGTAGCTAAAAAATAAATAAGTACGCTGGTTTAGCCATTTTGTGAAACTTGCAATTCTAAATTGCAAAACAGCAGAATGTTTAAATCAGTGCATGTTTAATAAAATAAAAATACTATGAAAAAGCTTATATTATTATTAACAATATTATTTGGGGTGTTCTCAGTAAATGCCCAAGAAACAACAGCAGAAGAACCAACAGAAGGACTATCACAAGAAGAGTTAGCCAAACAAGCAGCCAATCCGGTGGCAAACCTGATGAGTTTCCCATTTCAGAATAACCTGAATATGAATCAAGGGCCATTCGACCGAAATACGAACATTTTAAATATTCAACCCGTAATTCCTTTGTTCAATGGAAAAGTAATTACCCGGACAATTATGCCGATTGTTAGCATACCCGATTATGGTAATGAAACAGGTAAGCTCACTTCAGGACTGGCCGATATCGTATTTACTGCATTTTATGTTCCTGAAAGCAAAGGATTGATTTGGGGAATTGGACCTGTTTTAGAATTACCAACAGGAGGAAGCATGCGTGGTACTGAAAAATGGAGCGCTGGGTCGTCAGCTCTAGTAATGGTTCAACCAGGAGATTGGACCATAGGTATTTTAGTAAACAACACCTGGTCGTTTGCAGGAAACGAAGATAGAGATAATATAAATCACATGTTGGCAAATTTATTTGTTGTTCGTCAGTTGGGTAACGGTTGGTATGTAAACAGTGCACCCATTATCACAGCCGATTGGACAGCTGAATCTGGGGATCAATGGATAGTACCTGTAGGTGCAGGTGTTGGAAAAGTGATGCTACTTGGAGGGAAACTACCTCTTAATGTACAAACCGGATTATACAATAATGTAATTAGACCAGATTTTGGTCCTGAATGGCAATTGCGAATACAAGCACAAATATTGTTGCCAACAAGTATTTTTAAAGGTAAATAGCTAATAATAGCTATATTACAAGAACTTAACAGTATTTCTAATCAAATAAACTAATTATTTATCTAACAATTAAATTATAAAAAATCATGAAAAAAATTATTATTGTTTTAGTTTTATTAAGTGCTTTTCAATCAACCTTTGCACAAGATGAGAAACCTCAAAAAATTGGAATACGAGCAGGATATCAATCATCAATTATCAATGTAGATGGTTATCAGGCTGCCTCCATTGTTGCTTTAAACTCTTTTTATGTAGGGGCTTTTAAAGAAAAAAAGTTGATACCAATGTTATATTTTGGTTCTGGATTAGAGTATTTTCAAAATGGCTTTGAATCAAATTCAATTGACTTAAAAAGAAAACTTCATTATTTAAGTGTCCCTTTATATCTTAAAGTAAAATTTGGGCCTGTTTATGCAACTGGTGGAACAGCTTTAAACTTTAAGGTAGCTGAAAACAATAAATTTCTAGATACGACTACTGATCCACTGACTGAGAAGTCAAATTGGTTTGATATGCCTTTGCAAGCTGGTTTGGGAGTAAAAATTTTAATGGTCTCACTAGAACTAAGATATAACTGGGGTATGATAAACCTAAATGATATTGGTGCAAAAAACCAGTATTTACAATTGGGTTTAGCGGTGTCATTTTAAATAATAATTATATGTGGGCATGGGCACTAATTTTAGCAGAAGTTTTTGCTGCACAAGCCGATGCAATTCTGGAAAGAGGTAAAGAATTCGGAATTAGTCGTAATGTTTGTAATGTGCACTGGCATAGTGATGTTGTTAACGGTAGAATGATGGGAGCAACCGCAGTTGCCATGTTACATACCAACCCTCATTTCTAATTGATTTAGAAGCTGCTAAGGATGAAGTTAAAACATTGAAAGATTAAATTATGAAAAAAAATAGTTTTATTTTGATTGCGTTACTTGTTAGCTTGAGCAACTTGTTTGGGCAAGAAACAGAAACGAACAGTAAATACCAAGATGTAGATAAAATGGATGATTAGGGCTTTGTAGTTACACCTTATGCTCTTTTAGCATCTCAATCAACCGATGTTGGAGGAGAACAACTCCGTCAATCTTTTAAAGATTTATCTTCATTGACTAATGCAGGATTTCAGATCATTGCTGCTGCCCGCTACAAAAGACTTGTTTTAAGTTTTGATGGGTAAGCCTTCGGCCTACTACATACCTAAATCTGGAAAATTAAGTTTTGTAGGAATTAATTCTCTAAGCTTATTTGCTTGGTGATTATTGATATTCTCC
>JADGDT010000060.1 GCA_016744755.1 Ichthyobacteriaceae bacterium | reverse complement strand
GATAAAAACATCTACCTCTGATGTTTTAAAATCTACTTAAACTTTTGTCACTTTCCATGAGTCACCAAAGTTTAGTATTATATCAAAAAATTGCTCTGAAAACATTTTAGCAATTTAATACTTTCCACAACATTCAGGGTAGAACCAACAAAATTAATGGAGTTATAGGGAAAAGTGTTACAGACCAATTCAAAGATGAACTAAAGGATGATAGAGAAAAAGTTTCATTAATTATTCAGAATCTTAAATCTGAAAAATGGCATCTACATATTCAAGCTAAAAATAAAGCTACTATACACGATAAGTTTTACATGTTAAAAAATGAAAACGAAATAAGAGTTATTGTAGGTAGTGCCAATCTAACTGAAAATGGTATTTATGGTAGAAACCAAGTAAATAATGTGATAGTGAGTGATTATGTTTTAGATGGGAACCCCGAAAATGAAAAAGCAATAAGGTATTATCATGATTATTTTAATGATACTAAAAAGAATTGTGAGCTATTTATGGAGGATTTGGTTAGTCAACTAATGAATCAAGCTGATAGTATAGATGATTAAAGTAGAATGATTAATCGTTGGCTTAATGAATCAAATGAAGACACTAAAGAAAGAGAAGTTAATAATATTATTCATCAGATCCATGATTTAGCCATTGAAAATTCATTAGAAGAAAATCAAAAAAGTTTTGTTATTAATATTCCTGAGAATAAAGATATTCAAAATAAACTCAATAAAATTTATCCCAAAAGTATATTAGAAAGAACACCTGACAATCAGATGATTATTGCAAATAGCAATCCCGCTGTAAAGTTACTAAAAGAACTTAAACAACTTGCAAAACACAGAAACAAGCAGAATGAATTTATAGTGAAAATTGAAGAGTTAAAAGAAGATTACAGTAGGTTGAGTGCTCTAAAACTGCGAATTGATAAGATAATGTGAATATTAATAAGTGAACTAATAACATTCTCTACATCAATGAAAATAGTTGAAAGCCGTTTAAAAGATATCAGATGGGATATTAGACTAGATTAGGAGACCTATATTTATTTTTCGCTTGAAAAAGCTATATATCAAATTCTCAATGTTACCAAATAGTTAAATGTACCATTGTAAAAACAATAAAATTGACACCTGAAAATGTTTCACCTATGCTTCATCAAGCAAAACATAAACTCTGTGAGCAGTAGTAGAATAGGGTAGTGGGGGAGATTGAATGTAGTTTCTCTTTCTCCGCCAAAAAGCCCGAAACCCTAAGTGTTTACTGAGGGTTTCTTTTTTGGGTGACAGTTTAGGTGACAGAACAATTATCAATTATTATCACTATAAATCTGTGATTTTGGATTATTTTATCATTTGTTATCGTAAGTTTCGATAAAATGTAATGGATTGATATCTGAGTAGAGTTATAAAAGGATAATTAGCCTAATTTATCAATTTAATCTTATCAATTCATTGTGTATGATTTGATATTACATGCTAGACTAGATAGCACTCAAATTCTTGTAATAAGAATAGAATAGTTTAAATTTAATTGGTTCTACCCTTAAAATAATATGTAAACAAAAATAGAGAATTGCAGTATTGCTTCAATCCTCTCTTTGTCTCAATATTTAAATATTGATAATTTAGAATTTATTAACCGTTTGTCTAATTGCTACTAACTTTGTCATTAAATCTTCGAAATGGTCTAGGTGAAGCATGTTGGCTCCGTCAGATTTCGCATTTGCGGGATCGAAGTGAGTTTCAATAAAGATACCATCGGCACCAGTTGCAATTGCGGCTTTACCAATAGTTTCAATCATATCTGGTCTTCCTCCTGTAACACCCGAAGTTTGATTTGGTTGTTGCAAAGAGTGTGTAATATCCATAATTACAGGAGCAAATTGTTTCATTGTTGGAACTCCTCTAAAATCAACAATCATGTCTTGGTAGCCAAACATTGTTCCTCTATCGGTAAGTAGAACATTGTTATTTCCACTTTCCTGAACTTTAACAACAGCATGTTGCATAGATTCTGGAGCCATAAACTGACCTTTTTTCAAGTTTACAAACTTACCAGTTTTAGCAGCTGCTACAACCAAGTCTGTCTGTCTTACTAAAAAAGCAGGTATCTGAAGAATATCAACATATTCTGCAGCCATTACAGCATCTTCGTTGGTGTGAATATCCGTAACTGTTGGTATACCGAAAGTCTTGCTAATTTTTTCTAGTATTTTAAGTGCTTTTTCATCGCCAATACCTGTAAATGAATCTAACCTAGAGCGATTAGCTTTCTTGAAAGACCCTTTAAATACATAAGGAATCTTTAGTTTATCAGTTATTTCTACAACTCTCTCAGCAATACGAAGTGCCATTTCTTCACCTTCAATAGCGCAAGGTCCAGCTAGTAAAAAAAAGTTATCACTTTCTAAATTCTTTATTAATGGAAGATTATTTAACATGTTTAATTGTTTAACAGTTGAATAGTTTAATTGTTTCCGTTGAGGCTACACCTTAAACTAGTAAAAAAACAAAAATAGCTATTTTAATATAAAAAATATCACTCAAGTTAGAATAACTCAGGGCATAAGCATTTAATAATTTGTCTTACAATATTTTAATAATTTACAACTTCAAATAGTCTGGATATTAAGAATCAAGCTCTAATAGGTTATTACGGTATTCTTTGTCGTGTAATATTTTTTTATTTGTTTTCATTTTATTAAATATTTATTATAATCTTCATTTTCTAACAAAGCGTTATAATGAAATTTAAATTAGTTTTCTTAGCTCCTATTATCATCATATATAATATGATAAAATGAAATAGATAAAGTTTGACTTTCTATTTTGATGTATAATTGATTGTTGTCTTGGTCTTCAATAGATATCTATTGTAAAGCTTTAGTTGGAGCATAATCTAAGAGAATATCAAAATTATTACATTTTTAAATTCAATTGGTATTGGATTTTTGGTTCGTTTATTATATTGGATTGTAGTATTTGGCTCTAATAAAATTTGATACAAAAAAATACCTTCCTTATAAAATAAAGAAGGTATTGAATATAATTGTTTGCTAATGACCTTATGCCATTATTTCAGCAACTTTCTTCCCAATTTCTGCTGGCGAGTTAACTACGTTGATTCCGCACTCTGCCATAATAGCCATTTTAGCTTGAGCTGTATCGTCTTTTCCTCCAACAATTGCTCCTGCATGACCCATTGTTCTACCTACTGGTGCAGTCTGACCTGCTATGAAACCTACAACTGGCTTAGTACCGAAATCTCTAACGTACTCAGCAGCATCAGCTTCCATAGATCCTCCAATTTCACCTATCATTACAATAGCGTCAGTCTCAGGATCGTTCATAAACATCTCTACAGCTTCTTTTGTAGTAGTTCCAATAATAGGATCTCCTCCAATACCAATAGCAGTAGAAACTCCTAATCCGGCTTTTACAACCTGATCGGCAGCTTCGTAAGTAAGTGTACCCGATTTTGAAACTATACCAATCTTACCTGTTTTGAATACGAAACCTGGCATAATACCAACTTTTGCTCCATCAGGAGTGATGATACCAGGACAGTTTGGCCCGATTAAACGGCTGTCTTTATCTGCTAAATATTCCTTAACGGTAACCATATCTTTTGTAGGGATACCTTCGGTAATACAAATAATAACTTTAATTCCTGCTTCGGCAGCTTCCATAATTGCATCGGCTGCAAATGGAGGTGGAACTAAAATCATTGAAACATCAGCAGAAGTTTTTTCTACAGCTTCGGCAACTGTATTAAATACGGGTTTGTCCAAGTGAGTTTGCCCACCTTTGCCAGGTGTCACTCCTCCAACCACATTGGTTCCGTAATCTATCATTTGTCCAGCATGGAAAGTACCCTCTCCACCTGTAAATCCTTGTACAAGGATTTTTGAATTCTTGTTAACTAAAATACTCATTTGATATAATTCTGGTTATAATTATAGTTCAATTTGTTTGAAACAAAAATATGTTAATTACATAAGTATGCAAATCTTTACATGTGTTTTTTTGATGTTTTAAGAATTGTAACAATATGAAAGATATCATGTTTATGGCTAAAGGGTTATCGCTTCGCTGATTATCGAAAGCTGTGCTTTCTGGTTATAGTTGCTAAAGCAACTTCTAGTTTAGAAATAAATACTACTAAACAGTAAGTACGAAGTACTACAAACAAGTGCCAAAGGCACATAACCCGCGAAGCGATAAACTATTACTTCTTCGCTTTTCTTAAGAATTCTGGTAAACTTCTGATGGCAGCTAGTTCTCTGTAACCGCGTCTTACTTCTACTGCTGGCGATCCGAAATAAGTAGTTCCTGGTTCTGTAGATTTAGTAATTCCCGATTGTGCAAGAATAACTGTTTTCTTGGCAATAGTAATTCCGCTTGTAAGTCCAACTTGACCCCACATTATTACTTCATCTTCAATAACATTTGCACCTGCAATACCTGTTTGCGATGCAATTAAGCAATGTTTACCTACAACTGTATCATGACCAATTTGTACGCTATTGTCAATTTTTGTTCCGTACTTAATAGTTGTTGAGCCAGAAACTCCACGATCAATTGTACACGAAGCACCAATTTCTACATTGTCTTCTAAAACTACATTCCCACCCGAAAGTAATCTGTCGTAGCCTTCTGGTCTACGTTTGTAGTAAAATGCATCAGCTCCTAAAACAGTGTTTGCGTGTATAATTACATTATTGCCAATAATAGCATTTTTGTAAATTGTTACGTTAGGGTGTATAATACAATTTTTTCCAATTTTTACATTGTCGCCAAGTACTACGTTAGGCTGAATTACTGTTCCTTCGCCAATTACAGCAGTATCAGCGATAGCAACTGACTGTGCAATAAATGGATTGAAGTGATTTGTAAGTTTGTTGAAATCGCGAAAAGGATCATCGGAAATAAGAAGTGCTTTTCCCACAGGACAATCAACTTTTTTGTTGATAAGAACTATTGTTGCTGCGGATTCTAGAGCTACGTCGTAATATTTAGGATGGTCCACAAAAACAATATCTCCTGACTCAACAACATGAATTTCATTCATTCCGTGTACTTCAAAGTTTGGATCACCGATAAATTCTTGATTAATTATTTCTGCAATTTTTTCTAGAGGGTAAACTTTATCAAATTTCATATGTATTATAGCTTTTGGCCAATGACCTATAGCTATTGGCTTCGGCTTTGGCTGTTGTTGTATAATTGTTATAGGAAATAAATCTTTCCTTTTGTAATTTTAAACAAATATAATGTAGTTTTATTGAATAGAATAGAAAATTAAATGCAGAAAATTTGGAGCATCTTAACATTGTGATTAGTGGTAAAATACATATAATTTGGTTTAGACAATCTACTTTAGATAAGGCAATAGAGTTTGGTATTAAAAGATACATTATGAATTTGCCTAATGGTAATGTTTACATAGAAACTGAAGCAGGGTATGCTGGATAATTTTGTTGAATGGTGTAGAATAGTCTCAGAAAATGCTTTGGTAACTGATGTTGTTTTAACTAAGTCCAAGGATAAAGGTTTTAATTCTTTCAGATTGTTATATAAAATTTATTTAGAATGATTCTAATTTTATAGTTTTGCTTTAGCAGTTAGCAGTGAAGAGGTAATAGTGAAGAGTTAAAGTTAGCAGTTAAGAGTGATTAGGAGATGTGTTTATTAATTTCACATCACTCCATTACCATATCACTGAATCAATTTTTTTTGATATAACAAAACATAATAATTATGAAAGTAGCATTTGCAACAGATGATAAAGTAACAATTAGTAGAATGACGGGTAGAGCAAGGTTGTTTGCTGTTTATACAATTGAGGAAAGAGAGGTAAAAGATATAGAATACATTGCTAATAAACATGAACACAACCACGATCACGGGCATGAAGATGAGAGTAGTCATAGCCATGATCACAATCACGATCATGGAGAAGGTCATGGGGATAATCACAACCACAGCACAAATTCAGGCGATGGTAAAGGAATAGGGAAAGGACACAACATTCATTCGGGACATAGTCATAAAAAAATATTACATGAATTAGCTTCTCGTAATGTGTTGTTTATCACTCGTCATTTAGGTAAGCACTTTAAAGAAGGAGTAGTGGCACTTGGAATTGATTACAAAATGACAAAGACTGAAAAAATAGAAGATGCTTTGAATGAATTAGTTTAGTGATTGATCAGTAATATATTTTGAATCAGTACGATTAGTTTTTTAAATAGATAAATGCCACTCCAAAATATGAAGTGGCATTTAAAATATATCTAAAAACTAGTAACCATTAACCAGCAACTAGAACCTCTAGTAATAACCTTCTTGTCCGTTTTCGTAACGAGCTTCCCAGTATTGCGGTTTTGTTTCGCCACCACTATTTTCCCAGTATTCGTGGGTAACTATTCTACCATCGGCAGTTTTTAAACGTCTGTCGTAAACCCAGTTTATAGGGTTGAACATCATATCGTCAACTGCAACTGTAAAAGTAGGTTCTTCGTCTTCTTTTTTAGAAGCTTTTTCTTCTAAGAGTACTGTAAATCCGTTAAGTTCTAATAAACCTTTTAAGAATTCCATACGCTCTTTTGCAATACCTTTTTCAACAAAGCTCACACGTGTGTCGCCTATCTTTCCAAATGTATGTTTATATGTTAAAGCCATATTCAGTTTAATTAAAAATGTTACTTAAAGAATATATGTATTCGTAATAAGGACTAGCAACTCCTAAAATTAGTAATCCTACTGTAGCAATAAGAACACCTGCTTTAAGGAAACTATCGCTTTCAAAATAAGGAATAGAATCATCAGACTTACGTAACCACGATGCACGAATAACTTTTAGGTAGTAGTACAATGATATTGTTACGTTTACAACAGCAATAAATACTAGCATATAATATCCTTGACTAGCTGCTGCTGAGTAAAGGAAGAATTTACCGAAAAATCCTGCTATAGGAGGAATACCTGCCAAAGAGAATAAACCCAACATAAGTACTATGCTTATTTTTGGATTAGTTCTGTAAAGACCTGTATAATCGTCCATTTCGTATTTGCCACTTGCAAGACCTACTGCTTGTATTGCTCCGAACACTACAATATTTGATAAAATATAAATAGCTATGAAATAAACAATTGAACTTACAGCTAATTCATCAACACTAAGGAAACCTAAAAGTATAAACCCTGCTTGTGCTATAGATGAAAATGCCATAAAACGCTGTAGATTTGTTTGACGTAATGCAAACAAGTTACCAACAAACATAGTAAGTATAGATAAACCATAAAGTAAGTTTATCCAAATACCTTTCATGTCGGGGAATACCTTAAATAGAAGTATCATCAATACAAATACTGCAGCTCCTTTTGAAATTACCGATAGGAATGAAGTAACAGGCGTTGGTGCTCCTTCATAAACATCAGCCGTCCAGAAATGGAAAGGAACTAACGATACTTTGAAAGCAATACCTGCAAATACCATCACCATACCTAAAATACCTAGATAAGATAATCCCATGTTACCAGCAATAATATCAAAATACATTGACCCTGTAATTGCATAAGTTATAGAAATACCGAATAAAAGAATACCTGAAGATAGTGCAGCAGATAAAATTAATTTGATACCTGCCTCTGACGATTTGCGGTTAAACATATCGTAAGAAGCCAATGCCGCAACAGGTAAAGTAGCAAGTTCTAAACCTATGTAAAGCATAAGGAAGTTACCTGCCGAAATCATAAAGAACATTCCAAGTAGCGATGATACCATTAAAACATAGTACTCACTAACTTTGTTAATAGGAAGCATTTTCTTGTTTACCCACGATACGGATATCATAAGTATAAGTAAAACTCCAACATTAAGAATATTCTTGAAAGCAACAATTAGTGGAGTAGTGCTGAACATACCTCCAAATAACTCACCGCTATCCATAGGTACAAAACCTATAGCTGTGTAAATTGCAAATAAAGCAACTGCAACAGTGTTAACCTTCTTTTTATCTTCCATGAAGATGTCGGCCAACAATAATAAGAGAACTATGATAGTTAATCCTATCTCGTGTCTCATTAATAAAAAAGTGTCTAAATTCATCTGTTTATATTTTTTTTTCAATTGTCAGATGGTGTTCGCATGAGGCTTGAGTCAATTCATTATGAGTGAATTTTTTGGCACATACTCGATTCATCTTTTTATATTTTTAAACTGATAATATTCCTTGTATAAATGGCTTGATTGCCTCGTCGATAATATCGCTCCAAAAGAAAGGGAATATACCAATAAGCATACTGAACAGTACAAGTACAAAAGTACCAGCTTTCTCGTACCAAGTAATAGCAGGTAAGTGTTTGTACTCTTCCATTACAGGTCCCATCATTATTTTACCAACCAAACGCAACATGTAAACTGCTGTTGTAACAATTGCCGATACTGCGATAATAGTAATTATTCTGTGGAACATATCAGGATGTTGGAAAGCACCAACAAAAATATTCATCTCTGCAGCAAATCCAGAGAAACCTGGAAGACCAAGATTAGCCATACCAGCAATTACATAAAGTGTACCTATAATTGGCATGATAGTCATTAACCCACCCATTTTGGCAATATCACGAGTATGTGTACGCCCGTAAACAATACCAATTAAGGCAAAGAATAAAGAAGTAATAAATCCGTGAGAAAGAGATTGTAACATTGCACCTCTCCATGCTACTTCATTCATCATAAGTAGGGCTAAAAGAACCATACCAAGATGAGAAACAGAAGAGTAAGCATTAATGTATTTTAGGTCTGTTTGGCTAACTGCAGCAATAGCTCCATAAGCAACACCAATTACAGCAAGTATCATAAAAAATTCGCTCCAGTAGTGTGCTCCTTCAGGCATTAAGAACATTGCAATACGGAAAACACCATATCCCCCTAATTTCATTAATACACCTGCGTGTAACATTGATACTGCTGTTGGTGCCGAGGCATGTCCATCAGGAGACCAAGTATGAAAAGGGAATAAAGCTCCAATAACTGCAAATCCTATAAATGCTAGAGGGAAGAATAATTTCTGAGCTTCAACAGGAATATTTACCTGAGAAATTTCGAAAATATTAAACGTTAAAGCTCCACCATCTACATTAGAGTTGAAGTATAATCCGAAGATAGCAACAAGCAATAGGGCAGAAGCTCCCATCAGCATCAAAGTAAGTTTCATTGCTGAGTATTCACGAGGGCCAGATCCCCAAAGACCAATAAGTAGGTACATTGGAATTACAGCTATCTCGTAAAATACGAACATTGTAAACAAATCTATAGAAATGAAGAATCCGTAAACTCCAGCAGCAAGTATAATCAAGAATATGAAAAATTCTTTTGCTAAATCATCTACTTTCCACGAAATAAAAGTTCCGGCAAGTACAATAATTGAAGTCAGCATTATCATTAATACCGATATGCCATCTACACCAATGGCATAGTGAATGTTCATTGATTTAAACCACATATAATCTTGCATAAAGACCATTGTGTCTGTATTACCAGCTTCTCTTATTGCTAAGAACTGGTACAAAAGATTGAAAGCCATAATAAGCTGTACGCCCGACCCAATCGCAGTAACTACACGATAATTATTCTGACCTTTTGTAAACATCAGAGCAATTACTGTAAGTACTGGTACTATTACAAATAACGATAAAATATCCATTTTTTTCTCTATCTAATGTTTATATAAAAAACCAAAATAACATTGCTATCACAACCACACCAGAAATAAAGAACATTGCATAGTCCTGTACTTTTCCTGATTGTAATCCCTTTATTTTCTCGGCAATCCAAACTGTTCCGTTTCCAACTCCGTTCATAGATGCATCAACAACGTTGCGATCGAACCAAGCAGAAGGAGCAGAGATTTTAGCGAAAATAATTTTTTTAGTAACAAACATGTACAACTCATCTATATAAAACTTTGCAAAAGCAGCTTCGTAGAAATTTCCAAATCCACTTCTGAAACGCTTAGATATAGTGTTTTCTTTCTTGTACATAAACATTGCAATTAAAATACCTACAAGGCCAACAGCAACAGAAGCTCCTGCAGTAGCCCAATCTATATGAGTTTCAATATGAGCACCATCAGCAGTAACTAGGTTGTGGAAAGGAATAAATCCTGATACAATTGTCATTACAGCCAATACTATTAAAGGGATAGTCATTGTATTAGTTGACTCATGTGGAGTGTGTTTATAGTTAGGCTCATTCCACCAGAATATTCTAAAATATAAACGGAACATATAAAATGCTGTCATACCTGCAACTATATATCCAACGGCAAATATTAAAGTATTGTCGTGTAATGCAGCTACAAGAATTTCATCTTTACTCCAGAAACCTGCCAAAGGCGGAACTCCAGATATAGCTAATGCAGCAATTAAGAAGGTGATGTGAGTAATAGGCATATACTTGCGTAATCCTCCCATATCTTGCATATAATTACTATGTACTGCGTGGATAATTGATCCAGCACCTAAGAATAGTAATGCTTTAAACATTGCGTGTGTAAACAAGTGGAACATTGATGCCATAAAACCAAGCCCATCATGACCAGAATAACCTGATACACCAAGAGCTAACATCATGTAACCAATTTGCGACATTGTAGAGAATGCCAATACTCGTTTTATATCGTGTTGAGTAAATGCAATAATTGCAGCGAATAGGGTAGATAATGCTCCAACGTAAGCTACAACTGTTAATGCTGCCCCATCATCCATAAAGTGGAAAAGACCAAATAAACGTGCTACTAAGAATACACCTGCTACTACCATTGTTGCAGCGTGAATTAATGCTGAAACTGGTGTTGGTCCTTCCATTGCATCTGGTAACCAAATATGAAGAGGGAACATTGCCGATTTACCAGCGCCACCCATAAATATTAGAATTAATGCCCAAGTGATTACAGATAATCCCATGAAAACAGCACCGTAAGCTTGTTGTAAACTTTCAATAAATCCAAGATCACTTAATACTTTAAAATCCCAAGAACCTCCGTAGTAACCCAACATCAATATCCCCATAAGGAAACCGAAATCAGCAAAACGTGTAACGATAAAGGCTTTCTTTGCAGCAAGTACTGCCGATGGTTTGTTGTAGTAATATCCAATTAATAAGTATGAAGATACACCCACCATTTCCCAGAAAATGTAAATCATAAATATGTTTGTAGATAAAACTAAACCTAACATTGAGAATGTAAACAAACTCAAGTAAGCAAAGAAACGTGTGTAACCAGATTCGCCATGCATGTAGCCAATAGAGTACATGTTTGCCATAAGCGAAATTGTTGGTACAACAATAAGCATCATCGCAGTAATAGGATCAATTAAGATTCCCATGTCTATATGAAGTGTGTCAGAAAACTCAATCCACACTGTATTCATAGTGTAAACTTTCTGATAAACACCATCAACAATAGCTCCTTTCATAGCACCAGTGAAATACTGGAAAGCTGTAAAGTAAGAGATTAATGCTGTAGTTCCAATAAGAGCAGTTCCGATAATACCAGAAGTAGGCTCTTTGATACGTTTGAAGTTAAACCCAAGTAGGAAAAATGTAAAAATTGGGATTAACAATATTAATATAGTATAACTAGAATCCATTGTGATTAGTTTTTCATAGTTTCTAAATTATCTGTATTCAACGACATAACCAATCTGTAAAGGTTGATTATAATTGCTAGTGCCAAAGCAGTTTCGGCAGCAGCTATCGCGATTATAAATAAAGAAAAGATACCTCCTTCAATTAAATCTGGATACAAATATTTGTTTATAGCAACGAAGTTTAATGCAGTTGAATTTAAAATAAGTTCAACGGCCATTAACATTCCGATTAAGTTTTTTCGAGTAACAAAACCGTAAACACCAATAAAGAAAATTATTGTGCTCAAGGTTAAAATCTCATATATACTAACTCCTAATATCATAAAGCTTAGTTTTTAAGTTCGTTTGAATTAGTACTCTTACCGCTTTTAGCAATAACAATTGCTCCAACCATAGCTGCTAGTAGTAACATACTTATTATCTCAAATGGTAAGATGTAACCATTTTCTCCATAATTAAGTAAAGCAAAACCAACATCCTCAACAGTTGTAATATTATTGATATCTGCAACCATATTAAAGTTATAAGAGTAAATAGCAAATAGTGTTACACCAGCTCCTAAGCTTGTAATTACCGCAGCAATTATTTGTTGTAGAAGTTTTGGTTTATCCATTGACTCTCCAATTTTTTCGATAAGCATTATAGAAGTAATGTAAAGGATAATTACACCTCCTGCATAAACAACTAATTGTACAGCACCTAAGAAACTAAAATCTAGCATAAAATAAACTCCAGATAGACCTATCATCACAAAAAGCAGATATACAATCGAACGCATTATGTTTCTACTAGAAACCGACATCACAGCAAATGTTACCATGATTAATGCAATAATATAAAATACGATACTTTCCATTATTTTTTAGATTTTACAAAATTAGGATTAAGTATAGACTCAGGTCTATTTAGTGATTTAGTAAGGTTACTTCTATCGCGAGTTACATGGTGGAAATTTTGTCCCCACTCAATTGCATCAGAAGGACAAGCCTCAATACACTCTCCACACATAGTACACATCTCTAAATGGTAAATATGGTTTAGAAGTACTTTCTGAGTTTTGCCTGTTTCAGGATTTTTTTCTTTATCCCAAATAATCTCGATAGTTCCGTTCGGACAAGCATTTTCGCAAATAGTACAAGCATCGCACTGGTGCATGTTGTTTTCATCGTGTCCCATAATTACTTCTCCTCTAAACCTGTCGTGCATTTTTAGAGTATCAATATTATCAGGATACTGAACCGTGATTACATCTCTTCTTGTGAAAAGATTTACGAAAAAATACCTTCCAGTAATCTTCATACCCGTTAGTAGGGTTTTTACTGCGTTGAATATATCTTTAAAATAACTCATAATTCTTTATTAAAAAGTTAACCCTAACCAAACTAATATTGCCATAACAACAATATTAACCATACTAATAGGAATTAAATATTTCCATTCTAATGTTAGAAGTTGATCTATACGCAAACGTGGGAAAGTCCAACGAAACCACATCATTAAGAAAACAACTGATAGTGTTTTCACAACAAAAATTATAGCTCCTACAAAAGGAATATCTGCTCCAATCTCAAAAGGAAGTAACCATCCTCCAAAGAATAGAGTTACTGCCATTGCAGAAATTATAAACATGTTTACAAATTCAGCAAGGAAGAAATAAGCAAATCCCATACCTGAATACTCAGAGTGGAAACCTGCACCTAGCTCAGATTCAGCCTCAACTAAATCGAAAGGAGTACGGTTAGATTCTGCAGTACCAGCAATCATGAATACCATGAATCCGATAAAAGCAGGAATGTGACCAGTCCAAATAAACCATCCACCTCTTTGCATTTCAACAATTTCGGATAATTGAATAGTTCCTGCCAAAACTGTCATAGTTACAATTGTCATTCCAATAGAAAGCTCGTAACTAATCATTTGAATACCACTTCGCATACCTCCAATAAGGGAGTATTTATTGTTTGATGCCCATCCTGCAAGGAAAATACCTACAACTTCTATAGATGTTACCGCTGTTACAAAGAATACACCTAAGTTAATGTCGAAAGCTTGAAGCTCGGCAGAAAAGGGAATTAATGAAAGAGCCATTAAGGCTGCAACAATAACAAAATAAGGTGCAATACCGTGAAGGAATTTATCTCTTCCTTCGGTAGCAGTAAGTTCTTTTGACACCAATTTTAGGGCATCGGCTACTGTTTGAAACAATCCACTAGGGCCTCTACGGTTTGGACCTAAACGCAATTGAAAAAATCCGGCAACTCTACGCTCCATCCATACTAAGAACAATCCTAAAAGAGCAAATACACCTAAGTAAACTACTGCAATTATTACGAGTTCTACGTAAAAAGCAACTTCTGCCGGCATAAATTGATTTAATAATTCTAATATCATATCTAATATTTTTTATCTGTCAATATCCGGTACAACCACGTCAATGGTTGAAAAGTTAACAACTAAATCTCCAATTTTAGTATTCTCGCTCATCTTGTTTAACCCGTGAAGGTTTGCAAAACTAGGCGAACGGAACTTGAAACGTGTTGGATTTTTACCTCCATCACTCATTGCATAAACACCAAAATCACCACGAGCAGTTTCTACACGTTGTAAAAAATCTCCTTTAGGAAGTTTGATAATAGGTTTAGTTTTCATTCTGAAATCGTCCTCAGGAATTTTATCTATAAGTTGTTCGATAATATTCATTGATTGCCACATTTCGTCTATACGAACTTTGTAACGAGCAAAGGCATCTCCTTCGGTACGTAAAACTTCTTCAAAATCTACCATGCCGTAAGCACTGTAAGGAAGTTTTTTACGAATATCGCACTCAAAACCAGATGCACGAGCTGTAGGTCCGTTCATACCATATGCAATAACTTGTTCTTTAGTCATTATACCAACACCTTCGGTACGTTTACGGAAAATAACGTTGTTAGAAAGTAAGTTGTCGTACTCAGGAAGTTTTTCTTTAAAGTGTACAATAAATTCTTTCACACGTTTTACAAAGTTGTCGTGAATATCGTAACGCAAACCACCAATAATATTGTAGTTCATTGTTAAACGAGCACCACAAGTTTCCTCCATTATTTCGTTAATCAATTCTCTATCACGAAAAGCATACATAAACGTAGTTAATGCTCCTGTATCCATACCCATTACTCCCCACCAAAGTTGGTGCGATGCCATACGAGTAAGTTCGGCAATAATTGTACGAATTATTTTTATTCTATCGTTCACTTCAATTCCCAAAGCATTTTCTACAAGTAGAGTTACTGCTTCGTTATTCATGTGAGACGATAAGTAGTCAAGTCTATCAGTAAGATGTATAATCTGCTTATAAGAAGATTTTTCACACATTTTTTCAATAGAGCGGTGAATATATCCAAGTACAGGTTCTACATTCTTTATTTCCTCACCATCCAACTGTAATATCATACGCATAACCCCATGAGTTGCGGGGTGCTGAGGACCCATATTAAGTTGGTATTCTTGAGTTCGGATTTTATCTGCTAAAAATTCTTGATTTTCCATCTGGTTTTCCATCTAAATTATCTAGTTAGCATATTAAATTCATCCGTGTAGTCTTTTCTCATTGGCCAACCTTTCCAATCTTCATCCATAAAAATTCTTGTTAGATGAGGGTGATTGTTAAATTTAATGCCAAAGAAATCGTAAGCCTCACTCTCGTTAAAGTAAGCGGCAGGCCATATATCGTTAACACTATCGAAGTTAGGATTTTCTCTATCAGAGGTTTTAACTTTCAATACTATCATATGATTGTGAGTAGTAGATTCTATGTGATAAACAACTCCTAAATCTTTACCGTAGTCAACACCTGTAAGTGCAAATAGATAATCAAATGCAGTATCTGATTCTTCTTTTAATTTTAAAGAAAGTTCAGATAGTTTTTCGGCAGGTACTTCGACCTCCAAAAACTGAGTTTCGCCTTCGATAAAAGTTAAATCTAGCGACCAACTTTCCAAAAGGCTTTGTAATTCTTCTTTTTTCATAGTTGTTAGTTATTTAGTTTTACCTTCATCAAATCCGTCTATAGGATTGTTTAACTCACGGTGAGCCATACTTTCTTCTCCAATTTTTGCTTGAAGTTCGAACATAGCATCCAAAAGAGCTTCTGGTCTTGGAGGGCATCCTGGTACATAAACATCTACAGGTATTACGTGATCTGCACCACGTACCACGGAGTAAGAGTTGTAATAAAAAGGGCCACCAGAAATAGCACAAGCACCCATGGCAATTACATACTTTGGCTCAGACATCTGATCGTATAAACGACGAAGTACAGGAGCCATTTTTACAGTAATTGTACCAGCAATTATAATAAGATCTGCCTGACGTGGAGTAGGTCTAGCTACTTCAAATCCAAAACGTCCCCAATCGTGTTTTGCAGCACCTGTTTGCATCATCTCTATTGCACAACAACTTGTACCAAAATAAAGAGGCCATAAAGAATTTTTACGTCCCCAGTTTATTAAATCATCCATAGAGGAAACAACAATATTGCCACCGTTTCCTGCAGGAATTAACTGTCCTGGGAAATCTGGCCCCAGCTCAGTGCTTTCATTTTGTAAATCTACTCCCATCGTAATGCTCGTTTTTTCCATGCGTAAAGTAATCCAATACCTAATATTAATAGGAATATAAGTATCTCTACAAGTGCAGTAAAGCCAACTTGTTTAAATACCACAGCCCAAGGCATTAGAAATATAACTTCTACATCAAATATTAAGAAGATAATAGCAAATAAGTAATAGCCTACTCTAAATTGTATCCAAGTAGAACCAATGGTAGGAACACCACTTTCGTAAGGCTCTCTCTTGGCTTTATTATCAGATTTGTAGGAAATAAAATTTGCTAAAAAGTTGGCTATCAAGATTAATACTACCCCTGCCAACGGAAAAACTAATAGTGCTTCTATACCCATTTTACATAGTTATATTTAATTATTCAGTTAATTAAGTATATTGATTTTCAGTGGACAAATATAAAATTTATATGGTATCATAAAGAAAAACAATAGATATAATTCTTTCAACAAAAATGTAAACAATAAAAATATAGTTTTTGACACTTTAGTCTACTTATTTTAATAGCGCAAATCATTCATGTATTATCAATATGTGTATGGTAAGTAGTTGTTAATGAGTGTAATGTGTGTGTGAGTGTATTTATGTATTTATATATTTAGAAATATCAATAACATGTTGCTTCTGTTTTTTTATGACAAAAATCTTGTTTTTCATACTAGTTTAATTTTTAGGTACGACTTCTAAAGTTATGGAATAATTATCACCTTGAAGTCTAAATTATTTTTAAAAAACTCCACAAGTTACAGTTATCTCTCTCGACTAAGATCAGCGCATGGAGAGATTTCCTTCTCCTTTTTATAAAGATTTCTCCATCCAGTCTGCCGATAGGTAGATCCGCAAGCTCCAGTCGAAATAAAGGTAATTATAAAGTAGTAACGGATAGAGTACCTGCTTGTAGTAGGCAAGGCAAAAGCGAAGCCCGCCTAAATGTCGAGGCTGGTAGAAAAACCTCCACTGAGCGTGGTTGGTGAGCGTAGCCGAACCATAGCCGAACCAAAGCCGAATATGGTCTATTACCTAACAAAACACACACGATGTTATTACTGTTGATATTGCTATTGATGTTTCGAGACTGTATGCCGATATGCAAGTATATTTATTTTTATTTCACTAGGGTAGTTCCGCTCAACAATGAACCAATTTTCTAAAGTATAAATTCCATACAAATAATGATGGAACCACAATTTACAAGTGGTTTCGCTGTAAAATGATTATTAATAGAAATTATTTTATGTATTTACATTAAAATTACATTGTAATATTTTAAACTTTTTGAAGATTAAAAGCTTACAATTATTATTGTTGGATATTTTATCTTCAGGATAAATCCTTTTAAATACTGATGTTAATGAACGAAACTGGTATTGTTAAATGCTTTTGAACTCTGCCAATTAAGAATTTTTAAAAATTATGTTTCAAGAGAATTTAATTGTGTTATATTTGTCACATAATAAGTAAGTGTACTAAGTACAATTACGATAATTAAAATTGGGAAAGTTAATTTTTGAATAGGAAATGAGAGAAGAAATTGAAAAAAAAGGTTTCATCAAAATTAAAGAGGATAGTGCTTTTATAGTTTCATGCTATAAGGAAATGCTAAATAGAATTGGTGAAAATAATATTGTTAGGCTTATAGAATCGAGTGAATCTAATGGCGAAACTATAGAAAATTGTAATGTTACTGACGAAAAAGTAATTCAGAGTTTTGGAATTTATTTTCAGCTAGTAACACTTATAGAGGAGAATGCTGGAGCTCAATACCGAAGAGAATTAGAAAAAGCAGAAGGAATATCTGCAATACGTGGATCTTGGGGAGAGACATTTAAAATATGGAAGAACGAGGGTATTACTGAAGATGAAATGGTTAAAACAATTTCTTCCTTAAATGTAACTCCTGTACTAACAGCTCATCCAACAGAAGCAAAAAGGGTTACAATAATTGAGTTACACAGAGAGTTATATTTACTTTTAGTAAAATATGAAAATTCAAATATTACAGATACTGAGAAGTATGTGATAAAAGAAAAAATCATCCAAATACTAGAACGCTGGTGGAGAACAGGTGAGATTTATCTTGAAAAACCAGATTTAACAGCAGAAAGAAATAACATAGTTCACTATTTAAGCAAAGCATTTCCTTTGCAATTAGAAAGTAGCGATATTAAGCTTAAGAGTACGTGGGTTGCAATGGGATTTGATGCTGAAAAATTATCTTTACCAGAGCATTATCCTAATCTTAATTTTGGAAGTTGGGTAGGAGGAGATAGAGATGGACATCCATTTGTAACTCCTAGTATTACTCACGATACTTTGGTTATTCATAGAGAAGCGGCTTTAAAAATAGTACATAAAGCACTTTCTAAATTAGCTTCTAGAATGACCCTTTCTGAAATTACTAACGAAGTACCTCAGAGCTTGTTAGATGCTATTACTGAGATGGCTAATAGTTTAGGAGAAAAAGGAGAGAATGCAGTTAAGCGTAATCATTTAGAGCCTTGGCGTCAGTACAGTAGTTTACTTGTAATAAAGCTAGAAAACACTATGTCGGCAGATTATAGTGCTTCAAGTGAGCACTACAGATCAAGTAAAGCACTTAGCGCAGATTTAAAATTTCTTAGAGAGATTTTAATTGAAGCAGGAGGAATAGGTGTAGTTCACGATATATTATTTTCTGTAGAACGTACCGTACATAGCTTTGGATTTCATTTAGCAAAGTTAGATATACGTCAGAATAGCGAGTATCACGAAAAAGTAGTTTCACAAATTCTTGAGAAATCTGGATTCGATAAATTTGATTTTGGTAATTGGGACGAAGAAACTAGAGTTAAATTTCTTACAGAGGAATTAAAGAACCATTCTCCATTATCAGATATTACAATATCTTACGGTAAAGAGGCAGATACTGTTTTAGATTATTTTAGAGTATTAAGACACCACATAAACCTTTATGGATCTGATGGTATTGGATCTATTATTGTAAGTATGACTAGAAGTCTTAGTGATTTACTTGTTGTTTATTTCATAATGAGAGAGACACAACTTCTAAGCACTAATTTACGTGTTGTTCCGTTACTAGAAACAATAGAAGATTTAGAAGCAGGAGATAAAATATTAGATGAATTTCTAAGTTTTTCTATCACAAAGAACAGAATGAAACTTGTTGATAATATTCAAGAAGT